>JAAUOU010000028.1 GCA_012034765.1 Pleurocapsaceae cyanobacterium CSU_1_1 | reverse complement strand
CTGTTGGTCGAGGCAAACGAGGCTTAACCATAGTCTTAGTCTTGATTTCAAGCTTTCTTCCTCATTCTACCTCCCCTACTTTGACAGAAGAGAGGTATTACCCACTACCCACTACCCACTACCCACTACCTACGAACAGTTAACTAGACTTGTTCTAATTTAACTTTGTACGGCTATATTTCTTCCGACTGAACCATAGCCATATTTTTTAAGCAATAATTAAAATAATACGCTAAGTATAAATTCCTAATATTTCCTAGTATTAATGAAATTACCAGAATTAGACGTTAAAACTATAGATCGTATAGTGGAAATGGCATGGGAAGATCGTACTCCCTTCGCTGCGATTGAAACCCAGTTCGGCTTAAAGGAGCAAGCAGTGATTGCTTTAATGCGCCAAGAAATGAAGTATTCTAGCTTTAAAATGTGGCGTAAACGAGTTACAGGACGTAAAACCAAACATCTGGCAAAAAGAGATTTTATTGAAGGCAGATTTCGCTGCAAAGAACAGAAATAAGCTTTGAAAGTCAAAATTAACCGCTATATTTCATCACCATCTCCAAACGAGATAGAGCGCTAGTTGCCGATTCTTGAAGGTAAGGATCGGCAGATTTATTTTGACTGAGATCCCTTAAAACTTCTACTCCTCTTTCGTCTCCCATCGAGCCTAAAGCGTTGATGATAGACATCTGGACTACAATGTTTTCCGTGGTGTTTAAAGTTTCAACTAAAAGGTCAAATACTGGTGAGCCGATTTCACCCAAGGTCATCACCGCTGGTATGTTAACTACAGGATTAGGATCGTTCAACGCTTGCTTCAATCCTTGGATACCTTCTTCGGGCATTGGTACATCTGGATGATTAACGGCAATTTGTGCCAACACCTTAGCACAGCTAGAGCGCACTGTAGGGTTATCGCTATTTAGCAGTGCATCAACCACAGGAGAAACAACTTCTGCACCAATTACGCCCAAAGTTTTTACTGCTGTGCGACGATACTGTACATCTTCTTGATCAAGAATGCTCATGAGACGAGGAATCGTATTTTCATCTTTCGCCTCGGCTATTTCCCACATTGCTTTGCTGCGTAGATTGGGATTGGGATGCTTCAGCTTGGCAAATAAAGCGTCAATAGTCATTAAATTTTATAATTTTTGATTAACTTTATATCATTCTACAAATCTAACTATAGTCATTCCAATTAGCTTCCGTATTTTTAGATGTTCCACTCAAGAAAGTTACTCGTAGGGGCGAATGGTCATTCGCCCTCACAAAATCATGTGGTTTTTATTTGGAATGACTATACAAATCTAATTATTTAATATTGGCTAGCTTGCTAGATAATCAAAAAAAAAACAATTCATCATATAAAGATATAACAAGAGCTTTAAGACTGATACCAAAACCTACTAAAGTCATAGCAACAGACCTAAAGCCCTCATCATTTAAACAGATACAATTATCTGCTTATGAAAAATTAAATTTTGAACTTTTCAACCAAACTCTTAAGAAAGAGAATTGATTACATAGTCCAATAAAGCATTGTATTCAACTAATGCTTGAGAAGACATATCGCGAGGAGCGCAACCGCGGTTACGGGCAAACGTCAAAGCTTCTACGTAAGGAGCAGTAGGTAAGTTCAAAGAACGATATACTTCACGTTGTCCAGCAATACCCCACTCATCTAGAGGACCAGTACCACCGACAACTAGACAGTAGTTAACTAAGCGCATGTAGTGCTTAACATCACGAAGACACTTGCTTTTGAAGGTGTCGTTTGAGTTAGCTTCACCATCGTTGTTCAAGTAAGAATACTTTTTGATGCAAGCATCGTAAGCTTCTTGAGCAACTTGATCGATATTACCAGCTAGTTTCTCAGCAGCTTCCATACGCGCAGCAGCACGTTGAAGACTACCTTGGACTGACTCTAAGTCAGAAGTAGTGGGAAAGCGTCCCGCCGCATCAGCAGCAGTAACAACTGTAGTTACAACAGATTTCATTGATTAATTATCTCCTGAATTGCTTGAAATTAAATTATGGTAAGTTTTCAATGCCCGTGCTAAAAGCTCAAAACATTGAGACTAAGCACAAACCTAGCTAAGGGCAGAAATTACTCTGTCGAAGTAGCTTGCAGCTTCAGAAGTGATTGCAGAACAATCGCCATCTTTCATTTCCATTTTGCGGAATCTTTTGCCACCATTGGCTTCGGTATTGTTGTTATTGATGTGAGCCAAGGAAGCGGCTTTCATGATACCAACAGCGCGACCAGTAGATTGTAAAGGTACACCAAGAGCAGTGTAAGTTTCTTTTAATCCGTTCAAGCAACGATCTTCTAGTACGGAAGCATCACCAGATAACAAAGCATAAGTGATGTAACGTAGAACGATTTCACCATCGCGCAAACAAGCAGCCATGCGACGGTTAGGATAACAGTTCCCACCAGCTTGAATCAAGCCTTGGTTTTCGCAAATCATACCAGCAACAGCATCAGACACAATACAGCTAGCGTTACTAGCAATTGTGTTAACAGCGTCTAAACGTTTGTTTCCTTCAGAAATAAAGTTTTTTAGAGATTGTAGTTCGTTTCCGCCTATGCAAGCAGTCTTGCTATCTGCACTTACTACGGCTCTGGAAAAAGCGTCAAGCATTAAGCTCTCCTTAATTGTGACAACAAATTTATTTTTTATCTATTTTGATAGATGTATTTGATTCATCCATCGATATTGAAGATAAAAGATTAACCCTACTGTAGTCTCCTTTATTAAAAACAAAGTAATAATCTGTAATGTTTAAGTAAATCCTGTTACAGTTTAATCAATAACTATAGAGTATTACGGACAGACCTGAGAATCAAAATCATCAGCAGCAACAACTTGGGCAAAATCAATCTAAACTTAATTTGCTTAATTTTGCTTAATTTTAGGTGATTAATTAGTCGATTTTAAATTTTGTGGGAGATGATGAGCGCAATATTTGCCTAACCAAATTACACCCTCAAGAGATCGCATAGGCAACAGGAATAGACTTTGCTCGGAAGTTGATAGATCCGCCTTAACCTTTGCAGGATTCAGACCTAGTATTTCTAATAGAGAATCAAGGTTTTCCTCTTTTACTTGAACCTGGCAAAAACCTCTTAGCCAGTTTAATTGATTTTGTAATGGCGCGATCGCTTCTGCTTGAACTGCTCGAATAGTTTGCTGTACTTCTGGCGATTCTTCGGCGAGCAGCTTTTCCCTTGCTTCTGGTTCTAGACCCAAACCAGCCGCAAGTTCGACAGTCTCATAAAACATCGGCAAGACAAAATGTTCGACCAGACCTACGACTCCCTGCACAATTGTCACAAATTGACCTGCCTGTAAATGAATCGTTACTTCGCCATTAGCACTTTGCACCTTCACTAAACCCGCCGGACTATCCGTCAGAACTCCCACTAAAGATGAGCTATTTTTAGGGTTGTGCTGCACAAATAAAGCTGTTCCCTGAGAAACTATTTTCGCTTCAGGGGTAGTGATCGTGCTTTGTCCTTGTTCGGGACGAATCATAATCAAGGCAGCTCCACTGGTCAATTCAAAGCTGCGTTTACCAGGAGGAAAACGAAAGGTAGTGCCTGCGCCTGTTCTCACCAAAGTGCCTTCATTAAACAGAATATCGGCGCGGGAATTAGCACCAGTACGCACAGAATCTTGAGGTACAATTACATCACCAAGCTTGGCTTGACTCCAATCTTGTTTTTGACCATAGTTGATATCGACTTGATTACGTATTTTGTAAATTTCGGCTTCTTTAATCACAGTATTAGCCGAAGTTGGAACGCTTAAAAAAGCAGCCAGGCACAAGCCGAGAAGCAGATTTTTAACCCAGTTAGAAGGTACGCGATCGCGGAAAAACTGCTGCATTTATAGAGTGATGTTCAATTAGTGACGACCAACTTACAATAGCATTTCATTTAGCAATCTTGGAGATGGTTTTTGCCAAAGCAAAATCTTGATCGGTTAAGCCTCCTACATCGTGAGAGGAGAGGGAAACAGTAACTTTATTATAAGAAATAGTCAAATCTGGATGGTGTTGTGCTGCTTCGGCAGGCTCAACTAATTGATCGACAAAAGCGATCGCTTCGACAAAGTTTTTAAATTCAAAAGTACGGGTAATTGTTTGTTTTGACTGTTGCCATTGAGGTATAGTCTGAATCTTTTGGTCAATTTCAGTTTGTGTTAAGGGCTTGTCATTAGCAGTTGCTGATGCTGGCAATAAACCCAGGTTAGCTGCAATTATTAAAGGCATGACGATCAATAATTGCTTGGGAAAATAAAGTTGCATTGAAATCAAAGAATTTAAATTAATCGGGTTAGGAGTAATACTAGTCAAGCTATGAGGTATCAGCTTTAACCTCATCCATTCTTGACTCTTAGAGTTTAATCAAATTTTAGTTACTGCCGAATTTACTGACGAATAATGACCGTTTTTTTCTTCAAGGGGAGACATTAATGAATAAAAAGGCTGATGTAGACTAATTAACTGCGCTAAAGTTTTTCTTAAATTAGTTCGAGGTACAATCGAATCGACAAAACCATGCTCTAAAAGATATTCAGAGGTTTGAAAGCCATCGGGCAGTTTTTCTCTAAGAGTTTGCTCAATGACTCGTCTTCCAGCGAAGCCGATAGTTGCCTTGGGTTCGGCAATAATCACATCTCCCAGCATAGCGAAGCTAGCGGTTACTCCGCCCATAGTTGGATGAGTTAAGACAGGAATATAAAGTAACTTAGCCGTTTGATGGCGGTGTAATGCTCCCGAAATTTTTGCCATTTGCATCAGGCTAAATAAACCTTCCTGCATTCTTGCCCCACCTGAAGAACAGACAACTACGACAGGAAATTGTTCTGCTGTCGCCTGTTCGATTAAACGACAAAGCTTTTCGCCGACAACCGATCCCATACTCCCCCCCATAAAGCCGAAGTCCATGACTCCCAAAGCTACGGGTAAACCGTCAATTAGACCTGTGCCAGTTTGCACCGCATCGGTTAAGCCAGTTTTTGCCTGATAGTCTTGGAGTCGAGCAGAATAGTCTTTGCGATCGCGAAATTTTAGTGGATCTATCGGCTGAATATTTTCGTCTAGAGGCTTCCAGGTATTAGGGTCAATTAGTTGCTTAATTCTTTCACTGCTTTCTACCCGATTATGATAATTGCATTCAGGACAGACTAACTGATTAGCCTGAAGATCTTTTGTGTAAGCTACCGAGTTACAGGAGTTGCATTTAGTCCACAATCCATCAGCAATTTCCCGTTCTTGCTGTTTCTGTAAAGGAGCTTCAGTTTTTCTAATATTGGCGAACCAATCAAATAAAGAGGACATAAATTTAGGTTTTTTATAGGGCTTTAATCTTGAACATCTTCAGCAGGACTGAGAAGTAGGAGGGCTGTCCATCGATCTTTAGTTCTTACCTGGATTGCTGCCTGGCTGCCATCGCCACAATATATCCCTGCACCAATATTAAGCACGCGACAAGGAATATCGTAAGCGTTTAATATTTGCTGCATCAACTCAGCCTCCCAGCGAGCTTTAGTCGTCTTTAGTGTAATCCAAGACACTGAATATTTACTGTATTTCTATTGATCATGTAGACTAATTTATCTAAATAGCTTGATAAGCTTACTCTTATTCTAAAATTTTCTGAGTCAATTGAAACAAGGATAAATCTATTTCGGGCTAAGTATAAATTTTAGCGATATCTGCTAAGGTGGCAATCTTAAAACCGTTGCCGACCGCTGCCATTTTCCATTCTTCATTATGACGATAAACTTCGGCTAGAATCATGCCCGTCATCCCTTGATATTCTTTACCTGAGAGATTGTAGCGAGCCAATTCTTGATTACTATTGCGATTTACCATACGGACAAAAGCATTTTCGACCATACCAAAATCTTGGCGACGCTCGTTACATTTATAAATATTAATTGCAAAGAGCAGATAAACAATGTTAGGAGGAATTAATGGCAGATCGATGTTAATAATCTCGTCGTCGCCTTCCCCTGCACCTGTTAGGTTATCTCCTTGATGAGCGATCGCCCCAGAGCTATGTCTTAAATTACCAAAATAAATTATATTTTTAACATCGAGTAATTTTTTATTATTATCCAAACACAGGACTGAAGAATCGAGGTCAAACTGCTTATTGCCACCAAAAAATCCCCCCGACTTTGGTGCAACATCCCAACCCAAACCGCACATAATCTGCTGCAAGCTTGGATCTTCTTTGGTTAGAGAAATACGCTGTCCTTTTTTTAAATTAATTGCCATGGTTTTGATTACTGATTACTGATTATTTGCGAAGCTTATCCTTTAGGACTGATTACTGATTACTGATTACTAATTACTGGTTACTGTTCATTTGCTCATTGCTCATTGCTCACTGCTCATTGCTCATTGCTCATTGATAACGATCTAGCAATGCCTGTAAACCACCTTGATAGCCTGCACCAACAGCATTAATTCGCCATTCTCCATCCTTGCGATATAGTTCTGCCATAATCAAAGCCGTTTCCACAGAAAAATCTTCTGTCAGGTCATAACGGACTACTTCCTGTTTGTTTTGGGCATCAACCACGCGCACAAAGGCATTCTGCACCTGTCCAAAATTTTGTTGACGTTGCTCGGCTTCATGAATAGTTACCACCATCGCAATTTTATTTACATCTGGGGGGACTTGCTTGAGATTGACTTTAATTACCTCATCGTCTCCCTCCCCTGCACCCGTGCGATTATCCCCCAAATGCTCGACAGATTTATGAGGATCGGGACTAGCAAGATTGTTATAAAAAATAAAGTGATTGTCTGAGATCAACTTTTCATTGCTATCTAACAAAAACACAGAAGCATCAATATCAATATCTTGCCCCGTATCAGTAATATTTGTATCCCAACCCAATCCCACAAATGCTTCGCTGATTCCTGGTGCTACTTTCTCTAAAGAGATGCGCTGTCCTTTACTTAAATTAACTGCCATGTTTTTGATTACTGCTCACTGTTCATTGCTCACTGTTCATTGCTCACTGTTCATTGCTCACTGTTCATTGCTCATTACTTATTGATAACGCTCTACCAAAGCCTGTAGTCCACCTTGATAACCCGCACCGACGGCATTCATGCGCCATTCACCATCCTTGCGATAGAGTTCTGCCATAATCAAGGCTGTTTCTACGGAAAAGTCTTCCGTTAAATCGTAACGAATGATTTCTTGTTCATTTTCGCAGTTGACAATTCTGACGAAAGCATTAGTTACCTGACCAAAATTTTGGTGACGCTTCTCCGCCTCATGAATGGTTACGGTAAGAGCCATTTTGACTATTTCTGGAGGGATAGTTTTGAGGTTGACATCAATGATCTCGTCGTCTCCTTCTCCTGCGCCAGTACGATTATCACCCCGTTGCTGAATTGATTGTTCAGGGTCTGGACTTTTGGGATTATTGTAAAAAATAAAGTGCTGATCGGAAATCAACTTATCGTTACTGTCCAAAAGAAAAATTGACGCATCAATATCAAAGTCCCCTCCAGTATCCGTAACGTTAATATCCCAGCCCAAGCCGATAAAAATCTGTACTAGTCCTGGGGCTACTTTTTCCAGAGAAATTCTTTCCCCTTTGCTCAAATTGATAGTCATTATTGATCTGTCCTAAACTTTTTACTCGATATTTTGCTCAGTTGGAAACTCAATCTGGGTTTTAACTGCTTATTGTGCTTATTTTAATAAATTTTAGAATAGTCTTCAGTTTCTTAGCTCTTCCTGTTGTCAATATTATCTGTATTAGACCTCTGGCATGATTTAACTTTTAAGAGACAAATTAATCTATTGGGGCTGGTTAAGGGAAAAGAGTAAACTATTGCTCTCTGACATTACGCATCTAAATTCGTCGGACGCTAGTGTCAAATTAATAGATAATCATCTTTGACTTGGGTTTAATTTAGGCGAATCATCTGCTACCTTGAAAAAGCAAAAATAGAAACCGCAAATTTAATCTTAGTGAAAGCTAAAAAAACTAAAGTTGTTAAGCAATATCTTAGTTATTTCATTCCTTTCGTCGCGCCTCAAGTTAAATCTTGGACATGGGAAGCCCGCTTATTAAACTGGCTAACCTGTGTCTGGTTAATTATTGGCTTAGTGACTTTAATGTCTGCTTCCTATCCTGAAGGAATGGTCAACAGTAATGATGGACTGTATATTTTAAAACGCCAGATGATTGGTGTGGCGGTGGGCATTGTTGGATTCAACCTGGTGTCTCGTCTACCGTTGAATAAAACGATTAAGATTGCGCCCTTGATGGTGTTGGTGTTCTTAGCCTTAATTTTTGCCACCTTAATCCCTGGCTTGGGCAAGACTACCATGGGAGCAAGTCGCTGGATTGCCATTGGACCTTTTTCCTTGCAGCCTTCTGAATTAATTAAACCATTTTTAGTACTTCAAGCAGCATATTTATTTTCCCGCTGGCATAAATTGACTAATAAAGTACGACTAGTCTGGTTAATTACTTTTGCTTTGGTATTAGCGGGAATTTTGAAGCAGCCTAATTTAAGTACTACAGGACTATGTGGGATGAGTTTGTGGCTAATTGCTCTGGCTGCTGAGTTACCCTTGAGTCAGTTACTAACCGTAGCGGGAGGGGGAGTCGGCATAGCCAGCCTCAGTATTGCCTTTAATCCCTATCAATTAGATCGGATCACTTCCTTCCTAGATCCTTGGCAGGACTATCATAACAAGGGATATCAGCTAATCCAAAGCTTACTGGCGATCGCTTCTGGCAGTTTTAGCGGCTCAGGATATGGTCTTTCTCAACAAAAATTATCATTTCTGCCAATTCGCTCGACCGACTTTATCTTTGCCGTTTATGCCGAAGAGTTTGGCTTTATCGGTTGTGTACTGCTGCTATTGTTAATTATTGGCTATGGCACTCTAGCCTTAAGAGTCGCAATTAAGTGTAGCCAAGAACTGCCACGATTAGTTGCGGTGGGAGCAATGGTGTTTATTATTGGACAGTCATTAATTAATATTGGTGTTGCCACAGGTTCTTTGCCGACGACTGGTTTGCCTCTACCTTTTTTTAGCTATGGCATTAATTCAATTATTGCTTCATTATTACTGGCAGGGTTACTAGTTCGTGTGGCGAGAGAAAGCAACACCACTAGGGTAATTAACCTCAAGCAGAGTGCCTCTGTTCAACCCATTTCTAGTCGATCAAACCTGACTAGACGATGAATATACAATCGGACATTTGAGCTGAAATGATCGGCTAAAATATTTTCCATGTCACGAACTAGTAAAAGTTGATCCCTCACAATCAAGCTAGTCAAACTACAATAGACCTTTTTAGCCACTAATTCCGAGAAAGCAATGCACCTGCCAGGCACTATTATTGATAATCGATATCAGATTATTCAAAAGTTAGGTCGCTCAGAAAGGGAACAAACCTATCTGGCAAAAGACTTACAGACTATGGTCGATGCAAAGTGTATAGTCGAACAGTTGGACTTTGACAGCGAAAATGAAGTAAATTGGCAAATTATTCAAGAATATCTGTTCAAGGAAGTTACACTCATCAAAAGACTGGGAGATCATCCTCAAATTCCCCAGATACAACATTACTTTGGCGAAGGTCAACAGTTTTATCTCGTCCGTGAATATATTGACGGTGATAATCTCAAACAAGAAATTGAACGTAAAAAATTTGACGAAGCTGAGACAGTTTACTTGATTCAAGATGGGTTAAGGATTCTCGACTTTATTCATAAAACTAATGTGCTGCATCGTGATGTTCAACCAGTTCATTTGCTGAGGCGCAAGCAGAATCAGGCTCATATTTTAATTAATTTTGGCGCACTGCGTAAAATTGAAGCCAAGGAAATTAATCTACAGGGGGAGCTAATGCTAAGTAGAGGTATTGGTAATCCAGCCTATGCTGCCCCAGAGCAAAAAGCAGGAAAATTTTACTTTAGCAGTGATATTTATGCCCTGGCTAAAACTGCTGTTTATGCTTTAACAGGGCGATCGCCCTGGAGTTAGAGCAAGCTAATCTTGACTGGCGATCGCAATGTCAGATCAGCAGTAAATTAGAGGCAATTCTCACTAAAATGATGTCCCCGATAGTAGAACATCGCTATCCTTCTGCTTTAGATGTGCTGCAAGATTTGCGACCATTGCTCAAAATTAAACAGTTAGTAGGTGGTCGCTATCTGATTACAAGCTATCTAGGAGGCAATGAAGGGGTTGAGACTTATCTGGCTAATAATCTGCGCCGTCAATATCAATCTCCTTGTTTAATCAAACAAATTGAACTACCTCATAGCGATGATAACAACAAGATTCAGCTTGAACGTCATTTTGTTGAAGAGTTATCTGTTTTAGAAAGACTAGGCTATCATGAGCAAATTCCTCAACTACGGGATCATTTTGAAGAGAATGATGAATTTTACCTAGTTCAAGAATATATTCAGGGCAAAAGCCTCGCCCAGAGAATAGGCCAGCAAAATCTTTCTACTGCTCAAATAATTCAGATTTTAGATAGTAGTTTATCTGTTCTGCAATTTATTCATCAAAATCGTTTAATTCACCGCAATATTAAGCCGTCTAATTTGATCGTTCGCGAACTAGATCAGCAGGTGATTATCACTGATTTTGGTATTTTGCATGAAATTAAAACCCGCTCAAATTTAGTAGATAATCGCAGCGTTGACCGACAAATTATTGGCCACCTGAACAGGTGGCGGGAAGACCGACGATTAGCAGCGATCTTTACGCCCTGGGCATGACTATAATTGAGGCATTGACAGAAACTAAGCCAGTCAACTTTACCAGGGAACAGAATGGGAAGCTGTCATGGGAGCAAAACCTCAATCTAGACCGTCGTTTAATTAAAATTATTGATAAATTAGTTCAGCTAGATTTAGGACAGCGATACCCCTCAGCAGACAAAGTTCTTAGTGAGCTACGCAAAATTAACAGTTACGATTTAAATCACCACCCACCAAAAACTCAACTTCAAGATGTTAAGACTGCTAATCGGCAGCCCAGATCGAGTTTGCCCCTGTTGATAGGATTATTAGGTGTTATTTGTTTGCTGGGTAGTATTGAATTTACTTTTCCGACTGTTAGACCTATTTATTATTGGTATCAGGGTCAGAAACTATTGCCCCAGCAACCCCAGACTGCTCTTGATCGCTTTACTCAAGCAATTAATCTTCAAGTTCACAGTTGGCGAGCATGGCTAGGAAAGGGAGATGCTTTAGCAGCTATAGAACGCTATCCTGAAGCTTTAGATGCCTACATTGAGGCGACAGAGTTAAATCCAGATCTTGGCTCTAGTTGGCAAAAGCGAGGAGATACTTTATTTCGTCTCGACAATTTTACTGAAGCGATCGCTGCCTATAATCAAGCGTTAAAGTTAGAGCCAGAATCAGCCATAATCTATAATCGCAAGGGACAGGCTTTATTCCAACTTCAGCAATATGAAGCTGCTTTAGTCATGCAGGATGCAGCATTAGAACGGGATCGGCTCAATCCTCAGTTTTTAAGCGATCGCGCTAAAATATTATTTCAACTGAAACAATATTCTGAGGCGCTGGACTTATTTAATCAAGTTCAGGCAATTAAACCTGACAGTCTTGAGCTGTGGCAAGATAAGTTTTTTGCCTTAAAGGCTTTAAATCGTTTTCAAGAGGCGGAAAAAATTCGCAAAGAAATAAATAATAACTATATTAAAATCACCCAGGAGCGCCCCCAGGATAGATCAGCTTGGATTGCTCAAGGAGATTTTTTGGCAGCAACTCAAATGTATAACAAAGCAGTCGCAGCTTATGACCAGGCGATTCAATTAATGCCCGATAATTATCGGGGCTGGTTAGGGAAAGGCGAAGCTTTAGCACAAAATGGTCAGGGGATAAATGCCTTGGCTGCATTAGATCGTGCGCTCCAAATCCGTCCTCAATCTTATCAAGCTTGGCAGGCTAAAGGCATGATCTACCAACAGCAAAATAATCTCGATCAGGCGATCGCCAACTACGATCAAGCTCTCAAAATTAATGATAATATCCCTTTACTGTGGCGCAATCGCGGCGTTGTCTTAAATCAGCAAGGACGATATACTCAAGCGATCGAATCTTTAATTAAGGCGAGTGAACTTAGCTCCCACGATGTGCAAATTTGGCGAGAATTGGCGATCGCTTGGTCAGCTTTAGGTAAAGATAATCAAGCCATCTCGGCAATCGATCGCGGACTTAAATTTTATCCCCAAAATTCAGCCTTATGGGGCTTAAAAGGCTCACTCCAAACCAAAAATGCTCAGTATAATCAAGCCTGTGACACATATCGTAGCGCACGCGCAGCAGGTGGCGCATCGACGATAATTATCGACTCTATGAGACAGTTGGGATGTCGTCTAAATTAATTTACAGCAGTTTTCAACAATGTGGTTTAACTTGGCGATCCAGCTTCGCTCTCCCCCATGTTCGATTGAATAGACCACATTGATCAGTCAATCAAGTGTTGTATTCAACCCCAAAGTGCAGTAGATTAATCCCCTTCTTCGTTCACAGACTGACAGAAACACCAGCCTCAAAAGAATTTGCGGATTTATTTGCTCAAAATTATGATAGTTTTTTATAGTTAATTTGTTTCAAATTAGGCTGCTGTAATTAAAATGCAGACTTTAAATGAAATAGAAGTTTAAATTAAGTCTTGCTTTACTAATTTTGGCAGAAAGGCGGTTAACGGTAGCAATTTTCTGCTCAATTTGTGCCGATAGCTGAGAATCTTGGTTGTATTTTTGCTGATGATTTTGTAATTTAGCTAAAGTTTCTTTCACAGTAGCTAACTCTTTCTCAATTTTAATTAGCAAAATAATTAACCGAGCAACCTTAACGGTTTTCTCTTCAGCAACAATCTCTTGTTGAATAGCAGAAATATAGTTATTAATGTCTTCCATAAATTTACTGATGTATTGGTGATTACAATAGAGTTACTATGTTTGTTTTCGTGGCTTAAACTCAGTATATCCGCGAATATGGGAGCAAGCCGTAAAGTTTAAGTAATTATTGCCGTAAAAATGTAAATAATGTGTGAATTTAATGATGTAAACCTTGATATCCTTAGTAGATAGGCATTGTGTGGATAAATTTGCTGCTAAGTTGAGTGCTAATTAATTGCCTATTTATATTTTACAAGGTCGTGAGGCGAGATTTTAATGATTGTGGGGTAAATAATTTTACTTACGGAAATATATCAAGCTACAACATTAGTTGAAAACGAGTAGACAGGCTCAATTGAACAAATTATGTAATTGCCAATAGTTTTGCCCAAACATCTTGTTCAGACGAGAAATATTAATTTTCCCAATTGTGTGTCAGTCCAAATAATCGAGATTGCCTTAGTGATTAGCAAAATTTACACTTTGAGATGCTAAAACATATATCTAACACTGATTATTAACGGTAAAACTATGCCTGAAATCATTAATACAATTGTTCAAGTTTTACTGGAGTTGCTGGGTCAGAGTATTAAAGCACTACCGAGTTTGTTATCAGCGTTAGTGGTGCTATTTCTTACTCGATATGCAGTGCAAGTAGTCTTAAAAATTGCCGATGAAGCAGGACGGCGGACGATTAAAAGTACCTCATTACAACACTTGCTGATCAAAGTTAGTCGCATTGGAGTTTGGAGTGTGGGAATTCTTATAGCCTGTGTTCTCGCTTTTCCTGGACTTGAACTAGGAGATATTATTACGACTCTTGGGGTAAGTTCGGTAGCGATTGGTTTTACCTTCCAGGATATTTTTAAGAACTTTTTAGCAGGAGTTATTTTACTTGTAGAAGAACCATTTCGGATTGGTGATGAGGTAGTAATTGGTGATTATCAGGGAATAGTTGAAAATATTAGTATGCGTACGATCAGGATTCGTACTTATCGAGGAGAAAGAGTTTTATTACCTAACTTTACTGTTTTTACTGATGCAGTTCAGGTTATCACAGCCTATGATTATCGGCGGACAGATTTAGCGGTGGGAGTAGATTACAATACCTCGTTGCCCAAAGTGAGTCAGCTATTATTGCAAACAATTGGTGAGATTGAGGAAGTTATACCTGAACCCAGTCCTGAAGTTGACGTGGTGGATTTTAGCGATAGTTCAATTGACTTTGTAGTGCGTTACTGGAGTAATTCCCCGCAAAGACAGATACGTAAAGTGCAAACTAAAGCCATGATGGCGATTAAAAAAGCTTTTGATGAGGCAGATATTAGTATTCCCTATCCTATACGTACTCTTTACTATTACGATCAAGAAAAATATCACGATGATTCCCCTGTTGAGGTCGAACAAACCAACTAACTATGTATTTCGGTTAGGGGGAGCAACATCCGTCGATTTAAAATTGATCAATCTGCTTTATTCACAATAATTAGGCAAAACTATGTTAGACCTAGCCAAAATTGCGGGACAAATTCCTGGAATTAGTCAACATCTGCACAAAGAGGCGATCGCTTCTGGCAAAAGACTGGAGTATGCCCAAAATTTACAGCGACAGGCAGCTAAGTTACAGACAGAATTAATTCAGCAGCAGACAGATTTTCGCGATCGCCTGCTGTTTGCCGCAGCTACTCCCATTGAGCCTTTAGATCATTGTTTTGAGATTCCAACCGCACCCTATAGCCATAGTGTTTTTGCTACCGATGGTTCACAAATTTCTCCTTCTCACCATGAGATTGCCTACTGCTATCTGATTAACATTGGTCAGATTATGCTTCATTATGGACAAAGCCTGCACCCATTATTAGATAGCCTCCCCGAAGTTTTTTATAAAACCGAAGACTTATACATCTCTCGCCAGTGGGGTATTCGGTTAGAGGAATGGATGGGTTATCGACGCACGGTAGCCGAAGCTGAAATGTTGGCAGAGATTGCCTGTAATTGGGTGTTACCCCCAGGAGAACACCATGATGTACCTAATCTGGCTTTGGTTGATGGTTCGCTGATTTACTGGTTTTTAGATGGCTTGCCTGTTGAAGCAAGAGATAAAATATTACCGCCAATTCTCGCTGCTGGTGAACGCCTCAGAGAAACTCAAATTCCTATGATGGGTTATGTCAGTGCATCCCGAAGTACTGAAGGACTGAACTTTCTGCGCTTACATACCTGTGAACACGAACATCCAAACTGTGTATCTCATTGTGGTGATCTAGTAGAAAAATATCCTTGTCAGAAAATAGATTCTCTACGAGATTCAACCTATTGGGCAAGTCGCCTACAACCAGGACAGAGAAGTCCTTTATATCGCAGTAATTTACGTATTTTAGATCTTTACGAAGCAGCCCAAAGAGTCTATTTTTGCTATGTCAACGTTGGTGCAGAAATAGCACGGATTGAAGTTCCTGCCTGGGTAGTAGAAGATCAGGCTCTATTCGACCAGTCTTTGAGTATTATGTTGGCTCAAGTACAAAAAGGTTATGGTTATCCTGTCGCCCTAGCAGAAGCTCATAATCAGGCCGTAGTTCGAGGCAGCGATCGCGCACGTTTTTTTGGTTTATTAGAACAGCAGCTAATTAAAGCAGGTTTACGCAACGTCGGCACATCCTACAAAGAAGCCCGTAAACGAGGCAGTATCGCTTAATCCTGTATTGGACTGATGCAGGCTGGAAATTCAACGTGAACGAAGAGGTCTTAAACCTGATTAATCAACATGCGCCTGGAATAAGTTCGGGTTTCCCGAGCATTTCCGCGCATCAATTGTTCAATGTTCAATGTTCAATGTTCACTGATCATTGATAAAGTTTTCCCACAACCTATCGCTTTGAAGGACAATCATTTGTTACAATTACTGGCGTTAATCTTAAGATCACCATATTTGTTCATTGAGCCAACAACCACTAGACACTGTTACCGCAAATGACATTAGCCTCGATACATTAACCCAAGAATTAGCAGCGATTCAGCAAACGGGTTCTAAGCGATTTGCCTTACTAGGTTCTCGCCATGTGCCTTTAATGCACCAGCAGCTAATTGAAATGATGAGCTACGCTTTGGTTTTGGCAGGAAATCGGTTAGTTACTTCTGGAGCAGTTGGCACTAATTCGGCAGCGATTAAAGGTGCAATGCGTGCTGACTCAAATTTATTAACTGTAATTTTGCCCCAGAGTCTATCACGTCAGCCTAAAGAATCTAGAAAACAACTGGAGCAAGTCGTTCATCTGATTGAGAATTCTAGCAACGATCATCTGTCTTTAGGGGAAGCTAGTGCAATGTGTAACAGCGAAATTATTTCTCGTTGCCAACAATTAATTTGCTTTGCTTTTCACGATAGCGATACTCTTTTAAAAACTTGTCGAGAAGCAGAGGAACAAAGAAAAATTGTTACCTTATTTTATTTTGATTAAGCTGTTTTATTGATGGCGAAGTAGCGATCGCTTAACACCTCCTAATTGCTATTTTTTATTGTATCCCATCTATATTCGATAGTTAGATAGATCATACTAGTTAGAATAGACTAGGGATTTGAAATATTTCCATGACTGCAAGACCTGTAAAACACCGTGAAGAACATATTTTGATTGTTACCGATGGCAAAGGTCATCGCGAAATTCGTCTTCAGGATGATCTTTACTCCATGGGTAGAGGCGCACAATGTCATATTCTGCTGCAATCTCAGTTTGTGTCTCGCCATCATGCCACTCTAGTTAGAAGAAAGGAAGAGGATCATGATTATTATCGAATTATTGATGGTGATTCTGAAGGAAAAAATAGTGTAAATGGTTTATTGGTCAATGGCAAAAAAGTTAGATTTCACGATTTAAAGCCTGGGGATAAGGTTGTATTTGGCCCACAAGTGGAAGCCGTGTATGAATATCGAGAATATGATATTTTTCCAACTATTCCCCCCGACGATCCTTACGATATTACCCTGATCGATCCTGCCATGATTGATGATGATGATGTGAATTAGCTTCGTACAAATGAGCTAGTTTTAAGCTTTAGCCCATATATTAGATTTAGCCTCGCTTAAGACATGAATGCTTTTGAGAATCTGCTAGGTCAATCAAGAGCAGTGGAGTTGTTACAACAGGCGATCGCCAAAGAGCGAATTGCACCAGCCTATCTTTTTTGCGGTTCATCGGGGATTGGACGCACTATCGCCGCCAAAAATTTTACCCAGCTTCTGTTAACTAATGGTTTGTCTCCAGAAAAACAACACCTGGCTTGCAGAAAGTTACACACAGGTAATCATCCAGACTTACTCTGGGTAGAACCCACTTTTATCAAAGGGAACGAACTATACACTGCTGCTCAAGCTACTGAACAAGGTTTGCAGTATAAAACCCCGCCCAAGATTCGGATTGAACAGATTCGCCAGATTACCCAATTTCTCAATCGTCCAGTGCTGGAAGCCACGAGACAGGTTGTCATTATTGAAGATGCTCAAACGATGGCAGAAGCACCAGCTAATGCTTTATTAAAGACTTTAGAAGAGCCGGTCAACGCCACGCTGATTTTAATCGCTCCCGATCCTGAATCTTTGTTGACTACTTTGGTGTCCCGCTGTCAGCGAATTCAATTTAATCCTCTCTCTTTACAAGATTTAAGCGCCATCCTACAAAAACAAAATTATGAGGCGATTTTAGAGCATCCTGAGATAATAGCGATCGCCCAAGGAAGTCCAGGACAGGCGATCGTCGCTTGGGAGCAATTACAGTTAATTCCCGATGAGCTATTACAACAATTAAAGCAAGTACCCAAGACTCCTTTAGAAGCTCTCAACCTCGCTCAAGCTATTACTACTCAGCTAGATAGTTCGGCTCAACTATGGCTGGTGGACTATCTGCAATCTTATTACTGGCAACAAAACCAGCAACTAAAATTAATGGAAACCTGGGAAAAGACTCGTCAGTACTTACTCAGTTATGTGCAGCCTCGTCTAGTTTGGGAGTGCGCGCTATTAAATTTAATTTCCGATCTATAAGTTGATTCTCCTGACACAACTTAATATTTAGCTGGATTGCTAAATATCTACTACCTACTACCTACGTACGAGCGAAGCTATCGATCTTGTTTGTTAGAATCACTTCAAGAAAACTCGTTAATTTCCTATCTGTAATGACAATTACTCAGCTATTCGATTTTGCCAATTTCTTCGTGCTTCCATTCTGGATTTTGATGATTTTCCTACCTAAATGGGGAATTACGCAAAAAGTCATGGAATCTTTTCTGCCATTTGTCGCACTAGCGGGTCTGTATATCTACCTTTTTTCAGGGTCAATTACTCCAGAATCGGCTCAAGCCCTGTCCAATCCTAAGCTAACAGATATCGCTCAATTTTTTGCTACCGAAAGAATTGCAGCGACGGGATGGGTTCATTTTCTAGTTTTAGATCTCTTTGTTGGTCGCTGGATTTACTGGCAGGGACAAAAAACTGGAGTTTGGACGGTTCATTCTTTAATTCTCTGTCTTTTTGCAGGGCCAGTAGGATTGTTATCTCATATCCTCACGGCTTGGATTACAGAGCGATTTTTCCCGACTACTAAAGATGAAGAAGCTTCTACTCCCGCAACTCTCTAACACTTAAAAAAGCTGATTATAAGTCTCCAGAGAATTAATATCCTGATAGATATTGGATATTGTTTGAGCTTTGGTCATCCTCATCCCTTGATTAGTTTCTTCAATTTCTTGACTAAAGCATCAAGCCAAAAGTCTTGAAAAGGGTCGACATATTTAGCGCCAGACCATAAAACAAAACAAGGTTGCTCAACCACTTGCAGTAAGGCTAAATCATCTTCAGAATCAGTAACCAAAATTGCCGATTTGATTGCCGATTTAGATAATACTTTCTGCATCATTAATAGCTTCCCCTGCTGGCGATCGCCAGCACCTTGCAAAAATCGACAACCAACTAAAGAATCCCATCTCATCGGCATATGTCGAAGTATAGGAGTAATAATAAAGTTAAAGCCTAAACTTGCTACGATCACTGGTGCGTCTGGATTACTATGTACTGCGTCAATAATTTCAGTATTGCTATATTTTTCAGCTAATGTTTTGGCTCTGTGCTGCCAAAGTAACAGCGTCCAGGGCAGCAAAATAGTTGAAATAGTTACTAAATACCAATCTTTAGTTTGATGACCTCTAAATATTCCTGGTAGCCAACACCAAGGTCTAATTATTTTTAAGAGCATAATTAAAATAAAGCCAATAAAGCGAGGACGCAAACTATTGATATATTCAGCCGTTGAGTTTCTAAGTAATAATGTTTCATCAAAATCAATGATTACAGTGGTTTCTTTGGTAGCATTGGCGATCGCGGCGATCGCTAACTCTGGACTAATCGGAGCAATATTTTGAGCCATAAACTAAATTAATTAAAAGCTTATAGCTTATAGCTTATAGCTTGTAGCTAACAAACCAAATGACTTATACTAACTAATTACAGCGATTCATAGGAGTACCCCCAGTTGTGGAGTCAGGATACAACGCAGCAGAAATTGAGCAAAAATGGCAACAGCAGTGGCAAGAATCGGCGATCGATCAAACTCCAGAGCAGAGCGATCGCCCAAAATTTTATGCTTTGTCGATGTTTCCCTATCCTTCGGGTAATCTACACATGGGTCATGTGCGTAACTATGTGATCACTGACGTAATTGCTCGTCTGAAGCGGATGCAGGGTTATCGAGTGCTACATCCTATGGGTTGGGATGCTTTTGGTTTACCTGCCGAAAATGCAGCGATCGATCGCGGAATTCCTCCTGCTCAGTGGACGCTACAAAATATTGCTCACATGCGCCAGCAACTTCAGCAGTTGGGGCTTTCAATTGATTGGGAACGAGAAGTCGCCACCTGTTCCCCTGACTACTATAAGTGGACACAATGGCTGTTTTTGCAATTTCTGGATGCGGGGTTGGCTTATCAGAAAGAGGCTGCGGTTAACTGGGATCCAATCGACCAAACTGTATTGGCTAACGAACAGGTAGACAATGAAGGGCGTTCTTGGCGTTCTGGGGCAATTGTGGAACGGAAGTTGCTTAAGCAGTGGTTCTTTAAAATTACTGACTATGCAGAGAAGCTATTACAGGATTTAGATCAGCTTGACGGTTGGCCAGAACGAGTCAAAACCATGCAGGCTAACTGGATTGGTAAATCGGTCGGGGCTTATTTAGAGTTTCCCGTTGTCGGTAGAGAAGACAAAATTGCTGTCTTTACTACCCGTCCCGATACTGTTTATGGGGTAACCTATATTGTGCTTGCGCCTGAACATCCTTTGACTCCTGAAGTAACGACTTCTGAGCAAAAAGAAGCGGTAGAAGCTTTTATTGAAGAGATTAAAGGAGAGACTGAAATTGAACGTACTGCGGAGGATAAACCCAAGCGGGGTATCTTAACTGGGGGAATGGCAGTTAATCCGTTTAACGGCGAGGAAGTCCCCATCTTAATTGCTGACTATGTGCTGTATGAATATGGTACTGGTGCAGTAATGGGTGTTCCTGCTCATGACGTGAGGGATTTTAAATTTGCCACCGAGAAGGGTTTGCCGATTAAAACCGTAATTGTTCCCAAAGACACAGACGTAGGGGCGATTGGTCAATCGCCCATCCCCAATGCCTACACCGAACCAGGAACGATCGCAAATTCAGAACAGTTTAACGGTATGCCCTCCGTGGAAGGCAAAGCCAAGATCATCGAATATGCCGAACAACAGGGTTATGGTAAAGCACGCATTCAATATCGTTTACGGGATTGGTTAATTTCTCGTCAGAGATATTGGGGTTGCCCAATTCCTGTGATTCACTGTGAGGATTGCGGTACTGTACCTGTTCCAGAGCAAGATCTACCCGTTAAATTGCCTGAATCCGTGGAACTATCAGGGCGGGGTGGCTCTCCCTTGGCTCAGTTAGATAGCTGGATGACTGTAGCTTGTCCTTGCTGTGGCAAGCCTGCTAAACGGGAAACCGATACCATGGATACTTTTATTGATTCCTCCTGGTATTTCCTGCGCTATAGCGATGCTAATAACCCTGAACAGGCTTTTGCTCCTGAGCAGGTCAACGACTGGATGCCTGTAGATCAGTATGTAGGTGGCATCGAACACGCTATTTTGCACTTATTGTATTCCCGTTTCTTTACTAAAGTATTGCGCGATCGCGGTTTACTCAATTTCGACGAGCCATTTAAACGCTTATTAACTCAAGGAATGGTGCAGGGTTTAACTTATAAAAATCCTCAAACTAATAAATATATTCCTTCTACCGAAGTTAATCGTGACAATCCTGTAGATCCCGAAACAGGAGATAAACTAGAGGTCTTTTTTGAAAAGATGTCTAAGTCTAAATATAATGGTGTCGCCCCCGAAGATGTCATCGCCACTTATGGTGTAGACACAGCCCGCATGTTTGCTATGTTTAAAGCACCCCCAGAAAAAGACTTAGAATGGGACGATGCCGACGTAGAAGGACAGTATCGCTTCTTAAATCGAGTTTGGTCTTTAGTGACTAGTTACGACTCTGCTCAAGTAACTAAAGCCTCTACAGAGCTTAGTAAAGCCGAAAAAGAATTGCGTCGAGCGATTCACACTGCCATTAAAGAAATCACCGAAGACTTAACAGGAGATTATCAGTTTAATACTGCCGTCTCGGAATTAATGAAGTTAAGCAATGCCCTAAAAGATGCTCAGTGTGAAACTTCCCCTGTATATCAGGAAGGAATTGAAACCCTAGTCTTGTTGCTAGCTCCTTTTGCTCCACATATCGCTGAGGAATTATGGAGTAAGTTGGGCAATCGCGAATCAGTCCACAAACAACAATGGCGCGAAGTAGATGAATCAGCTTTAGTAGTAGACGAGATAACCTTAGTGGTGCAGATTATGGGCAAAACTCGCGGTACAATTCAAGTCCCTGCTGGCTCTGATAAGTCGGCGCTCGAAAAATACGCTACTGAATCGGAAATTGCTCAAAAATATATTGAAGGTAAGGAAGTGAAAAAGGTAATCGTTGTGCCGAATAAGTTAGTTAACTTTGTGGTGGCAAAATAGTTTTCAGGCGATCGCATTTTCTTGCTTGAAAAGAAATTAAACATTACCTTTTTGACCGAAACTAATGGGATACAAGCCCCTTTATCGATTTTTAAAATACTAGAACAACAAAAAGCAGGTTAACCATAATTAACCTGCTTTTACAAACTTTTACAAAATATTAAATTTAGCTAGTTTCACTCTATTGTCTATTATTTAACTAAGTTTAACTAAGCCTTCTAATTGGTATCTATACGCCGAAAGACTTACCACAGCCGCAAGTTTGAGCTGCATTCGGGTTGGTAAACTCAAAACCACCACCAATCATAGCGTTACTGTAGTCTAAAACTAAACCATAAAGATACAACAGGCTTTTCGGATCACATACAATCTGAAACCCATCGTAATCAAACACTTCATCGCTCTCGCTGAGGTGATCGGGTTCTTCAAAATCCATCATGTAGGACATGCCAGAGCAACCTCCTTGACGAACCCCCACGCGAAGACAAAGTTCCTTTCCCTGTTGTTCTTGCAGCATTTTAATATGCTTAAAAGCATTTGGGGTTAATTGAATTCCTCTTTCTATTGTTTTGATTGCTTCTGTCATTTTTTTACATAACTCCTATTGAGATCTAACGATCATTTATTCATGAGACTCCCTAGTAAGTGTGGCTTACTCAGGATTCTCTAGAACAATAAAATTCATTACTTCTCTATATTTTAGATTCTTTATTTAGAACGTTGTACGGGGAATTAGTAAGCTAAGTGGTAAAACCCTTAGTGGAGATAGCAATTAACTTCCCAGATCCCCGCAAAACATTATTCGGCTACGCTACTAACGCTCAGAGGAACTAAATCACCGTAGATTGTAAATCCTAGCAGCATTGATTCGCCTTCTTGAATTAGCTTCCCTGTTAAGGCGCAACTTTCATCTTTGCGAGCCGTTGCTTCGACTGTGGCGCGAATATCAGAGCGAGCAAATTGAGGTCGATAATCCCCAGATTTTTGATGGACATAGTTCCACAAAATATCTCTGATTAAAGCTTGATAGCCTTGATTACCCGAAAGTTCTTTGAGCTTGTCTTTAAGACTACGCTCTAAACGAATACTGGTAACTTCCATTTCAGTTGTTGATGTGCGAGTTAGGGTTCGCATTTTTTTCCTCTAGATACTAGACATACACGGTGCTATAATTGTAGTATTAAAAATGTAGTTTGGAAACCCTTAGCCACAAATTTAATCTTGTTTTGATCACTTTTCTCTTTAATCTCTCTTTAATCTCTAATGTGTCGCGCCTCAACATGTGTTTGTTGTTTAAAAACAAACGCCAGCGTTGTTTGAGTTTAAGGAAAGTGCAGCATCAGCATATTTATTAATAATAAAACGTATAAAGAGTAATAACCTGGAATTAGTTAGGGATTATACTCTAAAAATTGAGCGGAAATCACCCCAAGAACTGAATAGCGGGGCAAAACAGTTCAAAATAACAATACTAAATTAAGAGCTTATTTTAATAAAATTTTACATATCTCGCAGCTTTAAAAATATTCCACGGGTATTCCACGGGGTTTTTAAATATTATTTTTTTTAAAGTAAATGGTTGTCAAGTGATTTGTGTCAACGTCAAAAACCAGAAAATAGTCAACAGTTAGTTATGGACTAATTAAATCCAATAAATATATCCCAAACCTGAATCTACAGGGACAACCTTACCTTAGAGGAGTAAAGCATTATTATGCTAAAAATTACTTATTTAGAAGATGTAATCAATTTAGAGTATTTAGAAGAAGCTGTTGAAGTTTGGAAAGCAAATCGCATTCTAGTTAATTTGCGCGCTGGAGTATGCATCTATTTTGAGTCCAGCATTGCCAATATAGTACTATCAATTAGTTCTGAAACCAATAATTTAGTTAAGTTAGCGGAAAATCTGCCGATTGAATTAATTCCCTGTGATGATAATTATCTAGAAGTTAGCTTAATCGGTACTTGGCTAGCTCAAACAAAAAATAGCGAAGAGGGAGTATTTGTTTGTGAGTTAAATCATGAAATCGAATATTCTCTATATAGGCTTTGGCAGGCTTCTCAGGTAGGAACTTCTGTAATCAACTAATGACAATTAGTTTACTTTTTATATTAAGTAATCATAGTTTTAATTTTATTTGAGCAGAAAAAACTGATTAGCTCTGAAAGACTGGCGCTTGATTGATTTGGGACTAGAGTTTTAACCTGATTAATACTATCTTGATTTAAATAAATAAAAACTTGGTTGCGTAGAATCTGACGCATTTGGGGCATAAATCCCGCAATTTCCTGCTCAAATCTGGCTTGTCTTTCATGAGCTAAATCAACTATGAAGCGAGCCATGGTTAATAACTTGGCTTTAGTTACGTCTGGTGCGAGAAAGTTGAGGCGATCGCAATTTAAGACCAATTTCAGAAGATGGGGATTGTCTTCGAGAAAAATTAATATTCCATCCTGAATATATGCCTCTACTCCGTCCATACCTAAAGCGCCTAAATCGGCCAAAGCAATAATGCTGCCGACGAGGGAGATCTTGGTTTGAGGATCGTAAAGATAGGGTTGGTAGATTGAATAGTCAAAAAAAGTGGTTTTTGTCTTGCTTCCTTGGGGATCCTGGATGCAGATCGTGGCAATGATAGCATCGCGAATAATTTGCTGTTCGCGATCGCTAAATAAAAAAGTGGGAGGGGATTTTTCCGTTGATAAAGCCTGATTTAGCTTTTGAATATACCTTAACAGTTTGTTGGCTGTTTCTGTTTCGCTCAAGCCTGAGAGCCTCTGACGAGAAAAATTTGGGGGAGTCGGCTCAAATACTTGCACCATGTCGTGAGCCAATCCACAGATATCAATCAGACTTTCTAATCGTGTTAGCTCCTGTAGTGAGTGATTTTGGGACAAGGCTGGTTTAATTGCTTGAAAAATCGAGTTTGCTCGCCTTTTAACTGCTAAAGCATGGTTGAGATTGTGATAATAAAGTTGTTTATCTTTAGTTTCTCGAACAATTTCAGCCTGAAGATACTTTTCTACTAATTGAACCATCTCTTTAAAAGAGGTAGGTTTTTCTTGCCAATATTTTTGTGTCATAAACTATGGCTACATAACGTGAGTTCGATGGGTTACAAAATTGAATTGAATGGTTTAGATTGGGAAAAGAGAAAAGCTTTACTTCTTGTTCTCACTAGCGTTGCATAGCTGCGGGATGATTTAGAATCAGCAACGATTAATTATTCTCCAAGTCCCCAAGTCAGTCAATACCATCCCATGATGATGCAACGCCGATTATTGTTCTCGTTTGATCGTCTTAATTGACAGATCAAAATTGTCGATCGAACTCACGTCGATCATACTTTTATTGTTGCCATAGTTGTGTAATCACTGTCTCAGGCTGGATATCTGGCAAATCCGCAGTCTTAGAAGAGATGACATGACAGTTTTCTTGGTTAGTAGGTATAGTTTTGTCTTGACTGCCAACTAAAGCAAAAGTATAAGTATCGGTGGCTACAGCTAGCTGCATTGCCATTCCACTAGTACAGAGTATTAAATTTGCTCCAGCAATAATCGCTGCGGTTTTACCCACATCAGGAGGGGCGATCGCCTTGAGATTACCATTAGCCGAAACCATGGTTGTCACCCAGGCTTGATTGCGATCGCTTTGTAAGATGACAATCGATAATCCTGTTTGACGCTGCTCTATATCTTGAACAATTGTTTGCCAGTTGGCAATGGGGTAAGAACTTATTTCAGTTGTTGATGGTTGATCCCAAAGAACAATATACCCGCTATCCATCCTCCATCGTTGCTGTTCCGATTCTGCCCACTGAATATCTTCTGTCGGTACATTGATCGTGATGGGGGGGCAAGAAGCCCGAATACCTAGTCCTGTGAGCAAATCATGATACATTTGCGCCGTATATTGCTCTGATTTACGGTTCACAGCAGCGGATAGATATATTGCTGAATCATCTTGATAACCGACTCTAGTGGGGATGCCATTGAGCCAGAATAAAAGTTTAATTCGCCAGGAAGTTTTGAGACTAATGAGAACATCATACTCGCGATCGCGTACCGTCCCCAAAAGATTGAGATAATCGGCAAAACTGTTGCGATCTTGAAAATCAAACACTAGAACGTCATCAACATTTTTGCAAACTCGATAAGCTTTTTTTGAGCTGGGTTCGACTAAAACATCAATTGACGCTTGAGGATACTGTTGCTTAATTGTTTCCAAGGTAGGAAAAAAGAGAATTTGATTGCCAATATCGCCAGGCACGAGGGCTAGTACACGCATTCTATAAAGATGAGATAGTCCTTAGTTTTATCTGAGGTCAATTTTAGTAGATGATAGAGCTAAAGCGGATTATTTTTAGAAAAACATCATTAAATGCACTTATTGATTCCCGCAGCAGGTATGGGTCGTCGCATGGGCAGCCAGTTCGCTACGCGAGGGCTACGCCAACGCAATAAGCTCTTATTGGAACTACTGGAAAAGCCTTTACTAGCCTGGAGTTTGTTGGCTGCGGAAAAAGCTACAACTATCGAATGGATCGGCATTATGGGACAGTCGGTGGATTTTGCCGAGTTCCAAAATATTTTGCACCAATTGAATTTAACAAAACCAGTTGAGTTAATTGTGGGAGGGAAAACTCGTCAGGAGTCAGTTTACAATGGTTTACAGGCTTTACCAGTAGATGCCAAGCGGGTTTTGATTCACGACGGCGCGAGGTGTTTGGTCACTCCCAAACTTTTCGATCTTTGTAGCGAAACGTTACACACTTGTCAAGGATTAATTGCTGCTGTACCAGTGAAAGATACGATTAAAGTGGTAGATCAAGACGGCATTATTTCCTCTACCCCCGATCGCCATAATTTATGGGCTGCGCAGACTCCTCAAGGATTTGAAGTAGAGTTATTAAAACGTTGTCATGCTCAAGGCAAAGAATTAGGTTGGCAAGTCACAGATGATGCTGCCTTATTTGAAAAATGCGACCTGCCTGTGAAAATTGTTCAGGGAGAAGAAACAAATCTTAAAGTTACCACCCCTGTCGATTTGGCGATCGCTGAATTTATTTTGCGTCAGAGAACAAATTAAGAACAAATTAAGCCAAAAATGTCCGTAACTAATTTAGATTTAGATATCGATCTGGCTACCTATATTGACCACACCCTATTAAAGCCGAGTGCTATTGCTGAAGAAGTTAAGCAGATTTGTCAGGAAGCGTGGCAATATAATTTTCCTGCCGTCTGTATCTATCCTGCTGCGGTAAGACAGGCGCGGGAGCTATTGCACGATAAACAGCCTCAAGTTTGTACGGTAATTGGGTTTCCTACGGGTGCAGTTACTTCTGCAGTTAAGCTATACGAGGCGCAGGAAGCGGTGGAAAATGGGGCAACGGAGCTGGATGTCGTAATTAATTTGGGTTGGGCTAAATCTGGAGAATCAGGCAAGATCTATCGTGAGATAGCGCAAATTTGTGATGAAACAGGTCAAACTGTTAAGGCAATCCTAGAAACTACAGTCTTAACAAACGAAGAAAAAAGACTGACAGCAGAAGTATGTCTTGATGCAGGGGTAGCTTATCTCAAAACTAGTACAGGCTGGTTTGGTGGGGCAACGGTAGAAGATGTTGAACTACTCAAAGAAATTACTAGAGGACAAGTCGGCATCAAAGCTTCAGGAGGAATTCGTACTTATGAACAGGCGATCGCTCTAATTCATGCAGGCGCAACCCGTCTTGGCACTTCTCGCGGAGTAGATTTGCTTCGGCAGCAAAATGAATTGGGTAAGTGAAGTCAGAAGTCAGGGGGCAAGGCATTGCCTTGCCCGTACTCAGAAGTCACAAAGGCTTTAGCCGCATGTAGTTAGAAGTTACCTACTATCTCTGGCGATCGCACTAAGAACTAAAAACTAAAAACTGATTTCAATAATTAATGAACCAAAAGTATAAAGCTATAGGAATTGTGTTAAAAGGTTCATCCTTCAAGGAAAACGATCGCCTGGTGACGGTGCTGACTCCTGAGTATGGATTGATTAGGGCAATTGCGCCAGGAGCAAAAAAGTATAAATCCCAGTTAAGAGGTAGAACTGAACTATTTGTAATTAATGAGTTTTTGATCATTAAAGGGCGATCGCTTGATAAGATTATTCAGGCAAATACTGTTTATACCTATCCTGGTTTGAGCCGAGACATTGGCAAGTTAGCAACCGCTCAATATCTGGCGGAATTGTCCATTGCCTTAGCGGTAGCTCAACAACCCCAACCAGAGCTATATGAACTGCTCAATGAGCATCTGCGACGGATTGAAGGGTGTGGATTAGGGGAGTCGGTATATCCTTATTTGGCTCAGGCGGTATTTCATCTAGTTGCGATCGCTGGCTTAACTCCTCAGCTCTTAGAATGCTGTGTAACTCAAGAAATTGTTCATCCCAATCTGGATTCTGTTGCCTGGCAGGTGGGATTTAGTTTTGAAGGGGGAGGGATTATCAGTTTGAATGCTTTGCAGCAACGACAACATGAGCATCCTGAATTAGATGCAGTGGAAACTTATAATATTCGCTTACCTCAGATCGATTATCGCCTTAATGGGCTGGAATTATCTTTGTTACAACAGTTAATTAATCAGGAGCTACCTTCAACAGAATTATTCACGCATCAAGTAACCAGCAATTTTGATTTAGAGATAACTTGGAGCAAAATCGAAAAGGTTTTGCGAGAATATATCCAATATCATATTGGTAAGACGATTCGTTCAGCTAAGCTAGTAGATAATCTCTATATTGAATTTTAAAATCCAGCAAAACTATATAAAATGCGCCTGTCGGAATCAGAAACTTCCTCAACTTCAGATAGCAAAACAGAAATAGCAACATCAGACCATCAAGGATTTGCTCCTGTCTTAAAGAACCAACAGTTTTTAGTACTTTGGAGCGGTCAAATATTTTCTCAGCTAGCTGATAAAGTCTACTTGGTGATGATGATTGCCATAGTTGCCAATCAATTTCAGTTACCTAATCAGCCGATTAGTAAATGGGTATCGCCTATCATGATTGCCTTTACGATTCCGGCGGTGTTGTTTGGCTCTTTAGCAGGAGTATATGTAGATCGCTGGCGCAAAAAACCTGTATTAGTTATCTCTAACTTGCTCCGAGGAATTTTGGTATTGACATTGCCACCTTTGTTATTGATATTTCAAGGACAGATTTTGTCTACTACTATTCCCTGGGGATTTGGCATAATACTGGGGGTTACTTTTGCAGTTTCTACCTTTACGCAGTTTTTTGCTCCCGCAGAACAAGCGGTAATTCCCTTAATAGTCAAAGACAAAAATCTTTTGGCAGCTAATTCTCTTTATACCACCACCATGATGGCGCTGCTAATTGTTGGTTTTGCTGTTGGTGAACCATTGTTAAATATTGCTGATAGTTTAGCTGCTCAAGTTGGTTTGCCCTCAAATATTGGGAAAGAAATCTTAGTTGGATGTGCTTATATAATCGCTGGGGTAATCTTACTCATCCTCAACACAGGAGAGATAGAGCAATCTCAACCAGAAACGCCTCATGTTTTAGCTGATATTAAAGACGGAATTAAATATCTGGGAGAAAATAGCCGTGTCCGCAATGCCTTGATTCAATTAGTAATTTTGTTCTCAATTTTTGCTGCTTTGGCAGTGCTGGCAGTGAGCATAGCAGATCACATTCCCCAGATTGCAGCCGAACAATTTGGTATTTTGCTGGCAGCAGCAGGTATCGGCATGGGAGCAAGTGCAACTATTTTAGGGAGCAAAGGACAAAGTATCAGGCGCGCTCGCTTAAGTTTAATTGGTTCAATTGGGATGGCTGCTGCTTTAATCGGCTTATCTTTTTCGACCCATAATCTTTGGTTAGCTTTGACGATGACAGCATTAATCGGCGCATTTGCTGCTTTAGTCGGCGTACCGATGCAGACGACAATCCAGTCCAAAACTCCTGAAGCGATGCGAGGAAAGGTATTTGGTCTACAGAATAATGCAGTAAATATAGCTCTTTCTTTACCCTTAGTGCTGGCTGCCGAAGCAGAAAGTCGTTTGGGCTTGTCTGGAGTGATTTGGATTTTAGCAGCGATCGCTGTTTTCGGAGGGGTTTTGACTTGGTATATGATGCAGACTGCTGATGCTGTAGATCCTGATAAATCTCAGTCTGATTCTAAAGTCTAGGATTTTCTGGAGAAAAAGCCAGAGTTTACCCCTAATCTGGTAAATTAACTAAAGCTAATAAATAGCTTTACTGTCGTAGTTGCCTAGGAGAAAGAGCATTTGAATGCATATTGCTTGGCTGGGAAAAAAAACGCCTTTTTGTGGCAATGTAACCTATGGTCGGGAAATAACTAACGCCCTGTTAGACCGAGATTATCAGGTGAGTTTTCTGCATTTTTCTCAACCACAAACCGATTACGAACATCATCCCACTCAGGAATCACCAGATTGGTCATATTGCCACGAGGTTTCCCTGCCGTTTATCTATAAATCTCAGGTTTATACAATTCCTACCTTTAAATCGAGTAAGGTATTGTTGCGATCGCTCCAACGGTTAAAACCAGATTTAGTTCACGCCTCGTTAACTTTATCTCCCCTAGATTTTCGTCTGCCAGATATTTGCGAAGAGTTAAATATTCCTCTGGTTGCTACCTTTCATCCCCCCTTCGACAGCAAGATCCGTAATCTTAAGTCTAGTACTCAATACCTTACCTATCAGCTATATGCGCCGTTTTTGGCTCGTTATGACCGAGTGATTGTCTTTAGTGAGATTCAACGAGACTTGTTGATTAAACTGGGAGTTCCCAGCGAGCGCGTGATCATTATTCCCAATGGTGTGGATCAGCAGAAATATTCCCCAGCTTATTCCAGCCTCAAGTATCAGCTCAAAGCCAAAAGACTGTTTGTTTATCAAGGACGGATTGCCGCCGAAAAAAATATTGAGGCTTTATTGAAAGCTTGGAAATTAGCCGATCTGGGGGATAGCTGTCAGCTACTAATGATGGGGGATGGCCCGTTGAGAAGCTCACTACAGCTTAGTTATGGTAAGGAACATAATATCATCTGGCTTGGCTATATTTCTGATGAGCAACAGCGCATCAATATTTTGCGGGCTGCTGATGTCTTTGTTTTGCCTTCTTTAGTAGAGGGTTTATCTATTTCCTTATTAGAAGCAATGTCTTGTGGTGTGGCTTGTCTGGCCACCGATGCGGGGGCAGATGGGGAAGTATTAGATCAGGGTGCGGGAGTGGTGTTAGATACTCAAGACGTGACTTCACAGTTAAAAACCCTACTCCCCCTATTTCGCGATCATCCTGAAATGACTAATTTGTTGGGTAATAAAGCTCGTCAAAGAGTTTTGGAAAGGTATACGCTCCAGCAAAATATCACTAAGTTAGAACGGCTATATTCAGAAATTGCCAATCGACAATTAATCATTAATAATCAATAATCGCTACTGATGTTTCTTTTCTAGCAAAGATTGTGGTCAAAGTTAGTGTAATTATTCCTGCTTATAATGGCGATCGCTATTTAGCAGAGGCGATTGATAGTGTGTTGCAACAAACTTATCAAGACTATGAAATTATTGTCGTCGATGATGGTTCAACGGATCATACGGCTCAAGTAGCTCAACAATATGGCAAGACAATACGATATTTGACCCAGACAAATCAGGGCGTAGCAGCTAGCCGTAATCTTGGTTTAGCCGCCGCCTTGGGGGACTATATTGCCTTTTTAGATCAGGATGATATCTTGTTACCTCATAAACTTTCTTCTCAGACAGCATTGCTTGATCAAGATACTGATTTAGGCATGGTTAATAGTGGGTGGCAAATTTACAGGGGAAATTCAATTAGCGATTGCCAAGATACAGCAGAAGCTGCGGTAAAGCCATGGGAACAAATACCTCAGCTTACCTCGGCGGATCTGATCATTTGGAAACCTGTTTTCTTGGGGGCAATGCTGTTTCGCCGTAATTGGCTGGAGCGAGTAGGGGGTTTCAACACTAGTTTAGAACAAACCCCAGATGTCGATTTAGTCATGCGTCTGGCTAAAATTGGCTGTCCCGCTGCTTGGGTAGAACAAATAACGGTGAAGTATCGACAACATGAAACCAATGCGTCTAAAAATGCCTTGCTGCAAGCTCAAGAGTTAAACCAAATTACAGCTAATTTCTTCACTGAATCTAATTTGACCCCAGCAATAAAAACTGTTGAGGCACAATCTCGTTATCAAAGTCTGATCTGGAGTGCTTGGCGATTACATCAAACAGGATATTTAGCCGAAATGAGGAATTATCTGAGCGAGTCTCAAGCTTACAGCGATCAATATTCCAGCAAGATACCCCTAGACTGGCTTAAATCTTTCAAAAACTATTCTGCCGAATATGGTCAACAGTTTGATGTTAATACTTTGCTGGCTTCTGATGAATGGCAAGATTTATTATATCAATGCGTATTGTGAACTGCCTATGTTGATAGACTATGAGTGATGTTGTCTCTCATTCTAGAAGTCAAGAGATGTTAATCAACTAAATAGTAAGATCATAAACACGCGCTGCTCATAACGATGAACTTCTATCTTGGTATTGATTTTGGGACTTCTGGAGCGAGGGCGATCGCAATCGATCGCCAAAGGAATATTATTGATACTCAGCAAGCTAGTTTTGGCAATATTCCTGCCCATCAGTTAGCCCAGGCTTGGCAAGATACTTTATTTGAATTAATTACTCAGATACCCGTTAAGGTGAGGAAAAATATTCACGCGATCGCCATTAACGGAACTTCTTCCACTGTACTATTATGTAATGCTGCGGGCAAACCCATCACCGAACCGCTGCTATATAATGATTCTAGGGGACAAGAGGTGTTAAGGCAGGTGAAAGCGATCGCTCCTAATAATCATGTGGTAATTAGCGCCACTTCTAGCCTGGCAAAATTAATTTGGTGGAGTAAACAAGCTTACTTTAAGCAAGCTCATTATTTTCTCCATCAGGCTGATTGGTTAGCTTATTTGCTTCACGGTAAATTAGGTATCAGCGATTATCACAATGCGCTTAAGTTGGGGTACGACGTAGATAGTTTGTGTTATCCCCAATGGTTACAAGATTTACCCTTTAGTTGTTTCTATCCTCAAGTTTTAACTCCTGGTGCATATGTAGGGATGTTAACTGAGACTAATCGTCGTTTAAACTTGCCTAGCTGTATGGTGAGGATTGGCACAACAGACAGTATTGCAGCATTTCTCGCCAGTGGAGCAAGTCAGCCTGGAGAAGCTGTTACTTCTCTCGGTTCAACCTTAGTTTTAAAATTACTGAGTCGTACTAAAGTTACTGCTGCTGAATTTGGGATCTATAGCCACAAGCTGGGAAAATTATGGTTGACTGGCGGTGCTTCTAATACTGGTGGCGCGGTGTTAAGACATTTTTTTAGTAATCAAGAGCTTGTTCAACTGTCGGCGCAAATTGATCCTAATTTAGCAAGTCCTTTAGAATATTATCCCTTAATCGAGCCAGGCGATCGCTTTCCCATCAATGACTCTAATTTACTACCCCAGCTAGAACCTCGCCCTCAAGAACCAGTAGCATTTCTTCATGGTTTATTAGAAAGCATGTCTCGGATTGAAGAGGCTGGCTATCAGAAATTGCAGAGCCTTGGTGCCGATCAATTAACTCGTGTGTACACAGCAGGAGGTGGAGCAAAAACCTTACCTGGCAGAAAATTCGCCAGCGACATCTCAAAATACCGATTGAAGTGGCACAGAATACCGAAGCAGCTTATGGTAGTGCCTTACTAGCTGCTAATCAATATAGATCGTTTTAAGGCAGGGTTCAATGTTCAATGCTCAATGCTCAATGTTCAATGCTCATTGTTCAATGCTCAATGTTTGGTATCTAAAGTAATTTTGCCATCTTCTAATTCCACAATGCGATCGGCTACATCCAGAATGCGGTTATCGTGAGTCACAATCAGAATTGTACAACCTTGTTCCCTGGCTAGTTGCTGCATCAACTCCACCACATCCCTACCAGATTTACTATCCAAAGCTGCGGTGGGTTCATCTGCCAGTACCATTTTAGGATGAGAAACCAAAGCACGAGCGATCGCCACCCGTTGTTTTTGTCCTCCAGAAAGACTGTGGGGATGATAGTTGATATGATCGCCTAAACCTACGGCTTCGAGTAAAGCGATCGCTCTTTGTTCTATTTCTGCTGCTTTGATGCCATCATGCAACTCTAATGACATCTGGACATTCTGTTTTGCCGTCAAGGATGCTAATAAATTATGTGCTTGGAAAATATAGCCAATATTTTTTCTAGTTTTGACGAGCTTGTTTTTTTTTGCCCCAACCAACTCTTCGCCAAATACTTGTAAACCTCCCGACTGAGCCGAACGTAATCCTCCCATTAAAGTTAATAAAGTGGTTTTTCCTGACCCAGACGGCCCTTTTAAAATAATCACTTCTCCTGAATTAAGGGTTAAGTTAATATCAAATAAAATTTGTTTTTTTAATTTGCCTTCACCAAAAAATGACTGAGATTGTTAATATCAACTACTGGTTTAATTGTTGATGATTGATGATTCATAATTAAGTATTAATGATTAACTAAAAAATGTCTGCTGGATCGGCTGCACTCAGTTTCTTCACCGCCACAGTACCTGAAGCACAGCACATAATGATCGTTAGAATCAATACAGTAGTTGCGCGACTGGCTGTCATAGATAGGGGTAAAGCAGTTGCCCCTGCTGCAAGGCTATATAAACCTGTGGCGAGTAAATAACCAGGCAGAAAACCCAATACAGCTAGAATAATTGCTTCTTGAAAAACTAAAATTACAAAATAGCTATCTTTATAACCCATTGCCTTAAGAGTGGCATATTCGGGTAAATGATTGGCAACATCGGTATAAAGAATTTGATAAACAATGACAATTCCCACCACAAAACCGATCGCCGTCCCCAAAGTGAAAATAAAGCCGATCGCCGTAGCATTTTGCCAGTAAGATATTTCTTTTTGCATAAATTCTTCTTTATCGAAAACATCAACATCTTGAGGTAGTTTAGATTTAAGGGTGGCTTTAACGGATGCTAAATCTGCCCCTGGTTTGAGGTTGATAATGCCCACATCAATCAAACCCTTTTTGCGCTCAGAAAATAGGCGTAAAAAATTAGTATCGCTGGTCAAAATATTGCCGTCAGCCGCAAAAGAAGCTCCCATCGAAAATAATCCCCTGACGCTAATTTGACGGGAATCAACTTCTGTTTTCACTGTTCCATTTTGCTTGACTAAATCGGGAATCGGCCCAAATTCAGCTCGTGATTTGTCGTCAAACAAATACACATCAGGAAGTTTAAGCTGGTCAATATTTTCGGCAACTCCTGGAAAGTTTAAAGAATTTTTAGCGGGATTAAAAGCGATCGTTAAAATAGTTCGGGTAGTAGTTTTATTATTCTGTTTGACAGGATTTTTCCATGAGCCAAAATTGAGATAGATAGGAACTACTGATTCAACTTGCTCAACTGCTAAAGATTCATATAAACGGCGCTCAGAAAAGGTTTTGGTAAAACCAAGGGCATCGGATTGGGGACTCATCAGAAATATATCTCCTCTCAGTGCTTTGTGAAAAGTAACACTGCTGTCAAACAAAGCTGCCTTAAAACCTAACTGAATAAACATTAACATGTCTGCAAAACCAATCCCCGCCAAAGCAATTAGCAAACGAGATTTTTCATGACTTAACTGTAACCAAGAGAGAGGAGTTTTCATTTGCTGGTTAATTGATAAATTTATAGATTAATTTTGACGATCGCTTTAGAATTGGTTAAAGAAGCAATACGACTACTTGTTTCTTCATCGAGATATATTTTGACTTCGACGACTCGGCTATCGACATCCGCTGCTGGATCGGTACTAAGAACATCTTGTTTGCCAATTTTCAAGCCAATCTGACTTACTTTGCCCGTAATTTCTCCCTCAAATGCCCCTGTTTCACTGGCGATGTTGGCAACTTGACCAACTTTGACTTGACCAATATCACTTTCGTAAACTTCTGCAACAACCATCATTTTGCTGGTTTGAGCAAATTCTACTATCCCCTCATCCCCGACTTGTTCTCCAGGATAGGCATTGATTTTAATGATTTGTCCGTCGCTGGGTGCTTTGACATTAGTAAGCTCTAAGTCTTCTTCTGTCTGACGTAAAGAGGCGATCGCCTTGTCTACCTCCGCCTGTGCTTTAATTACATCTACTTCCCTGACTTCCCCAACACTAGCTAAAGTTGCTTCCGCTCCGCTAATCTGCTGTTGCAACGTATTTTTATTTTGCAGGGCGATCGCTTGGGCTTGATTGATTTGCTGTTGTAAAGTGGTTCGGGTGCGATGATAACTGGCTTGGGCTTCAGCCACCGCTGTTTTGGCTGTATCCAAAGTGAGACGGCGAGAGTCTAATTCTGATGCGGAGATAACTCCCTGTTGCCCTAATTGTTGATAGCGTTTAAATTCGCTGGCTGCGTTACGTAATTCTGCCTGCAAACGCTCTGTTGTTGCTTGTTTTTCTAAACTTTCTGTCCCTAGTTGAGCTTGCAGTCGGGCGACTTCTGCCTCATTGGCGACTATTTCTCCCTCTAGCTCTGCTTTAAACTGTTGCAGATTGGCTACTTGAGCATTAATATCTCCTTGTTTAGCTCCTGCTTGAATAATGGCTAAATCTGCCTGGGCTACCTTTACCTCTTGACGCGCTACCTCTAAAGCTGCTTTGGCACGTCTATGGTTATCCAATAAAGCAATAGTTTGTCCTGCCGTGACGCGATCGCCCTCTGCCACTAGTAACCGAGTTATTTTTGCTCCGCCTAATTCGGGAGAGGGTGCAACCTGAATCATTTGTCCTTGGGGTTCAATTCTGCCTAAAGCAGTTACAGCCTTAATTGGTTGGGGTTTGATGGTTTCTGTTTCTTCTTTACTATTAGCTTGATTAAGACTATAAATCGTTGTCCCCATCACTAAGGCTAACCCCCCTAGACAAAAAGCAATGATCAACTTGTTATTAAGCGGTAACTTAGGTAATTTGTCTAATTTGTCCATAATTTCTCTCAATATGATTAATAATTAATTTTTTCTTTCTTTAATGGGAGATAAGAGTAAATCAAGCAAAAATTTGCCAAAATCTTTCATGCTGAGATCGAATTTTTTGTCTCTTTCACTGCGTTCCCAAAAACCCATAAAGGCAAAATAGCCAATTTCTGCTTTGTGTCTAGCTTCTATTTCGTTAAAACCATAGTCTTGCAATAGTTGATTGAGATAATTAACCCGTTTGGTTTCAACAATACGTACTCGCTCTTGGATTGCGGGTTCTTGATTTGCCCAAGTTAAAATAGCTGTTTCGGGATCGGGTAAATCACATAATTCTTCTCCCAAGGCAAACAATTTAACTAGCCGAGTTTCGGGAGTAGTTTCTTTTTGCGACTCCTCAATTAACCACAAAGTTTCACTTTCCCAACGTTTTAAGATTTCTTCCAGTAATTCTCGGCGGTTTTTAAAATGCCAATAAAAACTACCTCTACTAACCTCTAATTTACGTGCTAATACTTCAACTTTGACGGCTGCAACCCCTTCGTTTGCCATCAATAACCACCCTGCATTAATCCAGTCTGCTTTTGTTAGAGCCAATTATTTTTCCATACAGTTATGTATGTTTTTAGTTTAAATAAAAAAAACACCTCCGTCAATACAGAAGTGTATGTTGATTTTTTGGCAATCTGTTCCAGCCTATTTTAGCAATCAATCATAGCAATTTAACTTGTAAGATTAGTTCAGCTGCTCTAAAAAATTATTCGCTCATGACTAACAAATTTCGCACCCCTGGCTATCATCCAATCCGCAAGCTAAAAGTCATTCTCTCAGGTCTTCACATTGCGGTGGTGACTGATTTTAGTGTTGCTTATAAAGTAATTTTATCTATACCTGTTTTAAGCGGTTCTTTTTTCTTGCGTCAGTGGGTAGATATCAGCTTAATTTTGTTAGCAATGGGATTGATGCTAATTTCTGAATTGTTTAACAGTGCGATCGAAGTTTTGTGCGATTTTGTAGAACCTCAGCACAATAAGCGTATCGGAGTCATTAAAGATATTGCAGCGGCAGCGACTGGGCTAAGTATTATGGTGTGGGCAGCAATTTTAATCATCGAAAGCATTCGTCTTTTGAAACTACAGTAAGAAAGCTGAAGAGTTTCATTTCTTATCCTTTTTATTGCTTCGCGCTATTTACGAGCCGATTACTATTGATGTCCTAATCTGCGGCGGCTTTTGAGTATGAAGATTCACACTCAAAACGCGCCGCTAACTTTGTACGGCTATAAAATTTGTGCCACAAAATTATTATCAAATTGACATGGCAGCGACATTCAATCTAGCTAAACTTATGTAAAATTATTCAGAGCTTGATTATGTCCGCAGCTAAAAAACAGTCAAATCGTCAATCAAAGCCAGAAAATATTTGGCTTGAAAATATTAAAACTCTGGGACTAAGCTTATTTTTGGCTTTTGGAATTCGCACGTTTATTGCCGAAGCGCGTTATATTCCTTCAGGCTCTATGTTACCTACTTTGCAAATCGATGATCGTCTAGTTATCGACAAAATTAGTTACGATCTTAGCGAACCCAAACGAGGCGACATTGTAGTTTTTAATCCCACTCCAACTTTAAAACAAGAAAATTATTATGGGGCTTTCATTAAACGAGTAATCGGTTTACCTGGAGATAAAGTTGAGATCCAAAATGGTCGGGTTTTTGTCAACAATATTCCCCTAAGGGAAAATTATCTTGAAGCTTCATCAAATTATCAATGGGGACCAGAAATTGTGCCTGCTGAGTCTTATTTAGTGTTGGGTGATAATCGCAACGATAGTTATGACAGTCGCTACTGGGGTTTTGTCCCCCGCAACAATATTATTGGGAAAGCAGTGTTTCGTTTTTGGCCTCTTAATCGTGTTGGAGAAATAGATCGCCCTGTATATGTAGTTAAAGGTATAAATTAATTAAGCGATCGCCTTAAATTAAACCCCGTCTAGATTAACAACTAGAATTTTAAATAACCTAAAATTGAATTGAATCAAAAGAAAGTCGATATTTTGCCTGAACGGCAATTCACAGGCAACTATCAGTTTAATGATTAGCATTTGCTGCAACCGACTCTCTCTTGACTAAGCCGTTACTTTATCTTCTTGGACTAGCATTTGTTCGGCACTAGGAAGTTCCAGGCAATATCCTGCACCATAAACAGTTTTAATGTAGTTAGGATGGCGTGGATCTGGCTCTAATTTAGTTCTTAAATGGCGAATATGAACTCGGATGGTTTCAATATCATCATCAGGATCATAACCCCATACTTCTTTGAGAATCTCTGGTGGGGCTACAGTTTGACCATGACGTTGCAAGAGACAGTGTAGTAGTTCAAACTCTAGGTGAGTTAGTTTGACTGTTTTGGTAAACCAAATCGCTTCAAAACGTTCAGGAATTAGAGTTAAAGGACCAAAATTAAGAATCTCCGAATGTTTAGCAGCTTGAGGAATGCGATCTGTACGACGCAGCAAAGCTCTAACCCTGGCTAACATTTCCTCTACTTCAAAAGGCTTAGTTAGATAATCATCTGCACCAGCATTAAAGCCTTCTACCTTATCTTGGGTTTGTCCCAAAGCAGTTAGCATTAAAACTGGAATATCAGATGTGCGATCGTCGCGACGCAACCTCTGGCAAACTGTAAAGCCATCAACTTTTGGCAACATGAGATCGAGCATAATGAGATCTGGCTGTAGCTGAACCGCTAACGCTTGTCCCTTGATGCCGTCTTCTGCCTGATTGACATCATACCCAGCCATCTCTAGGTTGATCGAGACTAATTCAGAGATTGCGGGATCGTCGTCAATTACTAGTATTCTTGGCATATTAAAATATGATTGATATTTATTGGTAATATAACGCTCAGGTAATTTGGTTTAACACCAAAAACTAAAAGACGTAACAAACCCTGTCACGATTATAAGCAAAAATGCTAATTATTTTAAGTTACTCGTAATATGTTAAAGATTAGTAAATTTTTGTCATGCTTATTAAACAGTAAAGAGTTGAATTACTGATTTACAAACTCTGCCAGTCTTCTAACTCCTTCTTTGATCGTTGTTAAATCCGTAGCATAGGAAAAGCGGATACAGTTATCTGTTCCAAAAGCTAGCCCAGGAATTGCAGCAACCTGTTTAGTTTCCAGTAGTTCTTGGCAGAAAGCAAGAGATTGTTTCCCAGTTTTAGATATATCAACAAAAAGATAAAAAGCACCATCGGGCTTAGGACAGCTTAATTGAGGAATATCGTTGATCGCCTGATACATGTAGCTGCGACGTTGAGCAAAGGCGGTTAACATTTCTTGTACGCATTCTTGTGACGCTTCTAAAGCTGCGATCGCACCATATTGAGCAAAAGTGCAAACATTAGAAGTACTGTGGCTCTGAATTTTTGTCATTGCTTTGACGATTTCCAAAGGTGCGGCGGCATAGCCTACACGCCACCCCGTCATCGAATGACTTTTGGCAAAACCACTACTGACAATAGTACGGGCAAAGATTGACTCATCGATTGAACCAATACTAAGATGTTCGACATCATCATAGAGAATTTTCTCATAGATTTCATCGGAGACAACTAAAATATCTCGTTCAACAATGACCTTAGCTAAAGCTCGAATTTCTTCAGGAGAATAGACCATCCCCGTCGGGTTAGAGGGAGAATTCAAGATAAACAGCTTGGTTTTGGGGGTAATCGCCCGCTCTAGCTCTTCGACGGTAATTTTATAGTTATTTTCGGCTAAGGTATCCACAATCACGGGAGTACCATCTGCCAGTTTAACCATCTCTGGATAACTCAACCAGTAAGGTGCAGGGATAATCACCTCATCACCATGGTCAATTAAAACTTGCATCAAGCTATATAAAGAAAACTTACCGCCATTAGTCACGATGATATTCTCTGGTTCATAGGGCAGATGATTATCTTCCCGTAGCTTTTTGGCGATCGCTTCTCTTAGTTTTAGTTCTCCCGCAGCAGCACCATAGCGAGTTTTACCTTCGTCTATGGCAGTTTTAGCAGCTTCACAAATATGCTTTGGTGTAGGAAAATCTGGCTCTCCAGCACTAAAGCTACAAACATCAATTCCCTGAGCCTTCATTTCTTTTGCTTTGGCAGAAATTGCTAAGGTGATCGAACTTGATACGTAATTTGCTCTCGCTGCTAATTCCATTTAATTCAAACTTAAAATATTTCTACGGTTGCACCCAGAAGGATGTTATCTAGTTTCGCAAAGACTAATCAGTTTAACTGATATCTTGGCACTTTTCTTTACATTTATCCCTCAATTGTCAGCAAAATAGGATTATTTGAACTAAATTTACGATCCGCCAAACTCTTCTTTTAGTAGATCATCATTATCATCAGCCAGGTTGGCAACCAAAGTAATTAAGCGAGAAATTTCGCCAGGATACATATCCGCTACGGTGCGTTGTGCCGAAATCATCACTTTGCCATCATGAATACTAAAGCAGGTTTCAAAAGTACCAGTCCAATTCATTTCTAGCAAACGACGCATTAATCCAGGTTCATCACGAGCAGGAAGTTGCAGCAAACTTGACCAGACTGTTAAAAGATCGTTTTCGCTTTCTCCTGTAAGTTGCACAAAAACTTCGACGCTGCCATAACTAAACTTCCAGATGCTACCCTCATCGGTATGACTAACCATTGCAGTATTGTCCTGATCAAGACTAGAAATTACTGTTTCAATCACTTCTTGATGAGTAGAGTTATCTTGAATCAACTCTGCCTCAGCTTTGGCAATGTCTGCTTCTGAATTTGAAATTTGACCAACCATATTAAATTCCTATAGTTACAGTTACATTAGAATGCTGACATTGTGAATTTAGCATTAAGTGTTAACAATTACTAATATTACACCCTTCAATTTTAGCGTTGTCTTGAATCTAGAAATTTATCGCAGCCGAAGTAAAGATCGAGACGTTCAATTATTTAAAGCATCGGGTGTTGCTTCGGGGGGAGAAGCATTGGGAGCAGGTTTGAGGAATAATTGATGTATAGATAAATAGATGCCACCAGCAATAACTATGATCATTAAGATTACTTTTCCCTGCTTGTGTTTTGCTAGTTTGGGTTGGACTTGAGGAGTACGATCAGCCATGACGGCGATAGAGCGCACACCAGGCAAGGCGTTATAATCTTCGCCAGCATTTAGTTCTTGTCTGCGGTTTTCAGCTTGCCAAGGTTTGAGCATGGTTTGATTTGTGGCGATCGCTGCTGGCGGGAAACAGCGATTTAAATCATCTAAAACAGATTGCGCTGAAGAATATCGCTCTTTATAGTTATACCGAGTCATATTGGTGAGGATTTTAATCAACTCAGGTTTAGTATCAGTTAGGTGTGACCAGACAATTTCTCCATTTTCGTCTTCTTCTAGATCTAGTGGTTTGATCCCTGTCATAGCCTGAATGGCAATCATGCCTAAAGCGTATAGATCGCTACTAGCGCGAGGTTTCCCTCTTGCCTGTTCAATTGGCATATAACCTTGTGTTCCCACTGATACAGTCAACTCAGCTATACTACTTTGTCCTTGGAGAATGTTTTTGACCGTGCCAAAATCGACTAAAACAATTTTGCGATCGCTATCACGACGAATTAAATTAGCTGGCTTGAGATCGCGATGGATTACGCCTCGATTGTGAATAAATCGCAGAACATTTAAGCAGTCTTGTAACAATTCTATGACTTGCTCTGTCGACCAAGCTTGGTCTGGATTTATTTCCTTGTCTAAGGTTTGACCTGAAATATATTGCTGCACAAGATAAAATTTTTCTGCTTCCTCAAAATAAGCTAACAGCTTGGGAATTTGTGGATGATTACCTAAATTATGGAGTGCCGCGGCTTCTGACTTGAATAAGCGTCGAGCGATCTCCAATAGTTTAGGAGCATTAAAGCTAGGAGCGAGTTGCTTGACGATACAGAGATCTTTACCTGGAAGCTGGGTGTCTTGCGCTAGATATGTTCTACCAAAACCGCCTTCAGCAATATATTCTAAAACTTGATAACGCGAACCTAAGATTCTTCCCTTCACAGTTTAATTTTAGTGCGGATTTTATTATTATCAAAAGACAAAAATATTTTCTAAGAAAATAAATAAGTTAAGGATAACTCAACAATACGCTTAATTTAAGAGTGATGGCTATTTTTTTATCTATTTACCATACCGACGGCTTTTATTCGTAATCAACAACTGGAAACCCTGTTGACGACGAAAATCTGCCCAAATAGCTTCATTGACTGCTAAAGGCAAATATTTTGCTGGGTAAAGATCGATCGCTTTCTCTAAACAGATA
>JAAUOU010000140.1 GCA_012034765.1 Pleurocapsaceae cyanobacterium CSU_1_1 | reverse complement strand
TGAAACAGTTACAGAAAATACTTCAAATATAGTTCAAATTCAACAAAATGATGTGATTTATCTAGGAGAAAATCATGATAGTCCTGCTATTCATCGGCAGCAGTTAGAAATTATTACACAACTGCAACATAGTTTGGCTGATAGGGAGAAAAAATTAGCGATCGCTCTAGAAATGTTTCAGCGCCCTTTTCAACCGATCTTAGACAGCTATCTAGCAGGAACAATTACTGAAGACCAACTAAGAGAACAAACTGAATATGACACCCGTTGGGGTTTTGACTGGGAATTATATCTTCCCATTCTGCGTTTTGCTAAAGATCGACAAATTCCTCTGATTGCTTTAAATACTCCTGCGGAAATTACGCAAAAAGTAGCCGTTTCAGGCATTAATAGCCTTCAAGGAAAAGACTGGCATTATATTCCTGCATTAAAAGACATCAAGCTAGACAATCGTGAATATCGTCAAAGAACCAACAAGATCTATCAACAGCACGTGAAAAAGGGACAGGGCAACAGTACGGATGCAGATAACTTTTTTGCAGCCCAAGTATTATGGGATGAAACCATGGCAGAAGCGATCGCTCTTCACTATCAAAATTATCCCCAGACACAAATAGTTGTCCTAGTCGGGAAAGTCCACATTATGTATGATTACGCCATTCCTGACCGAGTAGATAGACGCATTAGTAACCCAAACTTCACTCAAACTATTCTTTTATTGAGTAATGGGTAATGGGTAATGAACAGCAATCAGAGTAATCAATCCTGGTGCTGCAACGCATACAGCACTGAACCCACTAAGCCAACTTGGGGACTCAAGACAATATGAACAGGAATTTTTTCAATCAAGGTACTGACTCGACCTTTATCTTTAAACGCTTGCAAAAATCTACCATCCTGCATCAGCGGTAAAATCTTAGCAGCTATTCCCCCTGCAATATAAATCCCGCCATAAGAAAGCAATTTTAGCGCCAAATTCCCTGTCTCTGCACCATAGGCTTCGATAAAGACATCCATAGTTTTTTCACAAAGGCGATCGCTTTGTTTAAAAGCTGCTTGAGAAATTATCGCTGCGGGGTCGATAGTCTTTTTTGATTCCTGTTCCCACAGTTTAATTTTTTCAGCTATGGCTGGAGATTCGACGGCATAACCGCTGTCGCGTAAAAACTGATAGATTGAGGTAATTCCTTGACCCGAAACCACTCGTTCAACGGAGATATGTGCAATCTTTAATTTGGTCTGTAAATATTTGAGTAATTCTATCTCCAAATCATTACGAGGAGCAAAATCTGTATGTCCCCCTTCACTGGCAAAAATTTGATATTTCTTCCCCTGTGGCACTAAAAAAGCCTCCCCTAAACCTGTCCCTGCACCAATAACGGCAATGGGCGAATTTTCTTGACCCGTTCCTTCCTGTAGCGTATGGACATCAAAATCTTTTAAGCCTAAAATGCCAAAACTATTAGCAGCAAAATCATTCAGTAGATTAATTCTGGGGATATCCAACTCAGTTTGTAGTCGTTGAGTATCTAACACCCAGTTTAAATTGGTTAGGTGACAGGTGTTACCTATGACGGGACCAGCGATCGCAAAACAAGCCAAGTGTGGCTTAATATATTCATCCTGCGCTAAAAACTCTCGCACCATTGGTACTAAGTCGGGAAAACTAGCACTTATATATTGGGCTTCCCTAACAGTTTTAAAAGTCTTTTCGGTGAGAGTAACTTCCGTCACTTCTACCAGACGTAAAATAGTCTTGGTACCGCCAATATCCCCAGCTAGTAAAAACATAATCTGTTTACGATTTATTTCAATATTCTTTTAGTAATGTAACCGTTTAAAATAAACTAAGTCACATCTTGCGGTTTCTACACCTTCGGCAGGTTCATAGCCGTTACGTTCGTATAATTTTACTGCCTCTTTTAAGATAGTTACGGTTTCAAGCCAAATTTCTTGATAATTTTGAATCGTGATCGCTTTTTCGAGTTCCAGCAGCAAATATTTTCCTAGTCCTTTGCTTCTGATTTCTGGAAGTAAGTACATTTTACGAATTTCTACAGCATTTTTTCCTCTGGCTATCGGTTGATATGCTGCTGTCCCGACAATAACTGTATCTTGTTCCACTACCCAAAATTCTCCCCCAGCGTTTAAATAAGCATCTTCCACCTCAATTACATCTCGATCTGCCAATTCAGGTTGCCAAGGCAAACCATACTCCTCCAGCACCGTTTTAATTACCTCTGCTGCTGTCTGGCGATCTTCTTTTCGCCAATCCCTAATAGTAAAGTTTTGATATTTTTTGTTCATAATTTATCTTTTTGTAAGCGGTCAGCTATCAGCTTCCTAACTTCTGACTTCTGACTTCAACTATGTAATCTCGGTTCAGGATGCATCGTTGCCAAAATACTACTTTCATATTCTCCTAACTCCGCCAATCGACGTTCCACTGTAGGGCGATCGCTATATTCTTCCGCTAACAGCCAATAGCTACCATAATGACGAGCTTCTGATGCCATCAAACTACGATAAAACTTGGCTAATTCAGCATCAGGACAGTATTCTCCAATTAAGCCTAATCTTTCATGGGAACGAGCTTCGATAATTGCTGAAACCAACAATAAGTCAATTAAACGATCGGGTTCAAGATGGCGTACTTGAGATTTAAGTTGAGCAAAATAAGGCGGAGAATTTAAGGCTGCTAAGGTAATATTACGCTTTTCCAACCATTGATTTACCTGGTCAAAATGTGAAAGTTCTTCTTGTGCGATCGCGGTTAACTGACGAACTAATTTTTGGTGAGCAGGATAACGAAACATGAGATTAATTGCTGCCCCTGCCGCTTTGCGTTCACAGTGAGAATGATCTAATAATATAGTATCCAGATTAGCGATCGCAGTCTCGATCCAATTGGGGTTTGATGGTTGTTGCAAAATTTTAATAGTAGCAGTTGTACTGCCAGCGACTACTCGATTAATCATAATTCTCCTATACTTAAAACGTTTATTTTGGTCTATTGTCCAGATAGTTTGTTGAGATAATCAAGTAAATATTAATTCTGATTAGATATACATCATCTTGAATTAAATGGGAATACTTACTAGTAAGTTAACAATTTACTTCTATTATTTATAAAACTGTTAGTAGTAAAAATTAATTGTCAAGAATGCACATTGTCAAACCTGCCAGCATGACTAAAAACCGCCGAATTGTTATTGGTGACGTACACGGACACTATGACACTTTAATTGCCCTACTAGATGCAGTTTCACCCACCAGTAAAGATGAAATATACTTTTTAGGGGACTTAATTGATCGTGGACCTAAAAGCGCTCAAGTTGTAGATCTGGTGATGCGTAACAAGTTTCATTGTTTACGAGGAAACCACGAAGAAATGCTCTTAGATGTAGTTGGGACAGGAGAAGTCTCCGTCGATCTTTATCAAAGCTGGCTTTATAGCGGTGGTCACGCTACAGTTGATAGCTACGACAGCAAAATTCCCCAAGAGCATATTGATTGGATTAAAGGGTTACCTTTATATGTCGACTTGGGAGACTATTGGCTGGTTCATGCAGGAGTTGACCCCAATATCCCCCTAGCGAACCAAAGTGCAGAACAGTTTTGCTGGATCAGAGAAGATTTTCACGGTAACGATCAAGTTATCTTTAAAAATAAGCTGATTATCACAGGGCATACTATCACCTTTACCTTACCAGGAGTTCACCCAGGACAGATTGCAGCAGGAAAGGGTGGTTAGATATTGAAACAGGAGCATATCACCATAAAAGCGGTTGGATGACTGCTCTAGACCTCAATCAGCATAAAGTATATCAGGCAAATTCTTTTGATGGTCGGATTCGGATCATGCCCTTGAGTAAAGCGATCGCTAAGGTAGAATCTTCTAGGGTAGCACCTCGAAGAATGCGTAAAAGAGCTTAATTTGCTAAACCTATAAATCACCTAAATCCTCTTCTTTAAAGAGAGGTAATTGCTCACTGTTCATTGCTCACTGTTCATTGCCTAACGGTTTATCATAAATAGTGTCAGGTTAAGAGAAAATTGATGAGCCAGATCAAGTTAATGCACGCCAAGCTTCACCGTGTCAGAGTCACACAAGCCAATGTCAATTATGTCGGTAGCATCACGGTTGACCAAGACTTAATGGATAAAGTGGGAATTCTACCCCTAGAAGAAGTAGACGTAATTAATCTGGCAAACGGTAAACGTTGGTCTACCTATGCGATCGCTGGAGCATCAGGATCGGGAGAAATTTGCCCCAATGGTGGAGCGGCTTTACTTTGCCAACCTGGAGATCTTCTAATTATTATTGCTTACGAATATCGCGATCGCGCTGAGATTTTAAATCATGGACATCAAGCAAAAGTGCTTGTGGCAAATGAACACAACCACTGTTTAGAATTGATGGAACAAAGTTTGATTAATGAGTCAGGCAAATTAAAGTTTCAATCTTATTCTCAAAGCTAGTTTTTTCAATACTAATTTCAATAGCAATACAATTGGCTAGCTGACTACCAAGGTATAAGGTTACGAGAATTGAAAAAGCCTCCTGTCAAGCCATCGACAGGTAATGTCGCTAACCAAACTGGTGTATCTGCTCCTTGCTGAACTGAGTGGCTCGCAGCCTCTGTTCCCATATCTGTACGACACCAATCAGGATCGGCAGAGTTGACCTTAATCGCAGTCTCTGCAATCTTCTTTGAATTTAAACCCATAATTGTTTTCTGATGCGTGAGCCTTAATCAGATCTTAGATGTAGCTGTATTAATAAATTGATCTATGATACATGAGTTTTTGCTAGATGTAAGATACCGAAATTGAGGCAAAGCTGAGTGTTTAACTAGCTAAGATATAATATTTTCAATTGCTGAATTGCTGAAATTTACAGAATAAATTTCCCTCACTTACCACAACCCGATAAACTTAAACTTGTCGATCCCTACTATCTAAGTGTTAAACCCTTATCTTGTAGTTAACATCAATATATAGGATGTGACGGTTTTTAAAATTACAGTTTTACTTACACAAATTACTCACACAATTTAAGATAAATCATGACAGCAACAACTACTCGTTTTCCCATCGATTTAGGTGCTTACCAAGCCTTAGCTTTAGATCCTAGCAATGCAACTTTGACAGATGAACAAAGAGCAGCATTAAAAGCCAATATTCAACTTTGTCGTGAGGCGATCGTTTTCTTCACCGCTACTGGTGCAGCTAGAGGAGTTGGGGGACACACTGGAGGACCTTTTGATACTGTTCCTGAAGTGATGATTCTCGATGCTTTTTTCCGTGGTGCGCCTGATAAATTTGTCCCCATCTTTTTTGACGAAGCAGGACATCGTGTTGCTACCCAGTATTTGATGGCGACATTGCATGGTGACTTGCCTCAAGAAGATTTACTCAATTACCGTGGTGCAAACTCTAAATTGCCTGGACACCCTGAGTTGGGTTTGACTCCTGGGGTTAAATTTAGTTCTGGTCGTTTAGGACATATGTGGCCCTATATCAATGGTATTGCTTTAGCTAATCCTGATAAAGTAGTTGTTTGTTTGGGTTCTGATGGTTCGCAACAGGAAGGTAATGACGCTGAAGCTGCACGGTTAGCGGTAGCGCAAAACCTCAACGTTAAGCTATTTATCGATGATAACGATGTAACTATTGCTGGACATCCTTCCGATTATCTACCTGGTTATGATGTAGCTAAAACTTTAACTGGTCATGGTTTAGAAGTTAACGAAGGCGACGGCGAAGATCTTGATTCTCTCTATAGCCGTATGTGTGCTGCGGTTATGAGTGATGGCCCTGTTGCTTTGATTAATAAGCGTCCCATGTGTCCTGGAATTGAAGGCATTGAAGGTACTACCCACGGACATGATGTAATTGCTGTAGATAAAGCGATCGCCTATTTAGAAAAACACAGTCAAGGTGCAGCAGCCGACTTCCTGAAAAACATTAAAAAACCCAGCAACGATTATAAATTCTTAGGGGTAAGCGATAAACTCGGTTCTAACCGTAACGTTTTTGGTGATGCGGTAGTTTCTGTTCTCAGCAAAATGAGCGATGCTGAACGGAAAGAGAAAGTTATCTTTATTGATAGTGACTTAGAAGGTTCTTGTGGTTTTAAAACCATCCACGATGCCTATCCTGATGTCTTTATCCCTTCGGGAATTATGGAACGGGGTAATCTTTCCGCTGCGGCTGGTTTTGGTATGGCAGAAGGCAAACAAGGTGTCTTTGCTACCTTTAGTGCTTTTTTGGAAATGTGTGTTTCCGAAATCACTATGGCACGTCTCAACAAGTCTAATCTCTTGTGCCACTTCTCCCATGCTGGTATTGACGATATGGCAGACAACACCTGTCACTTTGGGATTAACAACATGTATGCAGACAACGGTTTAGAAGATGGTTATGAAACCCGTCTCTACTTCCCCGCTGATGCTAACCAAATGACTGCCTGTGTCAATAAAGTCTTCCACGATCCAGGAATGCGCTTTATTTTCTCCACTCGTTCCAAAGTTCCGATGATTCTCGATGATGCGGGTAAGGAATACTTTGGTGGCGACTATACTTTTACTCCTGGTAAAGATGAGGTGATTCGCGAAGGTGATGCTGGCTATATTGTTAGCTTTGGGGATGCTCTTTATCGTTCCTTAGATGCGGTAGAACGTCTTAGACAACAAGGAATCAACGTTGGTTTAATTAACAAGTCTACTCTTAATCTAATTGATGAAGAGATGATGGCAAAATTGGTGAAGCGCCTTTCGTTTTAGTAGTTGAATCTTTTAACCGTCGTACAGGTTTAGGTAGCCGTTTTGGTTCGTGGTTACTCGAACGTGGCTTAACCCCTAAATACGCCTATCTTGGTGTTCACGAAGAAGGCTGCGGTGGACTTTGGGAACAGTTCTCTTATCAAGGATTAGATCCAGAAGGGATTATGAGCCATGTAAAAGGGATGATTTAGTTCGTAGCTATAAGCTATAAGCTATAAGCAAATATAGTATTTTAGGGTGGGTGAATTACTCACCTTTTTTATGGCTTAAAATGCTTATGAAAACAGATAATTTAATCAATCTACCTGATGGTCGTAAGTTAGCCTATGCTGAGTATGGCAAGCCAGATGGACATCCCGTCATGCACTTTCACGGCTCTATGAGTTCTCGTTTAGAACCATTATTTTTTGGCGATGATCTCCTCAATCACTATGGCTTGCGTTTTATCGCTCTCGATCGTCCTGGCATGGGACAATCTGATTTTCAACCCAATCGAGGTTTTACTGACTGGACAAAAGATGTAGTATTTGTTGCCGATAGCTTAAATATAGAGCAATTTTCTGTGCTGGCAATCTCTGGAGGAGGAGGATATGCAGCGGTTTGTGCAGCCAAAATTCCCGAACGACTCCATTCTGTTGTCATTGTTTCTGGGGGATGGCAAGTAGATGATGAAGCCGTGAAAAACACTCAATTTCCTCTCAATCTCCTTTTTATCGTAGCTAGTAAGGCTCCCTTTCTATTGCCAGCGATGCTGAAAATATCAAATTTATCTTTTCAAGGTAGTCCCGAAAAGGTTTTAGCTCAGATGAAAAAGAGTATGTCCACGCCAGACTACAACGCTTTGGCACAGTCTGGTAACATGGAGTTTTTTCTTCAACCAACAATTGAGGGTTTGCGCCGAGGGACAAAAGGGGCTGCATGGGATTTTCAACTATCCGCTCTCGATTGGGATTTTGACTTGGAAGAGATTCAAATTCCCCTCATCTTATTCCACGGAGAACAAGACAAAAGTGTTCCAGTGGAAAATGTGCGCCGAAAAATAAGTAGTTATCTACCGACTGCTCGACTTGTTACTTATCAAGATGAAGGACATATCTCAATTATCATCAACCGTTATGATGAGATTTTCAAGGCTCTTGTACCAGGATCTTAGATTTCAATCAATTCATGTTTTAAATCAGCAACGCTAAAAGTTTTAGTATGAAATGCTTAAAATTCTGTAAATTTTTCTTCAAAAAGCTTATGGCTTATAGCTTATGGCTTATAGCTTATAGCTACGAACTAGTTCATTTAAACGAAGCTAATTCACATTGGACGTATGAAATTATTTATTGACCAGCTAATTGACCAAATCAAGCAAAAGCATACTCCTTGTATTGTGGGGTTAGATCCTGCATTAGATAGAATGCCTGATCGCTGGCTTAAAGAACAGGGAATCAATCAACAAAGTAGTCTAAACGACTGTGCTGAAGCAATATATCAATATAACTTGTTGGTGTTAGATGCGATCGCCGATCTAGTTCCCGCCGTCAAACCCCAGAGTGCTTACTATGAATTGTTTGGTTCAGCAGGAATTGTGGCATTAGAAAAAACTATTATGGCTGCACGCGATCGCGATTTACTAGTAGTTTTAGATGTCAAACGGGGAGATATTGCTTCGACTGCCACTGCCTATGCTCAAAGTTATTTACCTAGAGAACCGAAACTTCCTTTAGAAGCGGATGCTATCACTATTGTTCCCTATTTGGGTCAAGACTGTCTTGAGCCTTTTTTTACCGAGGCAATTAAATGGGGGAAGGGTATTTTTGTCTGTGTTAAAACTTCCAATCCTGGGGCGGCAATTGTACAAGAACAGAAAATTAATGACAGATATCTCTATGAAATTATTGCCGATCTGATTAAACCAGCCTCAGACCAAAGTATCGGCGAATCTGGCTATAGCGGTATCGGTGCAGTGGTGGGTGCAACCTATCCTGAAGCAGCCCAAAGGCTTCGTCAGCAACTACCTCAGAGTCTATTTCTCGTTCCAGGAGTTGGCGCACAAGGAGGAGGAAATGAAGGAATTAAAGCCTGTTTTAATTCTGATGGTTTAGGTGCGGTGGTAAGTAGTTCGAGGGCGATTATGTATCCCCATCAATACGGTGCAGCAGATGCTAATCGAGTCACCATTCGACAAGCTGCCATAGACTTGATTACCCAGGTAACAGAGATTTTAGAATTCACGGGGTGACAAAGAACTTAAGTAGGGAGGGGAAAATGAAGTCAGAAGTCAGAAGTCAAAAGTCAAAAGTCAAAAGTCAAAAGTAGCGATCGCATTCAAAAATTAGCTGTAGAGAAAATGGTGCTTGCGCGATCGCAAAAAGCTTCTACCTCCGCAACAACTAAAGGCTCTTTATTAGCAAACATTTCCTTTTGTAAAACTGGCCCTGGATTAGAAAACTGTTCTTGCTGAGAATTATAAGCAGGTTGAACTACATAATGAATATGTCCTGGTGTCCATCCAGCATGAGACCAAAGACAAATATAAGTTTGGTCACAGTCAGTAATGGCTTGTACCACGCGGGAAGACTCTTTTAAAATTGAACCCATTTCTTGGGCTTCAGATGAGAACTCTTGCAAAAATTTTTAATGGTATAATTGAGGGTTATTTTGTTTTAATTTCTACTAATTAAAATAACCAGAATTGAGAAATTTTTTGAGCAGAAAAAGGAGAGAGAGCGCTCGTAGTTAAAAA
>JAAUOU010000139.1 GCA_012034765.1 Pleurocapsaceae cyanobacterium CSU_1_1 | reverse complement strand
ATTCACACTCCGAGGAAGAGTTCGCTTATTTCTCTGATGCCATCTCTGATTGAGAGTTATTAACAAATCATTTAACACCTTTTCAAACATCGATGCAGGGAAAGTTAAAAGTCTTTGAGACAATGCCTGTTGAGACACACAAGTCGCTTTTGCCCACAATAGATTTTCTCTTGCTAACATTCGATTTAGTTCCCTGGCTGACGGCACTTGTCGCCAAACCAGACTCAACACCGCCGCCAACATTAGAGGCAAGCCTAAAATTCTCTCTCTCATTCCTAAAGAGCGGTAATAGGCTAGTTGCTGATAGACACAAGGTTTGACTAAATCCTCTAGCTGTTGAGAAATTACTTGATTATCTACATTTGGATGAGTTCTATTTCTGGCGTGGTCTCGAATACTTTTTTGTGAGTGTGCCATAGAATTATTAGCGATCGCTCTTGGGTCAGAAGCTATTTTCACTGCCTAGTTTAAAATTACTACACCCCCTGATTTGACCACGCTTGACAACTTGTACCTTTTCTTAACTTGTCACCAATGGCTAATAGCTTATAAAAAAAAACTAACTCCGCAATGTAACATCAAACTTCTTGACTAAAGTATCGCGTACCTTTTGATGCACAGGATCGACATCTTGCTCGGTTAAAGTGCGATCTCTTGCTTGATAAACTAAATTAAAGGCTAAACTGCGTTGTCCTTCGGGGACGTTTTTGCCTTTGTATTCATCAAAGACTTCCACTTGTTGTAGTAATTTACCCCCTGCTTTATTCATGGCTTTGGTAATTTCCGCTACGGATAAATCTAAAGGTGCAAAGAAAGCTAAATCGCGATCTGAACCTGGATAGGTTGAGTAGGATTTGAATTTAGGAGTGGTAATGGCATCTCGATCTAAAGCTGTTAACAAGAAGCCGAAATCCAATTCAAATAAATAGACTTCGTTGTTTAAATCTCGCTGTTGTGCCAGTTGGGGATGAATTTGTCCGAAGATACCTAAAGGTTTGCCTTGCAACCATAGTTCAGCAGTACGTACAGGATGTAGTCTTGATTCATCGCTAGTGGGACGATATTCGACACTAACACCCAGATTACCAAAAACATTTTCTAATATTCCCTTGGCATCATACCAAGTCATTGGTGTACCTTTGCCACCATTAACCCATAATCCTGTGGATGTAATGTTTCCTCCCATAATTCCTGCGACGGAATCTCTTTCTTTTAATTGTTCCTCTGACTGGGAAAATACCCGTTCAATTTCAAAAGCATTGAGTGCGCCGTTACCCTGAGACTGATTATAAACAAACGCATCTAATAAACCAGAGATTAAATCGGCACGTAAAGCTGAATATTCGGCAAACAAAGGATTAGCTAGTTTAACCTCTTTACCTGTAGGTTTTACTAAAGAATACTGCACTACTTCCGTTAAACCAACGCCTCGTAAAACAGCGCGGAGTTTATTTTTAATGGCATATTCCGTCGAAAGATAACCAGGTTCGGTTTTATCAGGGAGAGTATCACAAAAGCGATCGTAACCATAAAGACGGGCAACTTCTTCAATTAAATCAATTTCTCGCTCTAAGTCCCGATAACGGTAAGGAGGTACTTTAACCAGCCAAGTATTATTTTTTCCTGCAACAGGCTCTAAGTTACAGCCTAAAGCTCCTAATATTGCTTCAACTTCGGAGGCTTCAATGTAACCAATTTTATCCTCTTTATTTACCGCGCCTAAGATTTGATGAATTCGACTTAAACGTAACTCAATAGCATTACGGCTAGCATGATCGACACGATGATTTGATATAGCTTGGTTAATAGGATTACCAGAAGCCAATTCTTGCAGTAAGGCGATCGCTCTTTTACAAGCTGATTCTAATTCTACTTGGTTTACACCCCTTTCATAACGAGTGGAGGCTTCACTTCGTAGACTTTGAGCGCGGGATGAACGACGAATGACCACAGGATCAAACAATGCTGCTTCCAAAACAATATTACCCGTATGATCATCAACTTCTGTTTCTTCACCTCCCATAACTCCTCCTAAAGCTACGGGTTTGTCATTGGCAGTAATTAATAAATTATCTTTAACTAAATTTCGTTCTTGTTTATCGAGAGTCTTTAACTTTTCCTCTGTCTTAGCAAAACGCACTCCAAGAGTTAAGGCGCGTTTTGAGTGAGAAGCTTCCCACTCAAAAGCCGCCGTTAAATCATTACTCCCTGCAACTCGTTGTAACTTTTCGCGATCGAATGCATGAAGAGGTTGTCCCCATTCCAATAAAATATAGTTAGTAACATCCACCACATTATTAATTGGACGTGTACCTGCTGCTTCCAACCGCCACTTCAACCAGTCAGGAGAAGGCGCAATTTTCACCCCTTCTATCACCGTACCAATATACGCCATACAAGCTGCTGGATCTTGAATATCAATTGCTAAAGAACTATCAGTAGCAAGATTCTGCTCTTTAATGACTGGTAATCTGACTTTCGCACCAGTTAAGGCTGCAACTTCTCTAGCAATACCTACCATACTCAAAGCATCCGCACGGTTAGCAGTAGTCGCCAAATCCAAAATTACATCATTCAAACCCAATAAAGGACGCACATCATCCCCAGGCGTAAGATTTTCTTCTTTAAAAATATGTATCCCTTCCGACTCCTTCTCTAAACCCAATTCCGTCAAAGAACAAATCATCCCCCGAGAAGGTTCACCCCTTAACTTAGTAGGCTTCAGTTTCAAATCAATTGCAGGCAAATAAGTCCCTACTGTAGCTACAGGAACAAATATATCCGCTTTAACATTCGACGCACCACAGACAATATTTAAAGGCTCATCTGCACCGATATCAACCTTACAGACACTTAGTTTATCAGCATTGGGGTGTTGCGATCGCTCTATTACCTTCCCAACTACTACCCCGTCAGCATTCGCCCGTAAGTCAATTAATTCTTCTAATTCAAATCCTGCTATAGTTAAAATTTTCCCCAACTCGACTGGGGACATATTGATATCAACTAATTCTTTTAACCAGTTTAGAGAGACGCGCATCGAATCCTTAATTCTATAATTTTATTTATTTTTCCGCTCCAGTAATTTTATTTTACTTTGCCTTCCTTTCCCCACGAGATTATCACTCTCTTTTAAAAACAATTAAAAACTAAACAGTGATTGATATATGAGTTTTGCTCTGGTTGAGTAATTTCAGCCTAGATCTTAAAAGTGTGCTTAATCACACAGCGTATAGTTGGGTAATTGATAATTATATTAGAACGGTCTATTAATTATACTTAATCATGTTTTTGGAAATTAATCACCTTAATAAGCATTTTTCCACTGAAAACGGCACTTTAGTTGTACTCAAAGAAATTAATATAGCGATCGCTGAAGGCGAATTCATCTGTGTGGTAGGTGCATCGGGTTCGGGTAAATCTACGCTGTTGCGTCAAATTGCTGGATTAGATAGTCCTACCAGTGGAGAAGTAAAAATCGAAGGGAAGTGCGTTGATGCCCCAGGGCCCGATCGTGGTATGGTTTTCCAGCATTACACCCTCTATCCTTGGATGAATGTCCAAGAAAACACCGAATTTGGACTTAAGCTACAGGGTGTGCCAGCAAAGCAACGTAAACAGCAAGCGAGTTACTATTTAAACGTAGTAGGTTTGACTGCTTTTGCTCGTTCATTACCCAAAGAATTATCAGGTGGGATGAAACAAAGAGTTGCGATCGCTCGTGCTTTAGCTTCTGAACCAAAGGTACTATTGATGGATGAACCTTTTGGTGCATTGGATGTTCATACTAAAGAATCGATGCATGAGTTTATGATCGATCTCTGGCAACGTACTGGTCTGACGGTATTTATGATTACTCACGATGTTGAGGAAGCAGTTTTTCTCTCCAATCGCATTTATGCTTTGGGTTCACGCCCTGGTACTGTGAGAAAGGAAATTCAGGTTAAATTGCCAGAACGAACCCAACTAATCAAGCGTGACTCTCTCTTTCATGACTATCGTGATGAATTGATGGGTTTGATGCGTCAACACGGACAAGAAGCGCTAGCAGCCGTTGCCTAAAAATTGTCATAATCGCCATAGAAAACAAATTTCCTTTGTTAGAGGCTCACGTTATTCACTATAGAAGCTAGAGTTATTGTCAGCGTTAACTGGCCAATCTTCGTTTTGACCTCCAATAACAATCTTATTTATTTGCACGAATTCTTTGCTAAGTTGGTAAATTGAATTAATTAAAATATCGATCGCAATTAAATCGCTTGTACCAAGATCGAACCAACATCTACCCCAAACACCAAGATATTCAATATCTCCCATATTGTGCATTGGTGACATTAACGCGCTCTCCAATTGAGATTCGTCGTAATCCAGATAGCTAATTTCTATCCCAGCATCCTGTACAGGAAGATTTTCCGCATTGAAACCACCAAGTTTGCCTAAATAAAACCAAGAATCCAACAGCTCTTCAATATATTGTTGTTCCATACGAGAGGGAACAGTAGGAAATTCTAACCAAATCCATAGATCAAAAGGATTGAATTCTCTAAATTGTATTTCCATAAATTTTAGTAGTTTATTTGAATTTAGACTTCATATTTAAGATATTTTAAACAAGCAATATTTTAAAATAAAGTAATGCCTCGAAAAATTCTTTTGACATCTTTTCAGACTTGGCTACCTCACCAAGAATCTAACTCTTCAGATGATTTACTAGAGTTAATTAATTTTGCTAACGTACAACAGTTTAAATCAAACGCTTGTTTCTTTTTAAGGCAACTTCCAGTTAATGTAGAATTTATCCAGTCTATTAACACTCAAAATTAACAGCAATTATCGCTTAAATACTTTTGACGCATAAAAGAAGCATAAAAATAGAGCCAACTTTTAACTTGTGGAAAAACAATTCATTAATTATGATAGTAGTATCATAAACAACTTATAAGTATAAGTATTAAGTTGAACTTTATACTGATAAATAATTTTTCCTAAGTTACGGTTTGACTCAATAACCAAGATTATTTTATTTTCTAGATTTATATTAACCTTCTCTTTGATCTTTATCAGTTTGGATAAAGAGAATTAGTAAGAAGACAGTAGGAACTAAAACAAATAGGATAGTTGCTACAAATCCCAAGTCATTAACTTCCATACAATAGCAGCTCCTAAGTAAGTAATTATTAAAACAACATTCATCTCTAGAATATCATTATCTTAGATCAATAGCTCCATCGAGCAAGTTTATTTCTTCTTTTTAGCAGGTTTGGGCTTAGTAATAATGGTGACTGAACCATTGACCATAGTTTGACATGCCAAACGATAATTATCTGGCTTTCTTTTTAACCTGCGCTTTTCAAAATCTGTTCTAGGAGATAAATTCTCCATTCCTGCGGCAACTTCGACAATACAAGTTGCACACTGTCCATAGCCACCACAATTTCTGAGTTTTCCCCCCAGGGTGTAAATGTCAACTCGGTTTTGAAGAGCTTTCTCGCGCAAATTTGACCCCTGTGCAGCGATTACTTCTTGATTTTCTTTAGCAAAGGTGATTGTCGTCATAGAAATTCTCTCTGGTTAAATCCTGCTTACTATAATATTAAGAATTCATAAGAAATCATACATCGATTTTAATACTTATGAGCTTTTCAGGAGTTATTGTTTACAAGGCGCGATCGCTTACATAATTACAATGCCAATAATTAACATCTTGAGTTGATATTTGAGCATTTATAGCGATCGCTGCTGCATAATCTGTTGCTGGAGTACAACAATAGAGCGACCAGTCTATTATTTTATCTTGCTTAATTGTAGATAAGTAAAGAGATTCACGTTGGTCTAAACAAATCTCAACACTGCTTAAAGAACCCGATAGACCTGTGCCAGTCGCTTTAAGATAAGCCTCTTTCGCTGTCCAAAGCTGAAAAAATAATTTTGGCTGTTGCTCTAGGGGAACGGCTACCAACATCTTATATTCTCTGGCGGAGAAAAAACGTTGAGCAATTTTAAGTGCATCAGGCATAGCTCGCTGATGTTCAATGTCAACGCCAATTAGATGATTTAACGCGAAGCCAAAAAGAGCATATTCCTCGGAGTGAGAAAGATTAAATTGCAGGGAAATATCTGTTGCCAACTGAGGTTTTCCGCGATCGCTATAAGTGAATGTTAAACTACGGGGACTCACTTCTAAATAATTGCCTAATAACTGTCTTAAAATTCCTCTAGCTGCGATAAATTTTCTTCTATGTTTGGCAAAGCGAAACTTATCAGCTCTAGCTATTTCGTCGGTTGATAATAAGGTAGTTAATTGCTCAATTTCTGGAGTAGATAATCCTAAGTTAGCACGCCAAATATGAACCTGATGACCTTTCAATTTAGGTAGTTGTAAGGGAGTCTGCCAAATTGAATCAATGTTGCTGTTTGCCATCATGAAAAATAAATTAACTTAGAGGATGATTGCACCATACAGTCAAGCAAAAATAGTCAGCTAAATTTTTCTAATTAGAGTTTAGCCGATGGTTAGCTTTGGTCTTGATCAGCAAATTTTGATCGTCTACTACTTCCGACCAACAATTTTCTCCCAGTTGTTCCAAGGCCAAAAGACAAGCATACTTAAGATCGAAGATTGGTGTATCCAGAGTCTCTTTAAGTAGCGGAATAACTTGAATAGCTTGAAGATTACCTAGGGCGATCGCCGCTGCTGCGCGAGATTTTTGAAACTGAGGCGAAGTATTGTGTAGCGCTTCGACGATTAAATCGTAACTAGCTTGATGTTTAAGCAGTCCCAATAATTTAACTACATGAAAATGTGCGCCATAATCATTGTGAGCTTCATCTTGATAGGTTTGTAAAAGAGCAGCTACCGCCTCTTGAGGATAGATTTCTAGGATTGTCTTGCTGGCGAGGTAACATCGTCCAAAATCAGTGTGATAAAGCTCTTTGATCAGGAATTCCAATGCGGGAGGCTGATCGTATTCATGCACCAGGTCAATATCTTGAGGGCGATCGCGAATGATCCGATCTAAACTAGGTTCAATTTCGGCAAAATCTAGTTTACCCGTAGCTAAACCTTTAGCTGCTAAAAGTCTAATCCCCCGCAGACGGAAGGCAACAGAAATAGGCGCTTTGGCAATGGCGGATATAGCAGTATAATCTTCGGCATCAATTAAATCCTGAATACAGGCGCGTCTAACATTAATATCGCTATGCTGGAGAAATTCGACAACCTGCTCCATTTGGCTGTAATCATTGCTCAAACGAGCGACAGAAGCGATCGCTGCACTGGCAATAGACTTATCATCATGAATAGCAAAGGGTTTGATGCGTTCGAGTGCAGGGAGGTAATTAAAATTTGCCAGAGTGTGAATAATTACGCGGTAGGTTTGATGTGGTTTTGTTAATAAATTGGCGATCGCTTCGAGGATCGACTCATCTTCCGTGCCAATTTCACCAATTGCCCAAACTACATTTTCCACCGTTAAGGGGTCAGGATCGGCAAGACAAGTTTTGAGTATTGGTAATGCCTGTGTCGCTTTTAAACGCCCTAAACTTTCCACCGCTTTTCTTCTGGCGATGCGGTTGGCTAAAGCTGGATCGAGATCTTTAACTGCTTCAATTAGGGCATTGATTGACCTTTCTGTGGGGAAATTAATTAGGTGTGCTGCACCAACATAACGCTCGGATGTACCATCTTCCGTATTTAACGGCTTTTTTAATAAAGCGATCGCCTGATCTTCCGTTAAATTGAATATGTTAGAAAATCTATTGTCCATTACTTGAGGAAATTTTATAATCGTTTCTTAATTAATAAATAGTTTAAAGCTTATTGCCTGGGTTAACCCTTGGTAGTTTACTCTAAGAAAATAATTGACAAAAGCCGATTACGCAGACGACTTAATTGAAAATCGTTCAAATCCTCAGCATTAATAATTAATAATTTAATCAGAATTTAAGTATATGAGCGAAAATACAGTAACAGCAGCAGATTTAGCCGAGCTAATTGTCGAATTTGAAAAATATCGCGATCGTCTAATTAGCGAAACAACAGAAGCAGCCAAAAAAGCCAAGCTATCTAAAAAAGCGACGATGGCAAAACTAGAGCCACAGCTTGCAGATATTGATGCCAAACTACAACGACTCAAAGAACAACAGGCTAATTTAAGTGCGAGTAGTTAAATGACCAATACTCCTAATTCCGCCCAAAATGGTCAAATACTATCCCATGAAGAAACAGATGAACTATTAGCCAGAATAAATCAGCAACTGACTAACGGTACTTTTAATCATCAAGACCAACAGCTGCTCAGGCAAATGGTGCAATGTTTAGGGGATACCAGAGGTTTAGTTCGTTTAGGCTTTGCCGAAGCCTTGGGAGCGGTGGGAAAACCTGCGGTAGACATTTTAATCGAGGCTTTACTACATCATTCTAATGAGGTGGTTAGAAGAGCTGCGGGCAAAACCTTAACCTTGATTGAAGATCCTGTTGCTGTACCTCATCTGATTCATGCACTACTCCATGATCGAGATACGGTGGTTCAAGCTTCGGCTATTGGCGCATTAGCTCGGATTGGAATCCCTTCTGTAAAACCCCTCTTAGAAGTATTAGCATCCCCTAATTCTAGCGAAAGTAATAAAGGTCATGCAGCTTGGGGTCTAGCTTTTATTGGCGCTCAAGCAAAAGATCAGCTATATGAAGCTTATAATTCTGATTCGCCAGAAGTTAGAGCTGCCGTAGTAGGAGCGATCGCCAAAGTAGCAGAAGAAGATCATCATGATACCCAATCATTAGATTTACTCGTAAATGCCCTCAAGGATAACGTCACGGATGTTCGTAGCGAGGCAGCAGCAGTCTTGGGTAATTTAAAATATCAGCCCGCAATTCCTATTTTACTCGAACTACTACATCACCCTGAACCACAAACACGCAAGTCGGCTGCCTTGTCTTTGATGAAAATTGGCGATCGCCATTCTCTGGCTGCACTGCAAACTGCGCTCAAGCAAGAAAGTGATTCCAATACCCAAAAAGCGATCGCTCTTGCCATATCTTTATTGCAAAAACAACCCAATTTCTCGCTAGAAGACGATTGGACAGAATAGTTTACCTACCTAAAATCGGCTTTTAAGTAATTACTTGAAAAACTGTTGATAATCTGCCATACTAATAACTGGCAAGAAAGCACAAGCTTTAAATATTTGTGCATAATAACAATTCGTTAAGAATTAGTTGTAATGCGGGTGTAGCTCAGTGGTAGAGCGTCACCTTGCCAAGGTGAATGTCGAGGGTTCGAATCCCTTCACCCGCTTACTCACAAGCTCGTTCGCCTCAAGCCTTAACCGAAGGTCAATAACCAAAAGTAGCGTTGCTTTACTCAAAACTTACTCAAAAATGAATATAGCAAGGCTAGCTAGATAAGTAAACGGGGTACATAGATACCCCAATTATTTAAGCGCTTAATAAAACAGGGCATTATAGCACCTGTTTTTGGTTCTCTAAAACTATTTTGCTGATAAGTCTAATCTCAGGCTAGGTACT
>JAAUOU010000138.1 GCA_012034765.1 Pleurocapsaceae cyanobacterium CSU_1_1 | reverse complement strand
TTTGAGAAAAACTGGCAGTTAATTGAATCAAGATATCAATTTCTCAAATAATCATAATATCTGATTAAACATCTAAAACTAAGCATTTTTAAAATATTTAATTCACACAAGGCGTATATTAATACTCTTGACTTTTGATTTGCCCTAAAGGACTAGCTCCTTACGTCCTAAAGGATACCGCTCCGCATATCGCGTCGCGAAGCTTATCCTTTAGGACTTTTGACTTATTACTTATTACTTATTACCTCTACAGGTTGCTCAACTTCTGCTTGATAAATAGGCAATTCAAACCAAAAACTAGTTCCTACCCCTACTTCGCTGTCGATATAAACTCTACTGTTATGCTTTTCAATAATATTTCGCACAATCGAAAGACCTAACCCCGTCCCTTCCAAGGTATGAACTCGATTCTCAACGCGGAAAAAGCGTTCAAAAATGGCTTCTTTGTCCTCTGCTGAGATACCAATTCCCGTATCGGCTATTTCAATTTTGACGGCAGATTGATTTAAGGTATTTGATTCTGCTTCAGTTTGATAAGCACGAACCGTTACTTTACCCCCTGCATTAGTAAACTTGAGGCTATTACCGACTAAATTAGTTAATACTTGCAGCAGCAAATCGTAATTACCCAAGACAGGAGGCAGATCGGTTTCTATTTCCTGATATAGCTCGATGCCTTTATCCTTAGCATTTAACTGACAAGTCCTTAAAGTCTGCTCTATCGGTTGACTGAGATAAACTTCGCTCAAATCGTAGGTGCGAGATGATTCTAGGCGTGATAAGTCTAAAACATCGTTGACCAAACGAGTCAAGCGATCTGTTTCGTGGTTGGCAGTGTCTAAAAACTCTCGACGCTGTACATGAGTCAGATCTTCGCCATATTCGGAGAGGGTTTCGATAAAAGACTTGATATTAAATAGAGGTGTTCTTAACTCATGGGAAACATTGCTAATAAACTGACTTTTAGCCTCGTTTAGTTCCACCTCACGAGTGATATCTTGAATCGTCATGGCAATACCTTTAATATTTTCGCTCCCACCATCTAAAACTCGACTTAATAACACGCGGATCGTCCTGGGGACTGGCTTTTGCAAGGTAATGCGGAATTCATCGCGATCGCTTAATTGATTTAATTGATGTTGTTGACTATGCTCTAAAACATTTTCTTTTGGTGATTCAATCTTTCTCTCGATCATCTGATAGAGAGGTTTGGTCAATTTAGTCGTTAACTCAGAAGGAAGACGATGCAGAATATTATCACCAAGGGCATCTTCTCCCCAACCAAAAATACTTTTAGCCGTCGGATTTACCAAGATAATATGCATTTCGGGGTCAATTAGCACTGCACCATCGGCAATAGTAGAAACCAGGGTTTCTAGCTTGGCTTTTTCCGAAGTTATTTCTTCAACGTTTTGTTCATTATAGTTTTCCAGCTTTTCGGCCATTAAATTAAAGCTAGAAATTAATTCTCCCAACTCTCCTCTGAGGGGAAGATCGATTCTTTGCTTAAAGTTTTTGGCGGCAATGTTTTTGACTCCCACTAAAAGCTCTTTAATTGGTCTGGTGATCATCAGAGCATTAAAGACATTACCCAAGATCACCATCGCCCAAATGGTAATAAATACGGCAATAGTCACATCCCGCGTCAGGTTAGAAGATGCCACAATGGTTGGATTAGGATTAATACCGACTGCTAATACTCCCAAGTATTCTCCATTATGACGCAGAGGAACAAATACATCCGTCACCTGTCCGTTGGGGGTTTGATGTTGTCGGACAAAAGGAAGATCGCTATTTTGAGCATAGTCTTCAGGTAAAGAAATTCGGCGTTCAATAGTTAGATCGTTTTGAATTTCTGCTTGAGAATAGGGAATGCCAAAAAAGATACTACCCGATTGATCGGCATAGATAATGTAGCGAATACTTGAAGTGCTGCGATAAAAACGAGTTGAGAAATCCGCTAATCCTTGAAGATCGTCTTCTGCCACCAAAGGCGCAGCATTAGAAGCAATTAAGATACTTAGGTCACTACCAAAACGAGTATCGTTGATATTAGATTGCAGTTGAATTGTGTTTACTGCCCAAAAAGTTAAACTACTCATAATCAAGGAAACAACCAAAGTGGCAGCGGCCATCAGCTTCGTCTGGAGGGTAAACTCAGACCACCAGAGGGCAATAATTTCTTTGATTTTGGTCAGAAAAGTCAACAAGAGATTTGGTAGTGATAATAAATGTTAAGTTACTTGAATTATAGTTTACCAATTGTGAAACAAATGATGATTAATTATTTAGTTTCATGCTTTCTCAACGATGATGACTATCTGTATCTGTGTCCAATATCACGACGATAATACATAGCCTCAAACTTAATCGATTCCAAGGCAGCATAGGCGATCGCCACCGCCTCAGCGAAAGTATCCCCCACCGCAGTGATACCCAGTACTCTACCTCCGTCTGTTAATATTGCTTGTTGATGTAATTTTGTTCCAGCCTGAAAGACGATCGCGCCTTTTTGTTCGGCTTGAGGAATACCAGCGATCGCTTTACCCTTTTGATAAGCATCGGGATAACCACCCGCAGCAGCGACGACACAGACTGCGCTTCCAGATTTCCACTGTAACGGCGGCAATTGTGCTAATCTTTGTTCGACACAGGCAAGGAGAATTTCATCCAGAGGAGTCTCTAATAGAGGTAAAACCACCTGAGTTTCAGGATCGCCAAAGCGACAGTTAAATTCAATCACCTTTGGTTCGCCCGCAGGGGTAATCATCAAGCCTGCATATAGTACTCCGCGATAGTCGATTCCTTGTTGCTGAAGAGCTTTTAAGGTTGGCTGCAATACTTCTTGTTCAATTCTTAGACTTAATTCCTCCGTCACCAAAGGCACAGGAGAATAAGCCCCCATGCCTCCTGTATTCTTGCCCGTGTCTCCTTCCCCAATGCGTTTATGATCTTGAGCGGGAGAGAGAGGACGGATAGTTTGACCATCAGTAACCGCTAAAACCGATACTTCCGAACCTGTCAAAAATTCCTCAATTATTAATTTACCTGAGTTCTCTAGTAATTCAGCTACTGCGGCGATCGCTTCTTCGATAGTCGTCGCCACGATCACCCCTTTTCCCGCAGCCAAACCATCCGCTTTGACCACAATAGGCGCACCAACTGACTGAATATAGACTTTAGCTGCCTCGGCATCAGTAAAAGTTTGAGACTTAGCCGTTGGTACGTTTGCCTGGGTCATAATTTCTTTTGCCCAAGACTTACTCGACTCAATTTTTGCCCCTGACTGAGTTGGTCCAAACACAGCAATCTGACGTTCTCTTAAATAATCGACAATACCTAAAGATAAGGGAACTTCTGGTCCTACCACTACCAAAGAAATTTGGTATTCTGCCACTGCTTGAGCAATACCCGCAAAATCATCTACGGCGATAGACAGGTTGAGGCAGTTAGGCAGCGTCGCTGTACCGCCATTGCCAGGAGTGCAAATCACCTGTTCGACATTAGGCGACTGTAGTAATGTCCAAGCTAAAGCGTGTTCTCTACCGCCGTTGCCGACTACTAGTACTTTCATAAATTGAAGCTGATTACTTTGCAAGGCTGTAATTATCCCACGACTAATAATTAACAAATCAAAATTAATTATTAATTGCCGTTTATTGCTGCAAATAATTGAGCCACTTTAGCTAAATCTTTATCGCCTGGCGATCGCTCTACACCGCTAGAAAGATCGACCCCATCAGGCTGTAAATGAGATAAAGCTTCCCCTATGTTATTTGGAGTTAATCCCCCTGCCAGCAGCCAAGGAATAGCTGGTTTAAACTGAGCCAGATCTTGCCAGTTAATAGTATGACCTGTTCCGCCTAACATCTGAGGGTGATAGGCATCTAGCAATAAAGTATCTACACAATCTAGATAAGCCGAGGTTTGGGCTAACGATGCTGCCGATTTAAGCCGCAAGGCTTTAATTAATTCAATTTCTGGCGCAGTTTTCTGACGTAGTTGCCGACAAAACTCTGGAGATTCTGCACCGTGTAGCTGAATCGCAGACAAATGAGCCTGTTCGACTACTGAAATAATTTCTATTACACCATGATTAGCAAAGACACCCACCTTAACTGTTTTACTTGGTAGTGAATCGGCGATCGCTTTTAAGCGATCGGGAGTTACATATCGGGGAGACTCTGGGACACAGATAAAACCAATACTGTCTGCTCCTAGATTAACGATTGCTTTCCCCTGTTCAATCTGGGTAATTCCGCATATTTTAACTCGCATTGGTTCTATAGCTGCTTTAATTGCAGAATTTGATGGTAAAAGTTTGTCTTACTGTTAATTATTTAAAAGAAACATCGTTTTGTACAGAGAGATTTTTATAATTCCTATAAACAAAAACAAAAACACAGCCACAAGAAACCAAAAAAATATCTAATCAGCAAGAGAAACTAAATTTATGATGATGTCTAACTTTATTTTGGCAGTTCAGCACAGTCCTTCCACTATTGACTGGAATCCTTCCGTGGCTTTAGTCATGATTATGTCAAACTTATTTTGTATAGCTATCGGTCGCTACGCGATTCAAAATTCTGGACAAGGACCAAATCTACCCGTACCAAAGCCTGAAGTGTGGGATAACTTTGGTCTTCCCGAATTACTGGCAACTACTAGTTTAGGTCACATATTAGGAGCAGGAATTATTTTGGGCTTGGGCAATGCGGGAGTCCTTTAACAATGAGTAATGAGTAAACTCCTGAAGCTGATAGATGACAGCTTTTAAAAATAATCATTCCTGTTCTTGAGATTTTAGTTTTAAAATATCGGGGTTTAGAGATTTTATTAATCTGAGAGGAAACTTTTCTCTGCTCATAACTGCACCATATTCGGCATTAAGATAATTGTCATAGACTTCTTTGGTGGTGATATATTTGCCAAAAAAAGCTAACCCAAGCTGTCGAACATAACCCTGAGCAATTTTAGGGCTGGGTCCGATCGCTTTTTCGGGAACAGGAATACTACCTGCTGATTCATTCAAAGTAGAAAAATGAGTACCGCCTTTGAGCAGTACCAAATATTTTTTAGGGGTTGTTAACCAGGTAAAAGGAATAATTTGCTCAGATAAGGCAGGAGTGATCGGGTCTGAACTACCTGAAATTAGCATGATGGGAATATCAATTTTGCTCAAGCTTTCTTCGCCAAAAATAGAACTAACTAAGGGATTAATGGCGATCGCTGCTTTAATCCTCTGATCCTTAAGTTCTGCTTGCGTAGCGACTAGAGGAATTTGCAGTGCTAGGCATTGAATGAGCCAAGATAAATTCCAAGAGTTATCTAGATTAGGGCAATCACGATTGAGGGAATTCCAGTTAATCTCTGCTCCTGCTAATGCTAAGGCAGTATAACCACCGAAGGATTGACCGATCACACCGACGTTATCAAGATCAATTTTATGACCAAAGCTAGCCCCAAGTCGGTCGAGTAAAAATTTGATATCTAAGGGACGATTAATTAGTTCTTCTGGAGGAGTTACATTACTTTCTAAGCCATTTAACAGAGCTTCAATTTGCTTGGCACTGCTGCCTGGATGTTCTGGTACTGCCACGGCAAAACCATGAGAAGCAAGATGCTGGGCTAGATAGGCGAAAGTAGTTAAGTCGCCACCTAAACCGTGGGAAATGACGATCAAAGGTAATTTCCGTCGTTCTTTGACCTGGGGTAAGTATAAATCTACGGGGAAAGTGCGATCTCGACGGCGATCGCGTATGGTTAACTTCTGCTGGCGATAGGTATAAGCTCCAGAATTTAATAAGTTGAGATTTCTTTCTTGAGGTGCAAAACTTGTAACATCTTGGCTTTCTTGAATTACTTGTTGTTCTACTGCTGCTACAGACAGAGCGTTGTTTTGAACTACTTTACTCAAATCTTTGAAAATTTCAAATCCCTGGCGAGAATCGACTCTTAGGGCATCAGTGGGAAACTTTTTGAGTACATTGAGAGGAGTTAAACCTTCATCTTGGTCTGCTGCTGCTAATATTAATGCTGAACGGATCGCATAAAAACCTGGTTGACGACCCTTGGTTTTAAAAACTCGTGACATTCGCTCTAAGATCTTTTCTCCCTGATATGAATAGAGAAATTGGGCGATCGCTAAATGACTGAAATCAGCACTGCTGGTTAGACCAACCTTAAACTGCGCTAACTGTTCGGGGGTCAGAAAATCAGTATAGCTTTTTAATTCACTACTAATTTTTCCTGTCTTGGCATAGGTTTCCAGCGAATCAACCGAAACCGAAAACTCTAGCACTCCATAATTTAAAATTATGTCTTCGGCGGCAACAGCCTTCTTCCCTAAATATGCTTCTAACCCGACATAACATCCAAGCTGCAACATTCCCACAGCCAGACAAGAGCAAAATTTACTACGGTCAAAAGCTATGGGGTTCGTCATGAAATTTGCGAGCAAAGCAATAGAACTATTCCAGTTGTAACATTTCTTCTCAGCCTAATTTAATCTCATCAATTAGCGATCGAGCATTGATTGTAGTCTACCTTTGGCTTTAGAATTAATTCTTCTCATCTGATGTCTCCAGTCACTATCTAAATATTTAGCAACATGAAACAGCTTACAGGAAGAGACTTACTTGGCACTGCCGATTTGAGTGCAGCAGAAATTATGGGCATATTAAAACTTGCTCGTCAGCTTAAAAGCCATGAACTAGAGCTTAAATGCAATAAAGTTTTGGGTTTGCTGTTTTATAAAGCCTCAACTCGTACCAGGGTTTCTTTTAGCGTGGCAATGTATAAGCTGGGAGGACAGGTAATCGATCTTAATCCGAGTGTGACTCAAGTTGGTCGTGGTGAGCCAATCGAAGATACCGCCAGGGTTTTAGACCGTTACCTCGATATTTTGGCAATTCGCACCTTTGCTCAAGCAGATCTTGAAACCTTTGCCAACTATACGCAAATTCCTGTAATTAACGCCCTCACAGATTTAGAACATCCCTGTCAGATTTTGGCGGACTTGATGACAGTTCAAGAATGTTTTGGCTCACTACAAGGCAAGACTTTAACCTATCTGGGGGATGGTAACAATATGGCGCACTCTCTATTATTGGGTGGAGCATTGACAGGTTTAAATGTGAGAATTGCCACCCCCAAAGGATATGAACCCGCTCCAGAAATTGTCAAACAGGCTCAAGCGATCGCTGGGGATAGGTCAGAAATCGTAGTTACTCAAGATGCGATCGCTGCTGTAGAAGATGCTCAGGTGGTCTATACGGATGTCTGGGCAAGTATGGGACAAGAAGACCTCGCCGACCAAAGAATACCCGTCTTTCAGCCATATCAAGTCAATTCACAGCTATTGTCCCACGCCGACCCTGAAGCAATTATTCTGCACTGTTTACCCGCTCACCGAGGAGAGGAAATTACCGCTGAAGCCATAGAAAGCGATCGCTCTCGCGTTTGGGATCAAGCAGAAAATAGAATGCACGCCCAGCAAGCATTGATGGCGAGTTTGTTGGGGTTAGCCGTTGAACAATGAGCAATGAGCAATGAGCAATGAACAATGAGCAATGAACAATGAACAATGAACAATGAACAATGAACAATGAACAATGAACAATGAACAATGAGCAATTGTTTCTCTTTAGAAAGAAGAGGATTGTAAATCAAGAAAAATTTTCTGAATGATTATTTCTTCTCGTCCGATTTAAACTTTTAAGGCTTGTCCTCGAATGGGGAAAACTTTAAAAGTCATAGACTTGTGAACGAAGAAGTCTTAAACCTAATTAATCAATTGTTCAATGTTAAATGATCATTGCTCATTGATAAATACTCCTATTCCCCATAAAATCACTAAACCTCCTAGCAACAAATCGGTTGAGGGAATTTCTTGAAAGACGATCGCCGCAGTTAAACTAGCTACCACTGGCTCAAACAATAAACTCAAGCTAATGACCGTAGGCGAAATCCAGCGCACTGACCAGTTAAGGCTAGTATGACCGATAACTTGAGACATTACAGCCATCAAGCAGATATATAGATAAACTTTTCCCTCGTAACCAAAGTAACTAGCGCCGAATAAAAACGGCAGCGGTAACAAACAGAATGCAGCCGTAGAATAGGAGATCGCCACATAGTTTCCTGTGTCTAAACCTCTGCGCTGCGCCTGCGAACCAAAAATGATATATAAACTAGACATCACTGCACCGATTAGAGCCAGTATGTCCCCTAAGATTGGATTACTATAGCCTCCTCCTTGAGCGCTATCAGCGATCGCCATAATCAGCCCACCACATAAGGCAACGGCAACGCCAATTATGCCTTGTAGACTTAACTTTTCTCCATACCACCACCAAGAAAACAATCCTACCCAAATCGGATTAGTTGTCACCAGTACTGTAGAAGCAGCGATGGAAGTATAAGCTAGGGAGGTAATCCAGGTCGCAAAATGAATTGCTAAACATAACCCTGCGGCGATCGCATAATAATAAGCAGTTCAATATACTTTATTCGCCATTTTTGGCGTAATTCTAGGTTTAAGTGGATATGCTGTTCATCAACTACGAGATATCGAGACGATACTACCTGATGCAGATTTGGAAGTAATAAGTAAGTAAGCGGATCGTCTCCTTGATGATTTACCTCCTACCGTCTGGCGATCGCCTCAAGAAGTACAAGCTCATTCAGTCCAACAGGAAATTTTTTAACCCCTAAAAGTTCATGACCATTACTATTTCACAATCAGACTACTGCGATCTATTTACAGAACTTAAACCCAATGCTCCCCAAATCGGTCATTTTGATCTTACCTACGCCTATCCATCGCAATTAGGACAAGGTTATTCTCGTTTGATTGAACTACGCCCTGGGTTAGAAATAAACATCGAACAGTATCAACTCCACGATCGCGCGATCGTGCAACAGGGCGATCGCTTTCATCCCCTCGAAATGTGTTTTCAAATCAACGGAAAAAGCTGCGATCGAGATGGTTTTAGGGATGTAGGACAAACTATATTTTGCGGTAGTGGGTTAGCAATGGCCCAACAGTGGGAGCAATTCCACCAGCAATCAACTACAAGCATAAGTATACACATCGAACCAGAATTAGCAATGGATTTCTGGGGAGAAGACGATCGAGATCTCAATGTCCATTGGGACAAGTTATTTAGAACAGAAGAACAACCCTACTTTGTTGTTTCAAGCTCGATAACTCCGAAGATGCAGATAGCATTACAACAAATCTTAAACTGTCCCTATCAAGGGGCGATCGCACGGATGTATTTAGAAAGTAAAGTCTGGGAACTAATGGCACTACAATTAGCTCAGATTACAGAAGATCGAGAAAAACAAAGCCAACATTTTCTGAAAAATCTTAAAAAAGAAGATCGCGATCGCCTCTATCTAGCTCAAGATATTTTAGGCGATCGCCTAAGTACAGGACAAAACTTGCAAGGAAAGACCCAAAAAGGGTTTGATGAAAAGTAACCAAACTCAAACATAAAACCCTATGGATAATATTAGCTTGAT
>JAAUOU010000027.1 GCA_012034765.1 Pleurocapsaceae cyanobacterium CSU_1_1 | reverse complement strand
AAGTCAATTTTCTTCTAGATAAACTATATGGGGGCGCTTGTCAAAACGCCCCAACACATCTCTGTATAATTAACAATGACGAATACTCGTTCTGAACCTTTTTTATGGATTCATGTTGGGGGCATAATTATGTTTCCCTTGATGCTTGGTGTTGCCTCGATTGGGCTAGCAGTGGGAGAGATATAGCTATTTCATCGAATTGCCTTGGTTAATAGCGATCGCTATTCTGCCCGTGTTGTTAATGCAGCTTTACCGTCCTTTTAATATTTTTAGCGTCTTATTTTTTGCTCTCCCGCCTAAAGTTTTAAGCGAAAAGCAAAGGAAAATTCTGGCTTTATTCAAAAGAAAGCAACAAAAAGTTGTCAACGCGATCGCTACAGGATTAATGCTCTTTAATCTATGGTTACTATATAATTTTGCTCCAGCAACAACAGGAATTGCTGACTTATTACCGCAGGAGCGTATTTTAGGGTTAGCGATCGCCAGCATCGCTACTAACATATATCTAGTTATTCGAGGATTTATGTATTTAGAAATACAGATACTCAATTTACTTGAGCTAAACTAAAAAATATAGAGTAATAAAAATTTTACATACATGACAAACTCAACTATCGCTTCGCTAAACGAAAGGGAGCAGGAAATTTGGTTCAGCCTTAGACAGGCAATCTCCAAAAGCTCAGGTTTTCAAAGTTGGCAGCAAGAAAGAGATATCAGTAGCGACATTGAATTAGACCAGCAAGTACGAAGTTACCTCAAAGAAACTTTAGAGACTCTTGCCTACTAAACAAACAATATCTATCTGGAAATTACCAAAATTTATCTTTAATCAATGGGGATGTATCAGTTAATGCATCTCCATTGTCGTATTAAACTTCGCTCGTATCTCAATGGCAATGCCCAGCTTCCTTTTTTTTCTGGCAGCCAAACAATCGTGCTGCATCCTTGTCTTACCGTTACTGACAAAACAGATTTATTTTTGAATTAAAGAAACTTTAGGTTGATTTGATGGTGGATCGGGCTTCAATTGCAGTAAAATCCAGTTGATTAATCCTGAGAGGAAAGGTAAGGCAAAACAAATAATTAAAGCGATCGCCACCCAACGAAAAATTGCTGATCGTTTGTTGCCTGTGGTTGGATAGCCACAACTCAGACAGATTTCTGTTCCTTCGGCATTGAGAACACCGCAAACATTACAAGGTTCTAAAGACATTTCTTTTAATGAGCAATGAGCAATGAGCAATGAGCAATGAGCAACCTCGACAGTTTACTCAACGGGGGGAACCCCCGCAACGTAACTGTCTCGCAATAAGCAATGAACAGTTTACTAAAAGCTTAGAGCTTGCGTAATAATTTCTGGTGTAACTTGGTTTGTAATCATAACTTTGCCGATCGCCGTTGGCAAGATAAAACGGACTTTTCCAGCGGTTACTTTCTTGTCGCTTTTAATGGTTTCTAAGATATCGGCGATCGCTAATTGATTAGGAATATCTGTAGGTAATCCTGCTTTGGTAATTAAAGCATTTTGCCGATCCGCTTCTGCCTGTGTCCACAAGTTCATGGCTACGGCAATTTTTCCTGCTGCAACCATACCAATTGCGACGGCTTCGCCATGCACAAACTGCTGATAGTGAGTTAGGCTTTCGACAGCATGACCAATAGTATGTCCATAGTTGAGAATTGCCCGTAATCCTATTTCTTTTTCATCTTGACTCACAACTTCGGCTTTTGCCTGACAAGAACGGGTAATAATTGTTTCTAGCAAAGAATCTCCCACATTATCGATTGAATCAAGGCGATCGTGATGTTCCAATTTGGTAAATAAGTCTCGATCCCAAATCACGCCATATTTAATTACCTCTGCCATGCCTGCCCGAAATTCTTTCAGCGGAAGGGTTTGTAATAAGTTGGGGTCGATCGCCACTAGTTTTGGCTGATAAAAAGCACCGATCAGGTTTTTTCCCTGGGGATGATTAACCCCTGTCTTACCTCCTACAGAAGCATCCACAATTGCCAGTAGTGAAGTAGGCACTTGGACAAAATTCACTCCCCTTAGCCAAGTTGCTGCGGCAAATCCTGTCATGTCGCCAATTACTCCCCCTCCTAAAGCTACAAAGGTGGAAGATCTTTCTAAATGGTTAGCCTGAGCAACATCATATACTCCTTGAATTGACTGAAGCTGCTTATGAGATTCTCCCGCAGGAATTAAGTGAGTATGGGTATCGAAACCAGCCGTTTGCAGTGATTTAAGACAGGTTTCGCCATAATAAGCAAAAATCTCAGGGTTGGAGATCACTAATACTTTCTGACCCAAATTTAATTGTTTCATCTGACTACCCAACTGTTTCAGGCTATCAGTAGCGATCGCGATCGCATAAGAGTTTTGGGGTAAATTGACAGTTATGTTGGGCATTTTGGCTATGGCTGGTGGATTAGGAGCAGAGACTATTACATTCAAGGATCTCATATTTTAATCTAACAAAACAGCAAAAAATTTTATTTGTTTAATCAGCTTTATCCAATCAAGCAGCATAAGTAGGTGGGTCAAATTAATTAGAAGATGGTTTGGTAGGGAAGTAGGGAAGTAGGGAATAGAGATAGCTAACTAATTGCCCTCAAAATCTATTTTGTTTTTGGTTTTATATTTGATTCTGCCTAGCTACTTAGATAGCAATATCTCTCAAACGCTCAAACAGAGGAGGAGGGATTTTTATCCTATTAGTTGATTTTGTTGATAGGGTTAATAATGTTGTTTTACCCCAACCAGAAGGGGAGAGTCACTTTATGAACGTATATTTAGAAACAAATAGATTAGTTTTTCGTCAATTTACTGAAGATGATCTTAATAATTTATTTAAATTAAATAGTGATTTAGAAGTAATGCGATATATCAATGGTGGACAGCCCGCAAACTATCAGGATATTGAGCGTGATTTATTTAAAAAATTAGTAGATTATCAAACTAATCAAGATTATGGGTATTGGGCTGCTATAGAAAAAATAAGTAATAAATTTATTGGTTGGTTTCATTTTTTGACTACGACAAATTTTGCTTATTTAACAGAATTTAATTTAGCGAGTGGCAATGAAATTGCTTTAGGATATAGATTGTGTAAAGATGATTGGAATCGAGGTTTTGCTAGCGAAGGCTCTAAAGCCATAATAGCTAAAGGATTTTCTGAATTAGGCGTAAGCAAAGTTGTGTCTTGGGCATTGATAAAAAATAAAGCATCGATTCGGGTGATGGAAAAAGCAGGTTTAAAACGAGAAAAAGAGTTTTGTTTTAGTGAAAATCAATTGCCAAATTTGCTAGCATCAGAACGCCAAGCTGTAATGTACAGTTTAAACAAAGAAATGTTTTTTAATACAACAACAGACATGATTTGCTAGATTAGTAGCTACATTGGTAACTACATAATTAAAATCGTGAAACTAAAAATTAGGAAGATTGGTAATTCATTAGGTGCAAGTATTCCCAGAGAAATCTTAGAGAAGATGAATGTAGGAGAAGGAGATAGTTTGTACGTCACTCAAACACCTGATGGTATATATTTAACTCCTTACGATCCTGAATTTGAGGAAGCAATGGAAGCTGCAAAAAGTATTACTAATCGCTACCGTAATGCGATGAAAGAGTTAGCCAAGTGAAGCCAATCAAATTCGTTACTCTTTCTCAAGCTAAAGCCATGCACGAACAACAGCTTGCTTTGTTTGGTGGAACAACGGGAATCATTGATGAAGGAAAGCTTGAAAGTGCTTTATATCGCCCTACAAATATAGCTAACTATAATTCTGAAGCCAGTATGTGGGATCTAGCTGCTGCTTTGGGTTATGGTATTGCCATTAACCACCCCTTCGTTGATGGTAATAAACGTACTGCCTTTATTGTCATGGCGGTTTTTTTAGAAATTAACCAAGTTAGATTGATAGCTTCAGAGATAGATGTAGTAAACATAATGTTAGGTATTGCTAGCGGAACAACATCAGAAGAGATGTTATGTAATTGGTTAAAAGAAAATACGGAAACATAAGTTTTATGGATGGCTTTCTTGGTTTAATTTTAGTTCTCAGATCTTGGTGGCTCATGTCACCTTCGTACAGCATATTTCAAAAAAGTTTAGCTAATAAAAATATGAAGATATATATGTTAATTAATATATTTTTTGGCTTGCTAATTTGTATTTTTATTTATCAGAATAACTGGTATGAAGTAGCTAGTATATGCTTTGGGATAGCATTTGTACCTAGTAAACTTTTTTGGCAGAGGCGTGAATATACTAACTGTATAACGTTTTTTTTTCATGGGATTTGCATTGGTTTGTCTGATATTCAGTGACGATTATATAGTTGCTTTCTTAGGCTTTCTTGTTGTATTTGTGGTGTACATTTTAAATAATTTTGATAAAATAATCGACTTTACTTATAATAAGCTTTTCTGCGATTCAACTAATTTTGATAAAACAAGTGATTTCATTTACAACAAGTTTATTCAAAGAAGAAAATAATTTATCCTTACTTCTCTTTTAGATAATACGTTGTTGATTTCTTTGACATCAGCTTCTTCTGATTTAGCTAAGAAATTAACAAAATTATGCTGCTGTTTTTCTAGATCTTCTTTTGAAATAGCTTTCACTGTATAAAGTGATGGATTTAAATCTTTATAATTCATTTTCATATATTTAATGTTCAATGTTTAATGCTCAATGTCAAAATATATCCGCAGGATCGGCTGATTGTAGTTTACTAGTTGCGATCGCACCTGAAATACTACACATGATAATAGTCATAATTAGTACAGTGACAGCCCTAGATGCAGGTAAAACAATGGGTAAGGCGGTTGCTGCTGCGGTTAATTGATATAAGCCTGCTGCGATCGCCACACTAGGAATAAAGCCAATAACAGAGAGGATAATTGCTTCTTCAAACACTACACCAAGTAAATAAGAGCTTTTATAACCCATTGCCTTCAAAGTGGCATATTCTGCTATGTGATCGTTAACATCAGTAGAAAGTACTTGATAGACAATCACAATCCCCACAATAAAGCCCATCATTGTTCCCAAGGTAAAGACAAAACCAATGGCGGTACTGCTTTTAATGTAATCAAGTTCGGCATCGACATATTCTTGAGAGGTATAAGCCTGAACATCATCGGTAAGATAATTATTGAGATATGTTCTTACTTTTTCGATATTCTGACCATCTTTGAGATTAATTACGCCTAAACTAACCAATCCTGGCTGTTTACGCGGAAATAAACGCATGAAAGTCTGATCGCTAGTGATTAATGCCCCATCGTCAGCAAAAGATGCCCCAACTTTAAATAAACCACCAATAGTTACGGTAGTGCGATCGCTTTCGGTAGTAATAGTTTTTCCCTGTTGGATCTGACTAATAACTTGGTCATATTCACCTCTAGATGCGAGATCGAACAATACTGTATTGGGAATTTTGACTTTATCTAATTGGCTATTAACTTCTGGCAGATCAAAAGCAGGATTGGCTGGATCAAAAGCGATCGCCATCATCGAGGTTTTTTCGCGATTTTGGGGGTTGCGCCAATCAAGAGAACCAATATATACAGGTTCAGCTGACTCTACTCCTGGTACATCCAGCGCTTGATACAGTCGTCGGCGCGGAAAAGTATAAGGCTTATTAAAATTAGTTGCTTGAGTACTGGTTAAAACTATATCGCCCTTAATTTTACGCGGATATTGAGTATTAGCAGTATACAAAGCATTCATAAAACCCAACTGCATAAAAATGAGGATGTCTGCAAAAGCAATTCCCGATAATGCAGTTAACAATCGAAACTTATCATGCTTGAGTTGCAACCAACCCAAGGGAGTGCGTTTTCTTAAAAATTTAAACATAGTCAATTAATAATTTGTGTAACTATGGTTTTAGGTAAGGGCGTTTCGGACGCGAAGCTAATCCTTTAGGGCGAAACGCCCCTACAAATCAATCCTGACATCCACCAACAAATTAGTTAATCCTGCTACCTTCTTACTAGACTCAGAATCTAACTTGACTTTCACCTCGACAACTTTGGCATCAATATTGGCTGTCGGATCGGTATTAACTACTTCTTGTCGTTCGACTTCCAAACCAATGCTATCTACTGTGCCTGTTAGCTTTTGAGACAAAGCACTACTAGTAATACTAACTTTCTGTCCTTGTTTGACTTTGCCAATATCGCTTTCATAGACTTCGGCGACAGCATACATTTGATTGGTTTGCCCAATTCTGACTATTCCCTCATCACTAGCCACTACCTCTCCAGGGCGAGTCATAATTTTAATTACTGTTCCTGCTTGGGGAGATTTAATATATGCCCGATCTAATTCCGCTTGGGCGGTATGATAAGCTGCTTCTGCCTCTCTTACTTCCGCTTCAACTACTGCTATATCGACTGGACGTATTTCAGTAATCTTATCTAATGTTGCTTTGGCTTCGGCAAGTTGTTCTTGTTGTCCTGATTTAATACGATTTAGGTTTGCTTGGGCTTCCTCTACCTGTTCTTTGGCAGTGGCTAAAGCTAAATATTTACTATCTTTTTCTGAGGCAGAAATTGCCCCATCTTGATACAGGGTTTGATAGCGTTGATATTCTACTTGGGCATTATTTAATTCCGCTTGCATTCGTTCTACCATCGCCGTCTGCGCCATAATATCGTTACTACGTTCGGCTTCGATACGAGCGATCGCTGCCTGTTGTGCCTGGATTTCTCCTGTTTTTGCCCCTGCCTTAACTAAGGCTAAATTTGCCTCAGCTACTCTTACCTGTGACTGTGACTGATTTAAAGCTGCTTGCAGCGATCGCGACTATCTAATACTGCAATGACATCACCTGTTTTAATCCGATCTCCCCGTTGGACTAGCAATTCTTCAAGCCGATTTCCCTCTGATGCGGAGGAAGCAGAAATCTCAATGATTTCTCCACTGGGTTCTAATCTGCCCAATGCTGTCACAGTTTTTATGGCTGGCATTGTTTGGGTAACTGGTTCGGGTTGTGAAACCGAGGCTTGACGAAATTTATATACAGTTGCGCCACCAACAATTAAAGCCAAGCCAATAATTATTGCAGGTAGGATTTTGAACGGGGGTTTTGAAGATTTAGTTTGCTTTTCTGTAATATAGTTCATGGCTACCAGGTTAGCTTATGACTAAACCGTTTAGTTTAGTTTAGTTTAATGATAAAACTAAACCGAAGTATTGGCAATCTTCCAGTAAAGTTTTAAAACGTCGCTTTAAGAAGATTTTGTGTTTAATTTTTAAACATACTTAGAGAAGTTTGAAAGCGATCGCACTAATTAGAAAAAAAGAATGGCAAAGTAATTGAAAACCCTCTCAGTTCTCAATATTTAGGAAACTAAACCGATTAGTTTGGCAAGCTCAAATCAGCCTAAAATAAAAAGGAACAATTAAACATAAAAATGAGCAAAGCCAACCATAATTTAGAACGTTCCAAATCAGCAGAGAAAAGCGCAGCAATTTTAGCAGGTGCTATGAAAGAATTTCTTAAACATGGCTATGCAGGAACCAGCATGGATAAAATAGCCAAAGTTGCAGAGGTTTCCAAAGCAACGGTTTATAGCCATTTTGGCGATAAAGAAAGCCTGTTTAATGCATTGATGCAAGATTTAGTCAAAGATAAATTTCAGACAGTATTGAGTTTAGATCGACCTCAATCCTTAGAACAAGAACCTCAAAAAGTCTTATCAGCGATGGCGACTAAAATGATCGAGACTGCCCAAAACGATCGCGCGTTCTGTGATTTTATGCGGATTGTGATCGGCGAATCGGGTCGTTTTCCTGAATTAGCTAAAGCTTATGTCAATAATATGGCTAAACCAGCAATCGAAATTTTGACTCACTATTTTCAATCTCACCCGCAACTCAAGTTAGAAGATCCAGAAGCCACAGTTAGAGTGATGATCGGCTCATTAGTTTACTTCATCATCTTGCAAGAGATGATGCACGCCAAAGATATTATTCCCCTAGAAAGCGATCGCCTGGTTAATACTGTGATTGATTTAATTACCAAGCCTTAACCAGGGTTGACTTTCACAAGTCAAAAGTATAAACACTACTTAGCTAAAATATCGGTTGAAAATAGCGATCGCCGTAATAGGCTACTGAAATTGCGATCGCACTTGAGGTATTTAGATCGGAAGTTACAAACTTAAGCAAATAGTTTTAATTTAGAGAAGACCTAATTGTAGTTTAAACCAGAAATCAATTATTATTAGACAAGTATTAACTTGCTGTTGCAGCAAACTAATCGTTAATCGCTTCATTTTGAATCAAATTTACAGGCGTAATGTGTAGCGTCTTAACAGAATATGAAATTACCTATTGTTGCTGTTATTGGTAGACCCAATGTGGGGAAATCTACCTTTGTCAATCGTTTGGCTGGAGATCAGCAGGCGATCGTTCATGATGAACCAGGAATTACCCGCGATCGCACTTACCGTCCTTCATTCTGGCGGGATCGCGATTTTCAAATAGTCGATACGGGCGGACTCGTCTTTGATGATGATACTGAGTTTCTGCCCATGATTCGTCAGCAAGCGATGGCTGCCTTAGTAGAGGCTGTTGCTGCGATTTTTGTGGTGGATGGTCAATTTGGCTTAATGGATGGCGATCGCGAAATTGCCGAATGGTTACGTCGTCAATCTGTCCCCGTTTTACTAGCTGTCAATAAGTGCGAGTCCGTTGAACAAGGTTTAGCCCAAGCTGCGGAATTTTGGGAGTTAGGACTAGGAGAACCTTATCCCATCTCTGCCATTCACGGTAGTGGTACAGGGGAACTGTTGGATGAACTAGTGACTCATTTGCCATCTACGGATCAGTTAGTGGAAGACAACGAGATCAAGGTGGCAATTATTGGTCGTCCTAACGTCGGTAAATCTAGCTTACTCAATGCTTTGACAGGGGAAGAACGCTCGATCGTCAGTCCTGTTTCGGGTACTACTCGTGATGCGATCGATATGATTGTCCAGCGGGGAGAACAAACTTATCGTCTCATTGACACCGCAGGTATTCGGCGGAAGAAAAACGTTGACTATGGTGCCGAATTCTTTAGCATCAACCGTGCTTTTAAAGCGATTCGTCGTTCAGATGTGGTGCTGTTTGTAATTGATGTCCTCGATGGCGTTACGGAACAGGATCTAAAATTAGCAGGACGCATTATTGATGAAGGTCGAGCGGTTATTCTGATCATTAACAAATGGGATGCGATAGAAAAAGAGACTGGCACAATCAATCAATATAAAAAGGAAATCTTGTCTCGTCTCTATTTTATGGAATGGGCGGAAATGATTTTTGTCAGCGCCATGACAGGACAACGAGTGAATAAAATCCTCGATCTGGTGGATGTGGCTGCCGAATCCCATCGTCGTCGAGTCAGTACTTCCGTAATCAATGAAGTTTTAGAAGAAGCTGTAGGCTGGCACTCTCCCCCCACTAACCGCCAAGGAAAACAGGGCCGAATTTACTATGGTACTCAAGTAAGCGCGCAACCGCCGACTATTGCCTTATTTGTGAACGAACCTAAACGCTTTAATGATAACTATCGCCGTTATATAGATCGCCAGTTTCGCGATCAGCTAGGGTTTACAGGCACTCCTGTTAAATTAATTTGGCGTGGTAAAAAGATGCGGGAATTAGAAAGAGGCGCAAACAAAGCGACTAAGGTTAAATAGAATAAAGCTGTAAGCTATAAGTCTTAAGCTACGATCTTCTTCTTTCAAGGAGAGGTAATTGTTCATTGTTAAAAGCTGTTGACTACTTTTGAAAATTGTCCCCCAAATAATATTGCTTAACCAAAGAATTGCTATATAGTTCATCTGCCGTTCCATTGGCAAGAATTTCTCCATCGCGCATGACATAAGCACGGTCAGTAATGGCTAGAGTTTCGCGAAAGTTATGGTCAGTAATTAAAATTCCTATTTGGCGATCGCGCAATTGAGCAATAATATCCTGCATTTCTGCCACGGCGATGGGATCGACTCCCGCGAAGGGTTCATCTAACAATAAATATTTTGGGCCATTTAACCCTGCTGCCAAGGCTCTAGCTAGCTCTGTACGTCTCCTTTCTCCCCCTGAAATGAGCGCTCCCAGGGTATTTGCTACTCTTTCTAAGCGAAACTCTCTGAGCAACTGCTGTAGCCTAACTGGACGTGCTGGGCGGGGTATTCCTGTCTGCTCTAAAACCAACAGAATATTATCCTGAACGCTAAGATTGCGAAAAATACTTGGCTGTTGAGTTAAATAACCCATTCCCAAACGCGCTCGCTGATGCAGTGCCAGAGAAGTTATATTCCGCTCATTTAATTTGACTGTTCCTTCATTAGGCTTAACTAAACCTGTGGCGATATAAAACGTCGTGGTTTTTCCCGCACCATTAGGACCTAGTAATCCGACAATTTCCCCTGGTGAAACCTGAAGATTTACCCGATTAACAATTTTTCTTTTGCCGTAGGATTTATGAATATTTTCTAAAATTAAAGCCACAATTTCAATGAGCAATGAGCAATGAGCAAGGAACAATGATTATTTTTCGGGTGCAGTGATCATATAGGTAGATTCCACTTGGCGATCGCTTTGGGGTTTGGCAATAAAACGTCCTTCATCAACTAGATAGGTCATTTCTTCCGCCCGCAGGCTGTTTCCTGCTTGAAGTACATAAACATTTCCTGTCAGAATCAGGCGACGTTCACGACTGTAATATTGAGCCTGAGTTGCAGTTGCTTGGATTTGTCGAGCAGGATAGTTGATTTGGACGTTCCCCCTAGCAGTAATCACACCTGTTTGAGAATTAGATTCCTGCACATCTGATTTTAGGGTAATTGCTCCTGATGGGGAAATTTGCGCTTGAGAAATCTCAGGCGCAGCCAATATAGCCACATTAAGTATAGTAGCTATGATTAGTCTCAACCAAAAGTTTGAGTGGGACAGAACTAAGGTCATAAATATAGATAATTGACAGTAAACAGTAATGCGGATAACTATAATTCGGGTTTAGTACTAATAGTTTTTTAGACGTTGCTGGTTTTAGATAAGTTGCACCTTGAATAGCCAAAATAACAAATTTGCTATTTTAAATAACTAAACACGATCAACGCTCTTATACTTTTCTAATAGTCAGATGCATTTCTAATTTCCGCAAGATTTTAGAGACTGTCTTCAAGACTTGAACCGTCTTAAAAACTAACCACTACTTGTCCTTACCCATGCAATTAACGGTTGAGACTTTTACTGTTCACAAAAAATTTGCTTTACGCATCAGTCGGGGTACTGAGGTAAAAAGTACTAATTTGTGGCTACGTATTGAGCAAGAAAGTATTGAGGGTTGGGGAGAAGCATCTCCTTTTCAATCGATCGCAATCGACCAAAAGCTGCCAGCCTACTGTCAGAATTAGCCCAGATCAGTTCTCATCTAGAGCAGTTTCACCCCCTACAGCGCCAGCAAATAAAGGCTAAATTAATCGAGCTTAAAGTTTCTTCTGCCATTCAAGCAGCCGTGGATATGGCTCTCTATGATTGGCTGGGGAAAAAAGCTGGTTTACCCCTGTGGCAAATTTGGGGTTTAGATTGCGATCGTATTGTGCCAATATCTGTCACCATTGGTATTAACAAGCCAGAACAAGCCATTGCTCGACTTAAAAACTGGCAGGCTACTCTAGATTTTAAAATGCTGAAACTTAAGCTGGGTAATCCAGACGGAATTGAAGCAGATCAGTTGATGGTTAAAGCAGTTCGTCAAGCAGCACCCCAAAGTAGAATTACTGTAGATGCTAATGGTGGCTGGAGTTTTGCCGATGCTGTCTATATGTCTCAATGGTTAGAACAGCAGGGAGTAGAATATATTGAACAACCTTTACCCATCGTTTTAGATCATCAGTTGTCAGCCTTATCCCAAACATCACCGTTACCGATTTTTGTGGATGAAAGCTGTTTTACCAGTGCCGATATTCCTCGATTAGCCAAGTCAGTGGCGGGAGTTAATCTCAAAATCATGAAAACGGGAGGGTTAACTGAAGCAATGCGGGCAATTCAAGTGGCTCAAGCCTGCGGTTTAAAAATTATGTTTGGCTGTTACTCCGACAGCAGCCTTGCTAATACAGCAATGGCTCATCTCTCTCCTTATGCCGATTATTTAGACCTTGATAGTCATCTCAACCTAACAGACGATCCTTTTCATGGTGCAACAATAGCAGCAGGACGTTTATTACCCAATCATCAACCAGGATTAGGAGTAACAAGGTGCAGTTAACAGCTAGTAGTCGAGTCGCAATTTTGCTTCAAGGTGGAATTAAAGGTAATCACGGGAAAACTGGATTAGCTTTTCTCCGCTATGGTCAAACTAAGATAGTCGCGGTCATTGATGCTGAAGCGGAGGGAGAATCTTTAGTGGGGTTAACTAAAATTGAGCGAAATGTTCCAATTGTTAAAAATGTTCAAGCGGCCTTGAGCAAACAACCAGATATTCTGCTCATTGGGATTGCTCCTTCTGGTGGTCAATTACCTCCTGATTTGTTGACAGAAATAGCGATCGCCGTAAAAGCTGGTCTTTCTATTGTCAATGGTTTACATACCCCTCTTAATCAACAGTTTTCTAATTTGCAGCCTGGACAAGAGATTTGGGATATACGACAAGAGCCAACTGGGTTAACAATTGCTACGGGTAAGGCGCGATCGCTTAATGCTCAAAGAGTTTTAACAGTGGGGACAGATATGGCAATCGGTAAAATGTCCACTAGTCTTGAACTTCACCGCGCAGCAATAAATCAGGGAATTAAAGCTCAGTTTATCGCCACAGGACAAGCAGGAATCGCGATCGCAGGTCAGGGAATCGCCTTGGATGCCGTCAGGGTTGACTTTGCCGCAGGAGCAGTGGAAAAAACGGTCTTAGAGCAGGGTAAAGAGCAAGATTTGGTCATAATTGAAGGTCAGGGTTCATTATTACATCCAGGCTCTACTGCTACTTTACCTTTAATTCGTGGTAGTCAACCCACTGCCTTGGTTTTAGTACATCGTGCAGGAGCAAAACATATCCGCGATTTACCCGATGTTCTTATTCCTCCTCTACCAGAAGTGATTCAACTTTATGAAACTGTGGCTAGTGTAGGGGGGACTTTAGGCACAGTTGAAGTTAAAGCGATCGCTCTTAATACCCTTGGCATGGACAACACCAAAGCAGAAGCCGTGATTAAATCTACTAGGGAATTAACAGGATTACCCTGTAGCGATGTAGTTAGGTATGGCGCAGCCAGCCTATTGTCCGCTGTTTATACCCAGTTTATGCCCAATCAAGCCAAATAAATGTTAATTGCTTTTCTTAAACCAACTGTGCTATTGTTACTAAAGCGACGCGGGATAGAGCAGTCTGGTAGCTCGTCGGGCTCATAACCCGAAGGTCGGTGGTTCAAATCCGCCTCCCGCCATTTCAGGTTAAGCTTCAGCCTTACAGGCTAATTAATCTATGTTTATGATAATTGAACGAGTAATAAGCCAAACCACTGTTGAGTATCGGTATAGGTTTTAATTAAATTTAAATTGCGATCGCTTAAATATTGCTCCATCTTTTCTAAATCAAATTTGCGGGAAATTTCGGTTAATATTCTTTCTTCTTTTTTTAGTTCAATAGTTAGATTTAAATTTGACAAAGTAACAGTCTGTGCTTGTTGGCTAATTAAATACATCTCAATTTGATGTTCGGTTTGATTATAAATAGCCTCGTGTTTAAATAAATCTAGTTTAAAGTTCCCTGCAAAGCGATGATTGAGGTGCTGCAACATATTGAGATTAAACGCTGCGGTAACTCCTTGAGCATCATTGTAGGCTGCTTCTAATATTTTTCTAGGTTTTTGCAGATCGATACCGAGTAAAAAATAATCTTCAGAATTTAAAGCTGCTCTTAATTGATTGATAAAGCGATCGCATTTTTCCGAATTGAAATTACCAATGCTACTACCTAAAAAGATAATTATCCTTTTGCCTAAAAAATTGTTTTGTAGTTGTTGTAATGCTTGGCGATAAGTTGCTACTTTTCCTTGGATTTTAAGCTGAGGATAATCAGCTAATAATTTGTTAGCGCTGGTTTTGAGTATGCTGTCACTAACATCAACAGGGGTATAGTATAAAGGAATATTTGATTTTTGATAAGCATCAAAGAAGTACCGTGTTTTAGTAGAGCTACCGCTACCTAGTTCAACTAATTCGATTGCTTGAGTCTGATTGACAATTTCTGAAGCATATTGCTTGATAATGCTAACTTCGGTGCGAGTCGGATAATACTCAGGCAACTGACAAATATCTTCAAATAACTGAGAACCTTGAGGATCATAAAAATAACGAGCAGGAATAGATTTCTGCTCGTTATTTAAACCGTTGATTACTTCTTGAATATCATCTTTTTCAATTGCTTGACAATCTAACAGATAATCAATTTTTAACCTTGGTACTAGAGAATCTTGACTGGTGTTTTCTGACTGAGAAAAAGCTGACATATTAAAGCTTAATTGTTTAACCAAATATTTTTGTTCAGTATTGATATTTGATTACAATACAATAAATTTTTGGGTAGTAGACTACTATTTAATTGAGTAGCAAGTAACAAGTAGCAAGTAGCAAGTAACTAACAACAGCTAAACCCCATTACCCATTACCCATTACTCATTACTCATTTAAAATTAACCACCAACTTTCAATAATTCCACATCAAAAATCAAGGTCGCATTCGGCGGAATTACGCCACCTGCGCCTCTATCACCGTAACCCAATTCTGGAGGAATAACGAGAGTGCGTCTTTCACCTACTTTCATATCAGCCACTCCTTCATCCCAGCCTTTAATTACTTGACCGACACCAAGCTTAAAAGAAAAGGGACGATTGCGATCGCGAGAACTATCAAACTTGCTCCCGTCTTCTAAAGTTCCTGTATAGTGAACGGTAACGTTTTCTCCTGTCTGAGGAGATGCCCCGTCACCCTCTTTAACAACAATATATTTTAAACCTGAGTCTGTAGTAGTAGCGTTTGATAAATCCATAGATTCCTCGGATGAAATATTATTTTGAGCGATTAACTGAGGGTTCGTACTGGGCTGCCGTAACTCAGAAGCGATCGCCTGTTGCTCAGAACCGCCTCCCAGGAATGCAGAAAAAACTAGTACTGAGCCACAGAAAAGAACCACAGCAATACTAATCAAGATTTCGTTACTCAATTTTTTGACCACCTGTTACTGTATCCTGTTTTAAAATTACTCCAGAGATATTGTACAGGCTAACCACACTTTCCCTGTCTTCTTCTAAGAGTATTTAGCCTAAATTTTCAGACAATTGCTGTTTTTTAGACTGGAGAATAATAATATTGTCGCCAATGATCGGATTGCGAGCGATTAAAGTGCCTAGTTTGTCTTTTAACTCTAGTTTGTTGAAGCTGAGGGCGCGAGAACGCTGTAACATTTCATTTCCGAGGCTATTTTGCCTCAGTTCATCTAATTCATACCAATTATCGGTTACTTCAACCAAAAGGCTATTGTCAGGGAAATTGACTTGAATATTTTTAATCAATTCACTGGGATAATCTTGAACAAGCTCTCCTAATTTAGTTTCCAACGCTGCAATAAAGTTTTGTTCGGGAGTAAATAGCAACTCTGGCTTAATTGTGACCATTTTGAGATTTTTAGGCTTACCAGGGGATGCCAACTCTGGCGGAATGGTCGTTTTAACCACATCTTCGATTGGTTCAGCTATAGGTTCAATTTCAGCGGGAAAGTCGCTGACGCTCGTATTATCAAGAGGATGATCTAAGTTTTCGGGGGAATCGATTAAGGGGTTTGCTGGAGACTGATCGGGAGTTGAGTCTAAATTAACGGCAGTTTTCGGTACTGATTCAGCTTTGGGGAACAGATTGGCGATTGGTTCGGGTTTCCACAGCCAAAAGACTGTGACTATGGCGATCGCGATCGCCGTAACAGCAATTACAATTAAGCCAACATTGCTCTTTTGAGCTTTGGGTACTGAAGTTTTGGCTGAAGCTGGTTTAGTAGTTTTTTGAGCTACTGGCTGGGGAATTGTAGTACCCTGTGGAGTCTGAGATCCAGATTTAGATTTAGGTACTTTAACCTCAGCTACAGGAGTGACAGCATCTTTTAATGCTTGGGTGGTTGTTAACAAAGTCTTGATAGAGTCAGAAGAAGGAATCTTGGCTGAATCCTCACTAAGTCTTTTAATTGTTTCTTCCAGTTGATCCATACTGTCGTTTAACAGCGCAATTGTTTCGGTTTTAGAGAAAGGAGGGCTGATGTTTGACTTGAATTCTGTATTTGAGTTAGGTTGTACTTGATTTTCTGCTGATTCCATAACTTTGAAATGAAATAGTTTGACTATGCTGTTCAATCGAGATTAATATTTCTCAAGTTACTGCATTTATGAATAATTACCACTAAATCCAAATTTTTCACGCTACCCTATATTGAATAATTAAATTCCTCACTATTTTATCTAAGTCAAAAAACTTAAACCTAAGCGAGTGCAACAGATTCCCCCAGTTGATTTAACCCGACAATATCAATTAATTAAAGAGGAAGCTGACTCGGCTGTCCTTGAAATCCTTAATTCTGGTCGCTATATAGGCGGTGAGGCGATCGCCAGTTTTGAAAGAGAATTTTCCAGTTATATCGGAGTCCAAGAGTGCGTAAGCTGCAATTCTGGCACAGATGCCCTATTTTTGGCTCTCTTAGCTTTAAACATTGGTTCAGGAGACGAAGTAATTACCACCCCCTTTAGTTTTTTTGCTACGGCGGAAGTGATTACGAGAGTGGGAGCAAAACCAGTCTTTGTGGATATCGATCCTGCTACTTTTAATCTGGATTTAGCTCAGATTGAACAGGCAATTACGTCTCAAACCAAGGCAATTATCCCAGTTCATCTGTTTGGTCAGCCTATGGACATGACGGGATTAATGGCGATCGCCAAGGCGCATCAGCTATTGGTCATTGAAGATTGCGCTCAGGCTACCGGTGCTGCTTGGGGGCAAGAGAAAATCGGGAGTATGGGTGATGTGGGCTGTTTTAGCTTTTTTCCCACCAAAAATTTAGGTGCTTGTGGTGACGGTGGAGCAATTACTACTAATAATTTAGCGATCGCTAAACAGATGAGAATTCTTAAAGAACATGGTTCTCCTGAGCGCTATCGTCATGATTTCGTAGGCATCAATAGCCGTATTGACGCAGTACAGGCGGTAATCCTCAGTGTGAAGCTTCCTTATCTCGATCATTGGAATCAGCAACGTCACCAAGCAGCTCAGTACTATCAGAAGCTCTTGCAGCATGTTAAGTCCCTTAAACTACCTCAAGCTTTGTCTGGGGGCATTAGTGTTTGGAATCAATATACTGTTTGTGTTCTATCCTCACCTCAGGATAATAAAAGAGAACTACTTCAACAAAAGCTCCAAGAAAAGGGGATTATTTCCATGATCTATTATCCCATTCCCCTGCATTTACAGCCCGTCTATCAAAATTTAGGCTATCAAAAAGGGCAGCTCCCCACAGTGGAACAGGCTGCCCTTGAAGTATTGTCTTTGCCGATGTTTCCTGGTATTACCCCAGCCGAACAAGAACAGGTAGCTTATGCTCTCAAAGACTGTTTATTAGAAATCTAACCTGCACTTAAAACTTAATTGGCAACTGATACCTGGCTACGGGATAGAGCTTCAACCAAGCTACGAACGGCAGCTACCATTGCCACTTCACTATTTAACCGATTGATTGCTGAACCAACCCCGACTCCCGATGCTCCAGCAGCGATCGCCATTGGTACGGTGACGCTTGATAAACCAGAGGCACAAAGTACAGGAATGCTTACTGCCTGAGAAATACTGTGAGCAGCAGCCAAAGTGGGGGCTGCTTTTTCAATTAAGCCTCTAACCCCAGGGGTGCTAGGTTGAATGCTCGTTCCTCCCTCGGTTTGAATAAGATCAGCACCAGCCTCAACCAACTGTTCTGCTAGTCGAACCTGCTCATCTAAAGCCAGAATATGGGGAACAGTTACCGAAAGAGTTACTTTGGGCAACAAGGAACGAGTCTGTTGAGTCAATTCTAAAACTTCAGCGGCTTCAAATCTTCTGCCCTGAGCGTAAAAACTGTCGAAATTGCCAATTTCAATCAGATCGGCACCGGCGTTAATGGCGCTAACAAACAGGGTTGGCTCAACCGCAGAAACACAGATTGGTAAGTTAGTTAAATCGCGGATTGCCTCCACTAACTCAGGTTGGGCAGCAATGTCTACAAAAGTAGCACCGCCAGCTTCGGCAGCTTTGACTACTGTTGTTACAAGTTGGCGATCAAAATTATTTAAGCCGCTAATCACCTTAAGAGCATTTTTCCGAGTTAAGGCTTGAGCTAACTGAGGATGCATGGTCATATTTACTTCCTGAAATTTTTGCGTCTAAACTTTAATTAAGTTCCAGTCTAATTATCTTAAGCTGACCCTTGACACCTTTCAACAATGAGCAGTGAGCAATGAGCTAGGAATAATTACCTCTCCTTGTTAATCTGACGTTATTGAGGGATTTTTGATGTCAGTTCAGTTACCTGTTTGCGCTGCATTAAAGCGTTTAATTTCTGGAGCAGCATATCCACTTCAGCTTCTAGATGAAGATACTTAACCTGCTGGTTTGTCTGATAGTGTTGAGTTTTTTGGGTTTGATTAGATAAAAGTGTAGCCATAAATAACTTGTTTTTAATTTTGCTTGATTACGCGACTTGATATCTTAACTTAAGAAAAGCACATTCTAGTCAAGATAATCTTTAGATTTTTAGGAAACTGTGATCCTTTACACTATTGATCATAGGTGTAATAACAGATAGCTAGCCATGATGAGAATTTTTTATCTTTAGTTCTTACTTAAGTAAGTTTCTCTTGTTAAGTTATTTGAGAGAGAATAAATCGAGAAATTATCAGTAGCGATCGCAATATTTTATAAAACAAAATGAGTTTATTATCTAAAGGCTTTGAAGTTGAAATGTACACTGGCACTCCAGAAGGGAAAATTGTCGGTTTGTCAGATAAAATTGTTCGAGCTTTAGATGGTTTTGTCCGTGAGCCTGATAGTCGTAACGTCGAATATACGACCGCTCCTTTTTGTGGCTACGATCGCCTGCTCTGTGCCTTATTAAAGCCCAGACAATCCTTAAGAAGCTATCTTAAGACCTTGGGCGACTATACTCTAATTCCTGGTAGTACCATGTCTTTGGGAGGTAGCGATCGCTTTTGGCGTTCTGACCCTAATAATCCTTATCACGATTATATTGAACAAACTTACGGTACTAATGTTGTCACTGCCAGTATTCATATTAATATCGGCATCGAAGATCCTGAAATCTTGATGCAGGCTTGTCGTTTAGTTAGAGTAGAAGCTCCCTTATATTTAGCCCTCAGCGCCTCTTCACCCTTTATTGACGGCAAAGTAACGGGGAGTCACTCAACCAGGTGGCAAATGTTCCCTAAAACCCCGCAGAACGTACCATTATTTGAAAGTCATAGCCACTTTATTAGCTGGACAGAAGAGCAGCTAGTAGCCAAAACCATGCGTAACGTGCGCCATCTCTGGAGTGCTGTCCGTCCCAATGGCGATCGCCGTCCCTATAATCTCAACCGTTTAGAACTAAGAATTTGCGATCTAGTAGTCGATCCCCTCGCTTTACTGGCAATTACCGCTTTATTAGAAGCCAGAATTATGCAGATGATTGATAATCCTCGACTCGATCCACTACAGCAAAGTAATTTATCCACCAACGATTTACAGACCGAATTAGTGGCTTTGGCTGACGAAAATGAAGTCTTAGCTGCGCGCTCTAGTTTAGATGCCGAATTGCGCCATTGGCAGGATGGTAGAAAGATTCTGGCTCGAGATTGGATTACGCAAATTTACGACGAAGTTTATCCCCTGGCTAAAAAACGTGGTTTTAGCTGCTTTCTTTCTCCTTTACAAAAAATTCTGCGCCAAGGCAACACAGCCCAGAAATGGTTGAAGCTATACGAACAGGGAACATCCCCCGTGGAAATTATTCAACAAGATATCCAAAACATTGCCAAGCAAGAACGCGATCTTGACTATGCCGTCTGTCCACCAGCCCTAATTGCCTAATTGTTCCTTGCTCATTGTTCATTGTTCCTTGCTCATTGAAAATGGTTCGTGTTGTTCTCGTTAACCCAGAAATTCCTCCAAATACGGGCAATATTGCTCGTAGCTGCGCTGCTACTAAAACAGAGCTACATCTAGTCGCACCTCTCGGCTTTGAAATTAGCGATCGCTATCTTAAACGAGCAGGTTTGGATTATTGGCCTTTGGTAAAACTTCACTACCATGAAAACTTAGCGGCTTTTTGGCAAGAACAGCAGCAAAGAGGAGGAAGGTTGATTGCTTTTAGCGCTAGGGGTAAGAAGAATTATCTTGATTGCCAGTACGAGGAAACTGACTGGCTTGTATTTGGTAAAGAAACTGCGGGCTTGCCTCCAGAAGTAACTGCTGTCTGTAATGAAATAGTGCGAATTGATATTGCTGAACCAAAGGTACGGAGTTTAAATCTTTCGGTTAGCGTCTCTGTTGGCCTATTTGAAGCGATTAGACAGTTAACACATTAACCAAATTTTGACCAAATAACTGTACTCTTAGCCGTACTACACTTGTTTAGAATCTAGTTTTAGGTTAATTTACTCTAAAAATAAGCTGTAATTATCGAGGCGACTAACTAGCAAAGCAGAACAAATATCCTAAGCTTTGTTAAATCTGCCTCAAGAACATGCTGTATTCCCTTTAAAATCAGACACCGATATTGATATGGTTAAACTTGCTAATAATACATACTTCCAACTAGGTGTCTTTATGTCATCGACAATGATTGTGCAAACAATCGGGTTATATCAACCGACTTATGCCCTCAAGTTTAATAATCCCTTAAGGCAACAATTATCCAGTGCTAAAACAAGTTTCGATTATATTCAGCCACAGCAGAAGCCAGCATTTGTTCCCAAAACTTTTAATTTGCTGGCTTTTTCATTTAAATCTCAATCAACGGATTTCTCAGGGCAGTCAGATAAACTTAAACCAACTAGCACAATTTTATCCCAAGTAGAACAGGCAACTCCTGCCTCTAATCATCAAAATCATATTTGGCAAATGCAAAATCTCCAGCCACACCGTTGTTGATTTATCAGGTTAAGCAGGGAGATACCATCACTAAAATTGCTAGTGAGCATCAAGTATCCAGTGATGAGCTTATTGAACTTAATCAGATTTCTAACTCGAATATTATTTTTGTCGATCAGAAATTACAAATTCCTACTCAAATGCCCACTAAAGAGGCTCAAAACAACACTTTAAATTCTAGCAGTCGCGCGATCGCTAATTTAACTCCCACAAGCAATTCTAACAACTCGTCTCAGTCTAATCTCAATAAGATGGAGAAAAAGAGCGAGAAAAATGTTGTTTCATCAGCAGATGAAGATCCCTACATTGCCAATCTCAGGGCAGAAATAGACCAACTGCGCGCACAGTACAGGCAAAAACAAGAGGCAAATGAGCGGACAAATTCAGCTAGTTTAGTTTCCGTAACTGACCAACAAACGAAACCAAGAGCGAAATCTAATCCTCTGCCAACATCCACTTTAGCTAAGTTAAATTCCCCCTCGCCACAGCGCAATCTTCAATCCAATCTAATCAAACCAGATGCTCTGGCTTTAAAACTGCCTCCTTTGTCTAACTCAGAAGAATACTTACCCAATGCCTTTGACGGCTATATTTGGCCTGCTGAAGGAGTATTGACTTCTGGCTATGGATGGCGTTGGGGTAGAATGCATCAGGGGATTGATATTGCTGCACCTATTGGTACACCTGTTTTGGCAGCAGCATCAGGAACAGTAATTGGTGCGGGGTGGCATGATGGCTACGGTTACTTAATCAAGCTAGAGCATTCAGACGGCAGCGTGACTTACTATGGTCACAATAACCGAATTTTAGTTACTCCTGGTCAGCAAGTAGAGCAAGGGGATCAGATAGCAGAGATGGGTAGTACTGGCAATAGTACTGGTTCTCATGTCCATTTTGAAATTCGTTTAAGCGGTGAAACAATAGTCGATCCGATAACTCTACTTAGCAGCAGATAACTTAGATAACTTAAGAGTTATTTTCGTTTTCGTTGGTTTAGTTGTCGACTTTTTTCTTAGCAGCGATCGCTAACTGGAGATTAGGGATTTGTCGTAGACGATCCATGATTTCCACTACCTGACCATATTCGACAACTTTATCCGCATTAATGATCGCAATAGTATTACCTGATTCAGCCGACATTAGTTTTTTAATTTCAGGCTGGAGTTGTTCAAGTTGAGCCAATTTACCATCTACGGTTAATTTACCTTGTTTATCCAAGCTAATGGTAATCTGTTTGGTTTTCTGTACCTCGGCAGTACTAGCACGGGGAAGATTTACGGGTAGACCTTCAGAACGAGTTAAATAGAGGCTAGAAACGATAAAAAATACCAAAATAGCGAAGATAACGTCGATCATCGGCAGAATATTAATTTTGGGGGGTAAATCTGGTTCTTCGGGTAAGTGCATAGTACGAGCAATGAGCTAATAATTAGTAATCAGTAATTATTCGTGTCGATCTAGATGAATGAGTTCTAGTTGTCCGCCAACTTCTTGAATCAGAGCAATTTGCTGGAGGTATAAACCACGAAAGATGCTGGCAAAAAACAAGGTGGCGATCGCTACAACTAAACCTGCTGCGGTAGAAATTAAAGCTTCGCCAATCCCGCCTGTAACTCCTGCTGCTTGGGATGATGCAATGTTTCCTAGTTTCAAGGAAGATAAAGAAGTAATCAAGCCTAAAACCGTCCCCAACAAGCCTAATAAGGGTGCAACACCGATGACTGTCTCCAGGGAGTTATTAAATCGCTTCAGACCAGGAATTTCCGCTTGAGCAGCACTTTCGAGAGCGAGCTTGAATTTTTGCGGTGTCGATCGCTCTAAAGATAAAGCGACAAAAAAAATACGGGCGATGGGTAAGTTTAAATGTCTTTTAAGCATAACACTGGCTGCTTGAGGATCGTCTCGATATAAATTAAGCAGTTGTTTAATTACTCGATCTTGATTTTGAGACGTTTTGAACCAGAAAAGCGATCGCTCTAAAACAATTGCCAGGGCATAAATAGAAAGTCCCAATAAAGGGAACATCACTACTCCACCACTTTTGAATAATTGCAAAATTGTTTCCATCAATTTAAACTCACGTTTCAGTAGATATGAATATTAAAGCTAAATGTAATTTCTAAATCCTCCAAGGGAAAATTGGCGGGTAAAGGAGCGAACGGAACCGAGTTTTGCACTGCATCTAGAGCTTCTCGATCTACCTCATCTAAGCCAGAGCTTTGAGATACTTGAAGTCCAGTAATTTGACCATCTTTCAGAATATTAAACGTCAGAACGGTAGTGCGCTCGTCTTGTCGAAAAGCAGGATTCCAGTTGGGCTTTACTTTCCCCTCCATTTCGGCAAGATATTGGCTTAGATCGATACCTTTTAAAGCTTTTAACTGTTCTGGATTTAAAACACTGTTGTATTTAAGAGCTTCTGGACTAAAAAAGGCATCTCCACCACTGGCAAGGGTTTTTTCATAATCTCCTCCTAATAAATCGCTAGCGCTCTTACTCACACCGTTTGTGTCCGCAGGTTGCTTAGGCTGAACTTCAGGCTCTGAGATAGGCGGAGTTTTGGGTGCTAGGCTTGTGGCGATTGAATCGCTTGTTGATGGCTTAGTTACGGGTTCAGGCGGGGGATCTGTCTGTGATTGTGGAGTTGGAGTATCATCACCTGACAAGACTGGTGTTTGGTTTTTAACAGTTGATGTTGGTGCGGGAATTGCTTGTGGTTCAGGAGCAGGTGTAGGTGTAGCTACAGGAGCAGGTTCAGGTGCAGGGGGTTGATTGTCGCTAGTTTTATCTTCAGTAATAGTCTTTGCCGACTCGTCTGGTACGACTGTAAATTCAATTGGTTTGGGATCGGCTTTTTTTTCCCCAACATGCCTAAAGCGTTCGAATCGAGCAAACAACAACAGCCCTAAACCATGAATCAAAATAGAAACTAAAACTAATAGCAGAAGTCTCTGAAGGCTTAACCTACGACGATTAATTATTATTTGCTGTTGAATTTGCTCCGTTGGTTTTGTATTTAACACTGTTAACAACTATCCTCCGCAACTGAGAATCTTACAGGCAATTGTACCTGTATCCAACCCTAACAATTTTTGGTTTTTAATTGCTATTCACCTAAATTTTGCTTAAATCTCCCTCTGGTCAGATTTATTGTCCCTATTTTAGTCAGTAGCATTTACTAGTTACTAGACGACTGGTCTACTATGTTGGAAAACATTTCTATCAATTTCTATCAATATTTCGGAAGATATCAAAGCAGGTTATAAAATCTAAATAACTTGTAAGTCGAACAATTAATCAAATATATGTCTGAAATCAAAGAAAAAGTAGTAATTATTACTGGAGCAAGTAGCGGTTTAGGTGAAGCTACGGCACGTCGGCTAGCCAAAAATGGCGCTAAGTTAATGTTGGCTGCCAGAAGAGAAGATCGACTGAAAAACTTAGTGGCTGAGGTTGAAAAAGAAGGTGGTGTAGTTAAATATCAAGTAACAGACGTTACCGATCGCTCTCAGGTAAAAGAATTAGTTCAGGCAACCAAGGAAGCCTATGGCAGAGTAGATGTTTTAGTTAATAATGCAGGCTTAATGCCTTTATCTCCTCTAGCAGCAACGAAGGTAGATGAATGGGAAAAAATGATCGACGTAAATATCAAGGGTGTGCTTTATGGCGTGGCTGCGGTAATGCCGATTATGCTGCAACAAGAATCAGGTCATATTGTCAATCTCTCTTCAGTTGCGGGACACAAAGTATTTGCTGGGGGTGCGGTTTACTGTGCTACTAAGTTTGCTGTTAAAGCAATTTCTGAAGGCATTAGGCTTGAATCCGACGGTAAAATCCGTTCTACGAATATATCTCCTGGGGCAGTAGCTACTGAGCTAGCTAATACTATTTCTGATGAGAAATCAGCCGAGATGGCTAAAGAACTATACGGAGTAGCTATTGAGGCAGATGCGATCGCCCGTGCTATTGCCTATGCGATCGAGCAACCAGCGGATGTTGATGTTAACGAGATGATTATTCGTCCAACTAAGCAAGAGCTATAGATCGATTCTAAAAAATGCAGGGGCTAATTGGGTCGATCGCGAAGTTGTAGAAGATAAAGGTTTAATATCTAGCCGTCACCCTGATGATATTCCTGCTTTTAATGCTAAGGCGATCGAGTTGTTTGCCAAACAAGCAGTAACTAAGTAACTGAGGTTATGCACAGAAGAGTTAGTAATTACTATGTGGGGAGATAGGGAGATAGGGAGCATGAAATTAACCTATCACTGATTCCCCAAACCCCTAAATCCCCAAAACCCCTACAGTAAAAATTCTAAATGAGGAAATTAAATTGAAAATGCGATCGCACCGACTCAAAAAGCTTTAAAAGCGATCGCCGCTCGTGTTATTGCCCAAGCTAGACTGGTAGGAACTTATCAACGTTAAAACTGCTAAAACTATTCTCTTGTTCTCAATCTGATTAACTTGATTAACTATTTACTATGACTACAACCATAACCAACGTACCTCACCTCCTAAGTTCTTTTCCGCTCAAAGATTTATCGTTAAAAAACCGTATGGTAATGGCTCCGTTGACTCGCGGCAGGGCGGGTGAAGAGAGAACAGCCAACGCTTTAATGGCGAAGTATTATGCTCAACGTGCAGGTGCAGGCTTGATTATTTCTGAAGGTACTGCGATCTCTAAACAAGGCTATGGCTGGACTCATAGCCCAGGAGTTTATACTCCTGAGCAAACAAAAGCATGGCAGCAGGTAGTAGATGCGGTACATGAACAAGGAGGAAAGATCTTTTTGCAGCTATGGCATACAGGGAGAGCTTCCCACAGTAGTTTTCAACCAAACCATCAGCTTCCTATCGCTCCTTCAGCAATTAAGCTTGAAGGCTCTGAGGCTCATACCCCCGACGGGAAAAAGCCCTACGAAACACCTAGAGCTTTAGCAACAGATGAAATCCCTTTAGTAGTAGAAGAATACCGTCAAGCGGCAGCCAACGCTAAGGAGGCGGGTTTTGATGGGGTAGAGATACATGGTGCAAACGGCTATTTAATCGATGAATTTTTACAATCCAAAACCAATCAGCGCACCGATCAATATGGTGGCAGTATTGCCAATCGCTATCGTTTTTTACAAGAAGTAGTTGAAGCAATATTAACTGTTTGGGACGCAGGCAGGGTTGGAGTCAGGTTGTCTCCCAACGGTGTTTTCAACGATATGGGTTCACCAGATTACCGCGAATCTTTTACCTATGTCGTTCAACAATTAAATAACTATCAATTAGCCTATCTGCACCTCTTAGATGGTTTGGCTTTTGGCTTCCATGAATTAGGCGAACCGATGACTCTTGCCGAATTTAGAAAAATTTATGATGGAGTTTTGATCGCTAACTGTGGTTATAATCGCACCGATGCAGAAAAAGCGATCGCTTCTGGAGATACAGATCTCGTTGCCTTTGGTAGACCTTATATTAGTAATCCTGATTTAGCAGCTCGTTTTGCCCACAATTGGGAACTTAATCCTGATGCCGAGATGAATGTTTGGTATTCTCCTGGTGCAGAAGGATACACTAATTTTCCTGCTTATCAGCCAGGGTAGTGACTTTAGTTTTGGTGGGCAAAAATCTTTACTATTTTTTTGCCAGTGGTACTCCAAGTAATTGTGATAGCCAAATTTCAAAATCGCGGATGGGATGAGAACGGACTGCCACTAGCGGGTCGATCATTGGCTCAACTAAAATAGTAAACATTCCTAGACGATTGCCCGCCAAAACATCAGTAAAAAGGCGATCGCCCACCATTGCCACCTGTTCTATCGGTAAATCCATAGCTGTTGCTGCCTGCTGGAGCTTGCGACGAGAAGGCTTTTTGGCAGCGGAGATAAAGGGAAGATCTACAGACTGGGCAATATTGCCAATGCGAGAGTGACTAATATTATTGCTCACTAGCCAAATGGGGGTAGTGAGCCTAATTTGTGAGATCCATTGCTGTAGCTCCATGCTTGTTTCTTTTTGTTTGAAAGGAACGAGGGTTTCGTCTACATCTAAAATAAGTCCTTTAATATTGTGTTTTTGCAGCGTGACGGGAGTTAAATCAAAAATAGTGCCGCCTAGAACTAAATTTGGCTCTAATAAGTTAATCATAGAAACGATAAAATGATCTAAAAAATAAAAGACAGCGATACGTTAGATGTGTGTGAATTAGTTTTTGTTCAGATTAGCTAGTTTTATTTTAAGCTTTAAGCTCTAAAGACTAATGCCAGATCATTAAACAGTCTAATTAGGAGTGCTAGGCAGAGACTTAACTGTCTCTTTGTCTAGATTTAAATAAATATAATCCTTATCCATACGAGCGATCGCCGACATAGGCAAGGTCAACTCTTTTTTGTGCCATAAATGTCCTTCTTGCAGTACTAAATGAGTAAGATGTTGTTCTGGATCGATTAAAAATTCCTCGACTCGCCCAATATGACCATCGGTAGCTTCGATTGATGCACCCCGATGCACCGCTATTGTTCCTGCTGGAATTAATTCTTTTTCTATATTCACCATCAAGACAAAAAACTGCGGCATCTAAAGAAATTTCTTTCATCTCACTTTTTCTATCGTTTAAACTAAAATTTTGCCACAATACAAGTACCTGACGGTATGGGTATTGAATCAGTTAAGTTCTGTATACTGCGAACAGTAGATCATAAAGAAAAGATATATTGTTAAAATTGGTAAAGAAATTAACAATTAAAATTAAGCTATAAGAATTATGGGTCGTATTGGAGTCTTGCTACTCAACTTAGGCGGACCGGATAAAATCGAAGATGTCCGTCCTTTTTTATATAATTTGTTTTCCGATCCTGAGATTATTAGATTGCCTGTTAAAGCATTGCAAAAGCCTTTAGCCTGGTTAATTTCTAGCTTAAGAGCCAAAACATCTCAGGAAAACTATCTAGAAATTGGTGGTGGTTCGCCACTGAGAGAAATCACCGAAGCCCAAGCTGAAGCTTTACAAGACAAGCTTAAAGAAATGGGACAAGATGCCAAGATTTATATTGGTATGCGCTACTGGCATCCTTTTACCGAAGAAGCGATCGCGCAAATTAAAAATGACGGCATCAAAGAAGTAGTTGTTTTACCCTTATATCCGCAATTTTCTATCAGCACCAGCGGTTCGAGCTTTCGTGTTTTAGAAGAAATGTGGTCAGAAGACGCCGCCTTAAAAGATGTGGATTATACCCTCGTCCCTTCCTGGTATGATAATCCAGGCTACTTACGCTCCATGGCGGATCTCATTGGTCAAGAGCTAGATAAATTTCCCAATCCTCATCAAGCTCACATATTTTTTAGCGCTCATGGTGTTCCCGTCAGCTATGTAGAAGAAGCAGGCGACCCCTATAAAGAGCAAATTGAGGAATGTACTCGCCTGATCATGGAAACTCTTGGTCGTACCAATCACTATACTTTGGCATATCAAAGTAAAGTCGGTCCTGTAGAATGGTTACAACCCTATACCGATGATGCTCTCAAAGAGTTAGGAGCAAAAGGCATCAAAGATTTAGCAGTAGTACCCATCAGTTTTGTTTCTGAACATATTGAAACCTTACAAGAGATCGATATTGAATACCGCGAAGTAGCCGAAGAAGCAGGAATTGAAAATTTTCACCGCGTTCCTGCCTTAAATGTCCATCCTGGCTTTATCGATTCTTTAGCCAATCTTGTCGTTGATTCTCTTGATGATCGCCCTTGCTCTTTTGCTGATGTGATTCATCCTAAGAAAAATATGAAAATGTATCCTCAAGAAAAGTGGCAATGGGGTTTAACCACCGCTGCGGAAGTTTGGAATGGTCGCCTAGCAATGTTGGGCTTTATTGGTTTGTTGGTTGAGTTACTGAGTGGTAGTGGCCCTTTACATATGGTCGGTATCCTTTAAATAGCACTGTGAGTTAACCAAATTATTCATGTCCACTAAATTAACCATAATCTAAACCAGAGTGTAATTTGAGGTGCGATCGCTATGCCAAGAAGAATCACAATTGAACCACATTTAAGCATCAAAGAGCTAGAAAGAATCAAGCTTAAATTAGTAATTAATGGATAATCCGATTGAAAGAGTTCGTATTTCTAAGACAGCCGAAGATCAGCTAGTCAAACTTAAGCGCAATACCAAAATAAAGCAGTGGAATATTCTTTGTCGCTGGGCTTTTTGTCGTTCCCTGGCTGAACCTAGCACTCCTTCTCCTGTCCCCATTAAAACTGATAGTAAAGTCGAAATAGCCTGGAATGTCTTTGGCGGAGAGATTGCCGACATACTATTGATTGCTTTAAAGCAAAGATGCTATCAAGATGGACTGGGAACAGAACAGAATATGTTAAAAGAGCAGTTTAACCTTCATCTACATCGTGGTATTGGCTATCTAGCAGGAGACAATAATATTAGCCAGATCGAAGATTTAGTTACTTTTGTGAATATTGTCAATGATTAAAGTATGTTTTTCAGCTTGAAAGTGGGTCATAAAGATCTAAAACTAGCAAGAATCCAGTTTTCGGATTGATATTGACTATGATGCTATGATGCCCAAAATCTAGATCAGAATTCTAAACCGCACCAAACCAATAAAATAAATATAGTGTTGGGAAATTTAAAGATATACAACAGCTAGTTATTAAATGTAGATAAAAGGAATACGTTTTCGGGGGTCAAGAAACTATACAATGAAACGCTAGCAGTATCAGTTAGACAAGAGACAGAGTAATATGCCCCGTCGTGAAGATCTCCATAAAATTCTACTTCTTGGTTCAGGTCCGATTGTAATTGGACAAGCTTGTGAGTTTGACTACTCAGGAACGCAAGCCTGTAAAGCGCTGCGAGAAGAAGGGTATGAAGTAGTCCTGGTTAATTCTAACCCTGCTTCGATTATGACTGACCCAGAAATGGCAAACCGTACTTATATTGAACCTTTAACTCCCGAAATAGTGGAAAAGGTGATCGCTAAAGAAAAGCCAGATGCCTTGTTGCCCACCATGGGAGGACAAACTGCGTTAAATATTGCAGTGTCTCTAGCTAAAAGTGGGGTGTTAGAAAAATATGGTGTGGAGTTAATTGGGGCAAAGTTACCCGCGATTGAGAAGGCGGAAGACCGTCTTTTATTTAAACAAGCGATGGAGAAAATTGGCGTACCCATGTGTCCGTCAGGTATTGCCAATAATTTAGCAGAAGCAAAAGCGATCGCCAAAGAGATTGGCAGCTATCCTTTGATTATCCGTCCTGCATTTACCCTCGGCGGAACAGGAGGCGGTATTGCTTACAACCAGGAAGAATACGAGCAAATTTCGGCATCAGGAATTGACGCTTCACCTGTTAATCAGATTCTAGTAGATAAGTCTTTACTGGGTTGGAAAGAATACGAACTAGAAGTAATGCGAGATCTGGCAGATAATGTAGTAATTATCTGCTCGATTGAAAACATCGATCCGATGGGGATACATACAGGGGATTCTATTACTGTCGCTCCTGCGCAAACCTTGACGGATAAAGAATACCAGCGATTAAGAGACTATTCTTTAGCAATTATTCGCGAGATCGGCGTGGAAACTGGTGGCTCTAATATTCAGTTTGCAATTAATCCGCTTAATGGTGATGTGATCGTAATTGAGATGAATCCTCGCGTATCTCGTTCTTCAGCATTGGCTTCTAAAGCGACAGGCTTCCCCATTGCCAAATTTGCAGCGAAGTTAGCGGTGGGCTATCGCCTCAACGAAATTTATAATGACATTACCCAAAAAACCCCTGCTTCTTTTGAACCAACCATTGACTATGTAGTTACCAAAATTCCGCGCTTTGCCTTTGAAAAATTCCCTGGGACTGAGCCAATCTTAACCACCCAAATGAAGTCAGTAGGGGAAGCAATGGCAATTGGTAGAACCTTTAATGAATCGTTCCAGAAAGCATTAAGATCTCTAGAAACTGGTCGTGCTGGCTTTGGTTGCGATCGCCAAGAAATCTTACCTTCTATTCCCCAGGTACGCTCTAGTTTACGGACTCCTAACCCCGAACGCATTTTTAGTATCTATCAGGGTATGAAGCTAGGCATGACCCCCGAAGAAATCCATGAACTAACGGCAATTGATATGTGGTTTCTCGATAAAATGCAGGAATTACTGTTAACTGAAAAGTTTCTCAAAGGTCATGCGCTGAACAAAATCTCTGCTGAACAAATGCGCTTTGTTAAACAACAGGGATATAGCGATCGCCAGATTGCATTTGCGACTAAAACTAATGAAGATGAGGTGCGAGCATATCGTAAAGCACTGGGAATTATACCTGTATATAAGCTAGTAGATACCTGTGCTGCTGAATTTGAAGCCTTTACTCCCTATTACTACTCTACCTACGAAGAGGGAGAATCGGAGATAACTCCTTCTGATAAGTCTAAGGTGATGATTTTAGGGGGTGGTCCTAACCGTATCGGACAGGGGATTGAGTTTGACTACTGCTGTTGTCATGCAGCTTTTTCTCTTTCAGATGCAGGATATGAAACTATTATGGTTAACTCCAATCCTGAAACCGTCTCTACTGATTACGATACCAGCGATCGCCTTTACTTTGAACCTTTGACCAAAGAAGACGTATTAAACATTATTGAAGCGGAAAACCCCGCAGGAATTATCGTCCAGTTTGGGGGACAAACTCCTTTAAAACTGGCTATTCCTCTGCAAACTTACCTAGATAATAGGGAAATGGGGGAACGGGGGAATGGGGAAGAGCATCAGTCTTCGACAACTAAGATCTGGGGAACATCACCAGATTCCATTGATGCCGCCGAAGATCGCGAAAGATTTGAGCAAATATTGCGAGAATTAGATATCAAACAGCCTCCTAATGGTCTAGCTCGTAGTTACGAAGAATCTCTCAAGATTGCTAACCGTATTTCCTATCCTGTAGTGGTGCGTCCTTCCTATGTTTTAGGAGGGAGAGCGATGCAAATTGTCTATTCTGATGCCGACCTTAAACACTATATGACCTATGCTGTGCAGGTAGAACCCGACCATCCCATTTTGATCGACCAATTCTTAGAAAATGCGATCGAAGTTGATGTTGATGCTTTGTGTGACCATGGTGGCAAAGTAGTAATTGGTGGCATTATGGAACATATCGAACAGGCTGGCATTCATTCAGGCGACTCCGCTTGTTCTATTCCTTATAACTCTTTATCTGAATCGGCGATCGCTGTTATCCGCGACTGGACCGAAAAATTAGCCAAAGCACTTAAAGTAGTTGGCTTAATGAATATTCAGTATGCGGTGCAAGGAGAGCAGGTGTTTATCATTGAAGCCAATCCTCGCGCCTCTCGGACAGTTCCTTTCGTTTCCAAAGCAACGGGTGTTCCCCTGGCTAAAATCGCCTCTTTGGTCATGTCGGGCAAAAGCTTAGAATCTTTGGGGGTGACTAAAGAAATTATCCCCAAGCATATTGCCGTTAAAGAAGCCGTGTTACCCTTTAATAAATTTCCCAGTACTGATACTCTTTTAGGGCCTGAAATGCGCTCTACAGGAGAAGTAATGGGGATTGATAGCGATTTTGGTAAAGCCTTCGCCAAAGCCGAAATTGGTGCAGGAGTAGATTTAGCTTTAACTGGAACAGTCTTTGTCTCCATGAATGAACGAGATAAAATTGCGATCGTTCCTGTGGTACAAGATTTTATCGATCTTGGCTTTAAAATAGTTGCCACATCGGGAACTCAAAAATCTCTCCAGTCAAACGGTATCAAAGATGTAGAGTTGGTTCTTAAACTACACGAAGGTCGTCCTCATGTCGTAGATTCGATTAAAAACAATCAGATTCAGCTAATTATTAACACCCCCACAGGAGAAGAATCCCAAACCGATGCTCAACTAATTAGAAGGATGGCATTAGACTATCGATTACCGATTATTACCACCATCTCAGGGGCAAAAGCAACCGTAGCAGCGATTCGCTCTCTACAATCTGAACCTTTAGAGGTGAAAGCTTTGCAGGAGCATATTTAAAACGGACTGTAATTAGTTGTTGATATAATTGTTTTTTTAAATAATTGAAGCTGCTATTAATTAATCATCAGTCAAGCAATCAGAATCAACAGATCTCTATCTTTAGTCGGTACAAATTAGTTGTTTTGATGTCTAACTTCTAATTATGGGTCGGCATTACGTCAGCTAGCTATGCATGGTTATCCTGTTGGGATTGTAATCGCGCCAATTATGGCGATCGCCAATTGACAACAATATTATGCTGATTTATTTCAATTGATTACCCAAACGTTGGATCTTGATTGCGATCTTACCTTTGAATTAATCACCCATCGTTTTACGCCTAAATCAAAAGAAGTCTTGGAGACATGGTATCCCAATAGTAAATTAGATCTTGAGGCAGAAAATCGTAGTCAAAAACGGAATAAGTTTGGTGGAGTCAAATACGTCTACCATAAAGATACAATGGCAGAACTGCAAGAATTTATTGAAGCCCAAATTAACAGCAACTTTCCTCAAGCTAAAATTCTTTACTGGACTTGAGATTAATTGTAGGCGATCGCCGATAAATGAGTTTATGAATTCATTGTCAATTCTGGTTTACTAATACCTGCGAAATACCCGATTAAAGGAGTTGGCTGATTGGCTCATCTTGTTCTGCTGCGACATTATCAGCTAATCCTAGCTCAGATTGAGTTAGGAAAATCGGTAGATCGCCTAAACTATCACTCAACGGTTGTCCTTGAGTACTTGTCGTTTGACCTAATGGCAGATCATCAATTGTCACCGTATAGTTATCTTGGCTTTCTGACGCAGTAACCCTAGCAATTAAAGGATGATCATTCTCGCTATAGTTATCAATTTCAAAATAGTATTCTGTACCCGCTTCTAACTCCACTTCTAGTAGATTACCTCGATCTTTAGCTGCATCATCACTAACATCAACAGCAACGATCTCCTCACCGTCAGCTTTAAACAAGCGTAACAATGGCTCATCAGTAGACTCTTGACTGGCATTAACCTGAATCTGCCAAGTTTCATCTTTAGTAGCAATAAAATGATTGAGGTTCAAGTCGCTTGCGTCAATTAGAGGCCCAGCATCTTCAGTAATCTGCTCTGTAGCTGCTGTGTCAAGCGAAACTCTACTTGTGCGATCGCCATTAGTATTGGTATCACTAATTGAGTATTGACTAACAGAATCAAGCAGATCGTAATTTTCTAAATCTTCCTTTAAAGCGATCGCCGATTGATAAATATTAATTCGCGGATAGTCCAGATTAGTATTCTTAACTGTATCTATTTCATCATCACCATCATTAATAAGATCGGCATTGTCAATTAGATAATCTTTTACCTGTTCGGGAGTCAGCCTGACATCATAATCAGCAGCAAGTTCTTGCAACAAAGCAACCGCTCCAACAACATGAGGTGATGCTTGACTCGTACCTCTTAACTCACCAAGCAGATCGCCGTTGTCTCGTTCGGGAACAGTACTGGTAATGATCGCGCCAGGAGCAAACAGAAAGTTGTCTGAATTTAGACGTTGACTAAATGCCGCAATGCGATCTGTCCCTGGAATTTCCGACTTGAGAATACTATCGGGAGCGACATTGTCTTGCCATACTGCACCCACGGAAATTGTGCTATAGATGGCGGGGGAAGATACATTTAGTCGTTGGTTAGGTTCAATGAGCTTGCCTGAGGCATCATAAATATCACCGTTACTATCTGGCTTGCCTTCAAAGCGATTACCTGCTGCTGCTACGACAACAACTCCTGCTGACTCCAATTCCTGAATTAAATGACGAGTTTCATTGTCAAAGAAAGAATCTGGTTGATTTGGTCGGGTATAAAAACCGTCTCCTAAAGACAAATTGACGGCGACAATGTTAGTTGTGGTATCAGGATCGTTTACCTCATCAAGTACTCGTTGCAAGGCATCATCGATCGCCTGACCATCTAGCTTCTCCTCCCCTGCCTTAAGCCCAATTAATCCTACATCGGTAGCAACTCCAATATTTTCATTCTCTGCCCCAATAATTCCTGATACATGAGTACCATGATCGCTTAAATCATCGGGATTTTTATCTCGATCAACATAATCAAAACCGAATCTATAATTATCATCCAACAGCGGATGAGTCGCATCCAAACCAGTATCAATGACCACCACATCAAAGCCAGTACCATCGATACCTTGAAAATTTGGATCGTTGCGTAAATCCGTTAGTCCAATTAGATCGAAAGCAGGATTGATGCCCTCGCGAGCCTGTTCAATCTGAATATTTTCACCATCGAGAGTAATTCTGGCAGTATCGTCTTCTGCTTTTAAGGTAGCTAAAACTTCTGGCGCGATCGCTTCGCCATTAACTAATCGACTAAAAATTGCCCCTTCATCTCCTGGTGCATCTTGGGGATTTATTTGAGCCGACAGACTATGCCCCAATTCTTCTAGAAGAACCTTTTCTACTGCATCAGGATCATCCTGATGCTCAATTAGCAATTCCTGGGATAAGTAAATTTGATTGCTTGTGGCTGCATAAGCTCCTTGTGCGCCATTAATCGCTGCGCTAGAGACAATTTCAATTCTTGGTAGAGTATCTGCGCTCAACCATTGGTTAATAATACTTCTGGCATCATTACTTGCCCCAGAGGTAGATAAGTCAGAAATAACTCCACTAGCAAAGGGTGTAGCGAGACTGGGAAATGTGCTGTAATTTTCAGTCTGTGACTGTTGTTCAAAAGCCAAGCTAATCTGATTGTCAAAGTTGGGGTTTGAGATAAACTGACTAAGCTGGCTCTTCACTGTTGACACCGCTTGATTTAAGCTATTATGTGCCGTTATTAATCCATCAGACATTATTTTTAGATGTTTTCTGACTATTAGCTCTTAAAATTGTCTAAAAGCTTGAGTTTTAGCTACAAAAATATTACCAGACTATCAATTAAAGAGATCTGGTCATGGCAAATAATTTAATGATTCAAAAAAAATCTCAATTCCAACTATCCAAAAATAATCCTTGACTGATTCCTGTCAGACGGCGATATTGAATTACAGCTTCTGCTTCGCTCAATCCAGCCACAATGTCTACTGCCATGCGAGTTTGTTCTCGGTTTAACTCAGCAGAATTTCCTAAGTTAGCTTCAATTTCGAGAAACTCCCGCACAAAACGAGCAGGAATAAAGCTCAAATCGCGATCGCTAATTGCTTGAAGATAAATTTCAAACAGGGTTTTGATGATTCTTTTTTGTCCGTACCGTTGAGTGGCTAAACGAGGATTAGAAATGACATAAGACCACACAATCCGCTGGAGAAACTTTAGCTCTTCTTCTCGATTACGATTGTATTTGAGATAACCGCGATCGCCGTATTCTGTGGTTAGCTGCACCGACTGTACGTAGTTTTGAATCAGTTGTGAGCTAATGCGTTTAATCTGAGCTTTTTGTTCAAACGAGCCTGGAGGATACTGTCCTTTAAGATTATAGGTGGCATTCAGAAAGTTTTGGAAGCGATGGGGGTTGGCTTGAACTACTCTGGCTACACGATTATGAGGAGATACCCGCAGCCAATCGGTAATGAAGCGGTCTAGTTCATCCCAATCTGTTGCCAAAAGCTCTAGGGGAATTAAACCAGCCAGGTAAAAATCTTCGAGATCGTGAACGCTATAGGTAATATCATCAGCAAAATCCATGATGCTCGCTTCAATCGACTGTAAGTCATTTGATTTCTCACGGACGAAGCTAAATGCCTCCAAGTCTAAATCGTAAATACAGTACTTGCGATGTCTTTTCGAAGTAGGGTCAAGCGATCGCAACCAAGGATATTTTAAGACCGCATTTAAGGTAGCTCTGGTCAGATTTAAACCATAGTAATCGATGCGATGAATTGCCAATCTGGTCAAAATCCGAAAAGATTGCGCGTTTCCTTCAAAACCATCGGCTAAACCTGCTTGTCTGGCGCAAGTGTCTAGCTCTTCCTCGGCGATATGACCAAAGGGAGGATGACCCAAATCATGAGCCAAAGCAGCAGCCTCAACTACATCTGGATCTACTCCACCAATAGCCTCAGCTACCTTCGGCTGTTCTGCTAGCAATCTTTCGGCTAACCTGCGAGCCACTTGAGCCACTTTTAAGGAGTGAGTTAGACGATTATGAAATACATGACCCTCTTGCGCCGTTAAAACTTGAGTAATTTGTGCTAGGCGACGGAAAGCTGAAGAATAAAGAATGCGATCTCGATCAACCTGAAAAGATTGACGATTATCTCCTGGTTTATCTCCTTGACTGCCAAAAGGATTATGTTGTCTCTGCTGCCTCTGTTGTCTTTGCAACATATGTGATACGCGATCGCCTAATAAAATTGGAAATTTAACAATAAAATTGGCACTAAAAAAGACATACCTTTTTAGATAGTACGTCTTAAGTAGTTATTTATCCGTATTACACCAGAGATTTACAAAATTTCCAAGTCCCAGGTAGAATTGAATTGAGCTTTTCCCTCTTCCACTAACCGCCAAGCTGCTTCTTTAAGGCTGCGATGAGATAGCTGGTTATCAACGCTTTTTAGTTCTAATTCTTGCAAACTAATGGGAACTTGGTGTTGTAGCTCAGTCAGCAGAAGATTTCTAGCCTGTTCTGCTTGTTCAACAAAAGATAATTTCATTGTAGAAGTCGAGTTGAAAATCTTAATCAATGGTACTATATCTAGCGTTTGACTTTTTAGTCATTGGTTACAACCTCTATCTATAGCGCCGTCTCTCATTATGCAACAGGATCGCTAAAACTGAAACCCAATGATTAAGATTTTGTAATGCTGCTGAGGCGAAGTTTCCAATGGGGTGTTGCTGATTGTCTGAACAGGATTGAGTATTATTTAAATTTAGGTCATTTCAGCCTTGTTAATAATCTTTAATTCCTGTACCACCCTAGCTTTGCTAGCAATTAAATGTTCTTTAATTGTTGCTTGAGCTAAATCTGACTTTTTCAAAGCGATCGCGTCATAGACTTGTCGATGTTCTAAGCGAATGTCTACTGAGCTTAACCAGGGAAATAAACAATTTCTGGCAATTAAAATTGATTAACTTGACAGGGGGAGAGAGGCAAATTTTGCGGAGTCGTAGCAACTAGCTCAACAATACCTTGATTAAACACCCAGTTATTCATTTCCACAATCGGTTGATTTGGCTGAGTTGAATCAACTCGATTCCTGGCTGCAAGTTTGGGCAAGTGCGAGTTAGCATTACTAAAAACAGGGATCTCATCTACGCCCCAGTCAGTTAATGTTTCTAAATAGGCAGTTTCTCCCAAGGGATTATTGGGAATGCCTCCTCGTCCAAGATCGCGAATTTGATCGCCGTTAAGATCTGTGCCGACACCACAACTAGAGCTAATCTGCTCTTCGGCTACTAAAGGAGACTGTTCGATATAATCTGTGGCTAAACGAGAATTAAGATCTAGGGTAGAAATTGCCACATTACCCTGTTTTTGCTCAACTTTCGAACTAGCAGTAATGCGACTGCTGGGGTCAATAAATAATCCTTGAGTATCAATAGAAACATTACCACCATTGCCTTGATTAGCATCAGCACTGATGCGATTAAAATTTAACAGCGCCAAATTTTCCGTTCTGAGAGTAATATTTCCCCCATTACCATTTTGGGCTGCGGTGGTAGAAATCGACCCACCATGGTCGAGAATCACTAAGCGATCTGCCAAGATATTAATCGATCCACCTTCCCCCGAACCGGTATTTGCCACAATTTCCCCTTTAGTATCCAAATTTAGCTTAGAAGTAACAATTTCAATATCCCCTGCATTAGTCAATCCATAGTTACTTACAGATATTTGTGCAGCTTGCTCGATAGTTAACTGGGGTGTCTTAATCATCAAACTCCCGCTGTTTCCTTTGGGCTGACGTTCTAATGGTAAACCAGCAACACCTGATGAGGCAGAGAAGCCACTTGCTAGTTGAGTTTCCGAAATATTTCCGTTCTTATCTTGCGATCGCAAGATACCTTGACCAGAAAGAGCGACAGACTCTTGGGCATTAACGGTAATAGTTCCTCCTGAACCTGCTCCTCCTAAAGCCTGAATCTGGCTACCGTCTTCAATTACCAGCTTTCCTGTATTGATGCCAATTTGCCCTCCTGAACCAGTTCCTCCAGTCGAGGTGCTAATGATAGCAGGATTATTATCTCCATCACTAAATAATCTCACCTCCCCTGAAGCATCGATTGTAATACTTCCCCCTGCTCCCTTACTAAGAGTTCCCGCAGAAACTATTGCGCCATTGCTGACCAAAACTTGAGGTGCTGCGATGATAATATCTCCTCCCACATCAGCGATCGCTTCCTCGTTTAAGCCACTGCGTAAGCCGACTTGAGTTATCAACAAGCCAGCATCCAAATTGATCGATTCTGAAGCTTGGAGATTGATCCTGCTTTTTGTTTGACGGAGTTGATTAAAGTCTAGTATCCCTGAACCTGTAGAGAAATTAATCGTCTTACCCTGAAAGTTAACTTTTCCACTACTATTAATTAAAGCGCGATCACTTAAGTCGATATTAGCGAACTTTACACCAGGCTGATAGTCAAACTGCCAACCACGCTCATCTGGGTGTAGTGCGATTTCTCCTGATTCCACTCCAGCGATTTCGAGATTACTATTAACAACATTAAGAGTGTTGCGGCTGATGAATACATCTCCACCTAATAAAGCTAAAGTGTTGCCAGGCTTAAGGTTTAAACCAGGACTAGTAGAGGTACGATTACTATTAGGTAGGACTTCAATCGTTCCCCCATTGCCGTATTGCAGCCCGATAGGAGCGCTAATGGTTAATAGCGACTCACCTTCTGGTGCAGTCGCACTAAATTCTGTCCCGTCGGCAAAATTAGGCGATCGCCTGTACTGACAATCAAAGAACCGCCAAGATCTAGTTGAGCATTTGCCCCAAAAACTACTCCCGCAGGATTGAGCAAGAACAAACTAGTATCCCCTTGAGTTTGAATCAAACCATCAAGCTCAGAAACTGCGCCTCCAGTAACCCGACTAAAAATATTCTCAACCTCTAAAGCGTGATCGAAGTTAGCCACCCCACCAGTGACTACCGAAAATTGCTCAAAACTATGAAACAGATTCTTGCCAGACTGAATCCCACCTGTAATGACGGAAACACCCCGATCAGTCTGCACTTGAGTCTTGGCTGTATTGTCGCCCACTATTTGTGCCTGAACAGTACTATTACTGTCTAGCATGATTAAAATAATCGTTAGTGTGGCAGTAAATTTGTAGCGATACCCACCGAAATTAGCAGACAACATAGGCTGAACATGAGAAAGACCTAGCGCAATCTTAGCTTAGGTCAATCAAGACAGCCAGTCTATAAATACAACTGGGAATAATGTTTAAGTTTAAAACTGGGGTGCTAGGATTCGAACCTAGGAATGTCGATACCAAAAACCGATGCCTTACCGCTTGGCGACACCCCAACGTTTCGCAACAGAATTTAGTATAGCAACTTAATCCATAAGTTTGTCAAGTAATTGTTAGAAAAAAGTTTATCGAGATTGTAATGCACTGTTTTGGATTGCCCTAATTGCTTGACGCAGAGCCTGAACATGAAATAAACCCACATATCCTGCATAGAGACATTGCTGTTGTTGACAAAGATAAACGTGAGCAACCCCCAAAGAGTTCCATGTATGCAGAGTCAGATCCCCAGGCAAACGGGCAATGATGCGCGATCGCGCAAAATCACGATAGTCCGTATCAGTCATTCCTGGTACATTCCGCAAACGTTGAATCAACTGATTTGTCAAGGTGGCTTCTGGTGCTAAACCTAGTTGGGGATTTGCCCAAAAATCCTGCATAATCGGCAGCATTTCGGTTCGATATCGCATAGCATTATGAGTAATATCAGATACAAGTAACCAGTTAGCATAGTCAAACTTAGTATTTTCTACCGTAACTAAACCATCTGTACCCATGCCTAAATCGCTAGCTACAGACAGGGTGGGAATGTGCTGGGCAACTTTTTCCGCTATCCTGCGGCGATTTTTTCCCAAGTCTCCTGCTGTACCAATGCCAAGACTTAAAGGATCGATCATTCGTGCCAGATGAGAACCCCCCACAGGAGAACCCAACAGAATAAAAGAGTGAATTTGAGTCCACCATTGAGGATTACGTTCTAATACCTCTAACCACATTAAGCCTCCCATCGAATGCCCGACTATTTTAATTGGTGTATGGGGATGAGTGGCGATCGCTTCGGTGGCAATCTGTTCTAACCGCCTAACCAAAGGTTCAAGACGAATAAAAGTCTTCATTAATCCCAAACTGGGTACAATTACTTTAGTCTGGTGATCGACTGCTGCTGTGACTAGTCTGCCAATATTATTGCCCGTATCAGCCCATCCATGTTGAGCAAACAATAAGTATTCAGGATGACCATTTACCATTGATTTTGATTTTGATTCTGAATTGGTTTATCAACTTCGTTTACAGCTTAAAGCTTAGAGCTTCACGGTTTAAGAAGTGACTGTAGATTGATAAGGCTGCCAATGAGCGATCGCTTCGAGCAATTCTAAGGGTTCGGACACTAGGTAATCTGGCTGATGCGCTTGCAAAATTTCGGCTGCATTAAATCCCCAACTAACCGCAGCTACTGCAATCAGGCTTTTTCTTGCCGATCTAATATCTCTAGTTTCATCTCCAATATAAATTATGTCAGATTTATCGATTTGACGTTCTTTAATTACTTGGTTAAGTACTCGATGTTTGCCAAAGATCGTTGTACTAGAATATATATAGCTAAACAATTTGTCTAACTGATTTTTTGTCAGAAATATATCGACGTTTTCTTTATTATTAGAGGTAACAATTCCTAAAATATAGCCTTGGGTTTTTAACTCCAATAAAACCTGAGTAATACCTTCTATCGGTTCTAATTCAGCAATTTCTTTACTTAATTCTGCGCGAACTCTTCTGACTAAAAAAGGTAGCTTAAATATAGATATTTCTGAACGCCTAACTATTTCTCGCGAGCTTAAATTTTTGATTAATACTAGTTCTTCTTGGTTTAATGCTTTATAGCCAAATTCAGTTGATAGCTGATTGGTGATTTTAGCGATCGCCTGATAAGTGTCAGCAATAGTACCGTCAAAGTCAAATAAGATTACCTTCGCAGTCATAAGGTTGATTAAATATATAAATAAAATACTAAAAAATTAAAGTAATAATAAATAATTGAAATCTTTATACTTGTATTATAACCACCATTACTTGTCTTCATTAAGATTAGCACGAGCATTACGTCGCCACATATCAGGCTTAATTCTTCTCAGGGCAGAAGCGGGAAATTGCCGATCCCACTCTATTCGATCCAGCTTGGCTAATTTACTTAACTGTGGCTGGAGATTACTAGGATAAGGCTGAAAATCATCAACGTCTGTCTCTTGAGCAAAACGTTGATTCCAGGGGCAAACATCCTGACAAATATCACATCCTGCTACCCAACCTGATAGATGAGCGGCAATATTAGGCGGTAATTCTGGGTCGCGATTTTCGATGGTGTGATAAGCAATACAGCGGTTAGCATCGACAACATAAGGCTGAGTAATCGCCCCTGTCGGACAAGCTTCTAAGCAGCGCGTACAGCTGCCACAATGACTAGTGTGAACACGATCGGCACTCAGGGACAAGTTGGTTAAAACTTCGCCTAAAAATACCCAACTACCATATTTTCTAGTAATTACGTTCCCGTTTTTAGCAATCCAGCCCAACCCTGCGCGCTGCGCCCAAACCTTATCTTGAATTGGCGCAGTATCCACTGCATACCGAGTAATAATCGATTCATCCTGCGATCGCAACCAGTTAGATAAAGCCTTCAGCTTTTTACCCATAACTTTATGATAGTCTCTGCCCCAACCATAGCGAGAAATTTTACCGATCCCAGGCTGCTGGGAATGTTGATGGGGAGTATAGTAATTTAACGCCACCGAGATTACCGACTGCACTTGAGGCAGATAAGCCTGAATGTCCGCTCTTGCTGGGTTGGTCATCCACGCCATGTCAGCCTGATAGCCAGAGTTCAACCAGTTATTTAGATGCTTTTGTGCATCATCTTGATGGTTATCTACTGCTGATATACCTACTAAATGAAAGCCAATTTTTCTCGCCTGTTGCTTAACCTGAAAACTATCAATCATTATTCTGATGTAAGGAACACAGCACGGACAATAATCATCTCAAAAATATACAATTAACTGTTAAATTAAATTCGCTCCAATACTTCTCGTTTAGGGATTTAGGGATTTAGGGATTTAGGGAAATGATTAAGCCCCAATCCCCTAATGCCCCAA
>JAAUOU010000137.1 GCA_012034765.1 Pleurocapsaceae cyanobacterium CSU_1_1 | reverse complement strand
AACTAAATTAAGTGAAAGATTTCTGAAGCTTATGTAATTATTACGAGGTTCGTAATACTACCTCTGGTCTTTCTTAACTTTTTGATTAATTTCCTAAAATCGCTCATTTTAAGATGCGTTGCCCCTGCGTGTTCAAATTCTCCGGTTTCCACACCGCTTTGATAAGCATCAACCAGAATTGGTATCGTCTCCCTAAAATGTACCTTCCAGTGCATGATGCTGATACCAAATACCGCCAGTGCTACAGCATTCCCTTTTTTGGTATTCAATTGTTCTGCCAAGCCCAGAGCCAATTTGCCAAACTTATAGCCAAGTTCAATATCTTGAACAATTCCACATAGAATAAATCCGTAGGAAGCATAACCGCGTGGTGACCAGGTAGCATTGCCGTAGTTGATCGATAAATTTACCATTTTACACATAATCAGGATCATTAGTGCTGGTGATACCATAAATGCAGCAGCCCCAATATTCCCTAAGATAGACATTGCTGCTAGCGGTTCTGGTGCAGTCATCTCTGGTAAATTAATTAAGTCTTCGATTTCTCGTTCAGCTAATAGGGAAGACGTTTCTTCCAATTCTCTTTGAACATCTAACTGACTTGGGGTTTCTATTAAAGTTACTCCCAAAAGCTTCAATACTTCCAGTCCAGTTTTAAGTGCTTCTTTTAGCTTGCCCTGTGACAAAAACGCTTGAATTTTGCTATCGTAAACCTGCACTTTGTTGATCGCTGTCTTCGCATTGTTGAGTACCACTTTTACGAATTGTTCCATCTCATCAAAGCAACCGTGAAGATACGCTGCTCCTGCTGCTTGGGAGTATAGTGCCAAGGTTAGGTCATACTCGCTGAGCCAACTGTCTGTATCTAGGAGTTCCAGCCCTGTTTTAAAATACTTAAGAGCTGCTTCATAAGCCGTTGCTGCCTTTGCTTTGTGACCTACCTGTAAATTCAGTTGAGCAATTTCATTTCGTTCTGCTCGATCGCAAACCAGTTCAATTCCCCGATTGAGATGATCCACAATGGCAAACAGTCGCTCTGATCGCTGCTGGAGTGAAGTCTTTTCCAGTAAATTGCGACCGATTTGAAGATGAACAACTTGTTTCTGGAACTCATCAATTAAGGCATAAGCAGCTTGCTGGACGCGATCGTGTGAAAACTTGTAGTCTTGGACTAGCAAATTTTCGTCTAATTCAGATAGAGGTTGAATTAATCCAGCTTGGATTGCTGCTAGTAAATCTAGAGAAATTGCTTTCGGCAATTTTTCACCTTCGGCGATCGCTAAAGTTTCTAAATTAAATTCAGAGCCAACACAAGCGGCTAAACGAAGTATTTGCCGTATTTCTTCTGGCAGTTTCTTAAGCTTTAAAAGCAGCAACTCCACTACATTATCAGCAATATCTTGGGCTTCAATCTGAGCAATGTCCCACTGCCAACTCAACTGTTTCGTATCAAAGGTCAATAGATTTTCGCTATAAAGCATTCGCAAAAATTCATTGACATAGAAGGGATTACCCTCAGTTTTACGTAATACTAATTGGGCTAGAGAACAAACGTTGTCAATATCACAATGTAGCGTCTCGGCAATCAATTGACTCAACGGTTCGGGCGTTAAGGGTGCTAAGGCGATATCCTGAAGTACTGCTCCTTGTTTTCTGAGTTCTAAGAGCGTCAATATCAATGGATGCGTTGGAGTCACTTCATGATCTCGGTAGGCTCCAATCAAAAATAGATACTGGGTTTGCTCGTCGAGTGATATTAACTCGATTAACTTCAGTGTGGCTGAGTCGATCCACTGTAGGTCGTCTAAGAAAATTACCAAAGGATGTTCTTGTGAACAAAACACCCGTACAAACTTTTGAAACGTTAGATTGAAGCGATTTTGAGCTTGGGTTGCTCCAACTTGGGGTACGGGTGGCTGCTTGCCAATAATTAATTCAACTTCGGGAATGACATCAATTATAATTTGTCCATTGCTTCCCAATGCCGTCAGCAGACGCGATCGCCACTGTTGTATTTGCTCATCTGGTTCCCCCAGTAGTTGCTGTACCAATTTTTGCAGGGCATCGACGATCGCGCTGTAGGGAATGTTGCGATCGAATTGGTCAAACTTACCCCAGACAAAATAGCCGTGCTTTGCCGTGATGGGTTTGTATAGTTCCTGCACCAATGCTGATTTGCCAATGCCAGCGTAACCAGAAACCAGCATCATTTCGACGTTGAATTGTTGAGAATTCTCTGCATTCTCCCTTCCAGCTACTCTGTCAAACGCTGCCAATAATGCTTCAATCTCCGCCTCTCGTCCATACAGTTTTTGGGGAATTTGAAACTGCTCGGAAACATCTTGCAGACCTAATTGGAAGGAGTTAATTTGACCAATTTCTGCTAATTGCCCCGCGCAGCGTTCTAAATCCGCTTTGATGCCCCAGGCACTTTGATAGCGATCCTCGGCATTTTTCGCCATCAGTTTCAAAATTGTGTCTGAAACAGGTTTAGGAATTGTAGAATTAAGTTCGTGCGGGGGAACGGGCGGTTTAGCAATATGGCAATGAACTAGCTCTAGAATGTCGCTGGTAGGAAACGGTAACTGTCCGGTCAAAAGTTCGTAAAATGTTGCGCCCAGCGAGTAAAAATCGCTGCGGTAGTCAAGCATCCGGTTCATACGTCCGGTTTGCTCTGGTGACAGATAGGCCAGGGTTCCTTCTAGAAGATGGATACTTTTAAACGTTGGATTAGTGCGGCTGAAGCGGGTGGCAATTCCAAAATCAATCATTTTGACCACGCCAGTATCAAGATTCAGGACGATGTTGCTAGGATTGATATCTTTATGAATCACATTAGCGGCATGGATTTTGCCTAGGATGTCAGTAATGGCGATCGCCAGTCCAAGAAAATTGGATAAGGGCATGGGGTAGAAGTCCGATTGCTGCTGCTGCAAGCGTTCTAAAGACTCACCGCCAAAGTCTTCTAGAAGAATGACGAGCGTGCGCTGATAGTCCTGCTGGCTGTATGCCTTAACTACGCCGTCGATCTTGAGAGAACTAGTAATTTCATATTCCTGCCTGTAGCGAGTTAATTCCCCAACAGAGGGATAATCTTGCTTGAGAACTTTAGCGACAACTGCACTATTACCCTGCTCTCTAATACCCCGATACACCAGAGAAGCCGAACTTTCATAGATTTGGCTGTGGATGGCAACTCCAGGTAGGGTAATCATTATACTCTCTCCCGACGAGTGTTATTAGCTATATTACTACAAAGTATATCGTTTCTTAAACTTCAAGGCATTATTACAATAGACCTCTTGCATGAATCCCGCGATGCCTTCGGCTAGCTACGCAATCGTTTTTGGTATAAATTGTTTGCGGCGAGATGATCCTAACGCGGCAAGACACTGGTAAGACCGCCAGGACTGCCATAGGACACTTCCTCTACATGGATGAGCGGGATCTTTCCAGGGTACACCACTAAATAAATTGGATCTTTCGGCCTGGTCGAGTTTGGCGAGTAGGCGGCATGAAATCATCAGCGACGTTACTTCAAAGGTAGCGATCGCCGATTTAAAAAGATATTCAATTCAGCAACGCCGATATTGTTTAAACTTTTGCAACACTGCCGCGAAAATCAATCGTTTTTTTTAAAACTCAAGTTCCACCGATTTGTTTTTATTGGTTAATCTATCTAAATTGCCACAAAAGCCAAATCGATAACGGCAGAAAAAAGAAAAAAAGATCGCTCCCGCAACTCCTGCGATCGCCAAAAATAATTGACGAGACTCTTTTGCAAAATAGTCTACTGGAATAGAAACAATTTCCATGCCGACAATTTCGTTAAGCTTCCATCTAAATCCAGAGGAACTTCCATATCGCTCGACTAAACTTGGAGGCGCAGCACTTGGCTCGCCGTGACACGCAAGGCATGTTGGCTGATACACTTTAATCGGACGAGCCAGATAAAAAAGATTTTTCTTGGAAGTAGAACGAAATCCTCTTAATTCTCGAATTTGTTGGTGTTTTTTAAAATCTTCTATTATTCCTGTTTCAAAATCATCAGCTTTGTCGCGAGGATTGAGAGGTTCGAGCGTGGCATCTTTAAAAAAAAATCGCGATAATTTGATTTTTGACGTAAATTCTCAAAAGTTTCCCGCGCAGCAAAATTGGGTATGGCTTCTGGTAGAAACTCGACTTGTAATTGATCGATTAATTCTGGCTGAACATGAGCTATTGTATATTCTCGATTAGAGTTAATCATTTCCATCATCGTAATCGCTTTTGAGGCAATTTGATTTCTGCTATTTTGCTGTAGAATAATACTTAAAGAAACACCAAATACGATCAAATTTGCCACTAAAATACAAACTAATAAAAAAGCAGATTTTTGACTAGATCTTAGATTTTTTAACATATTTTAGGCTCGAACTCCCCAATTTACGGCAACTCGCTTACTTTACTAATCAAGATTTTTGCTCTTCTCACAAAGTGCGCGCTCCTTTTGGCTTACGTTAGCATTATTCTGCAAGTAATGCTGTACCCAATCGCAACTGTATGCTAATACTCCATCTAAAGGAAGAACTAAACCTAAATCCCATATAATTACAGTTTTATCTTCACTTGCCGAAGCAAGCTTGTTTCCATCAGGGCTATAAGCGATGGCATTAACCGTCGAATCATGAGTATCAAGAGTTGTTAGCAAAGTTCCGTCTCGATTCCAAAGTTTAATTGTATTGTCAGCACTAGCAGTCGCGAACATTTGACCGTTAGGAGAAAAAGATACAGACCAAACCGCCCCGTTATGACCTTTAAGGGTTTTAATAAAAAGTTCCGTCTCGATTCCAAAGTTTAACTGTATTGTCAGCACTAGCAGTCGCGAGCATTTGACCGTCAGGACTAAATGCTAATGCGTAGATGCGATCGCCATGAGCGTTAAGAGTTTCAATTTTTTTGCCATCCAAATTCCAAAGCTTAACAGTAGTGTCGGCACTAGCAGACGCCACAGTTCTTCCATCGGGACTAAAGGCTACGGCATTAACTGCTGCTCTATGACCAGACATTGTTTTTAATAAAGTACCATTGTCACTCCACAGCTTTACCGTCTTGTCCCAAGCTGCCGAGGCAACAAGTTGCCCGTCTGGACTAAAAGCTACCCCGTTAACTCCCGCACTATGACTACCAAGAGTAGTCAGCAGAGTTTTATTTCGTTGCCATAGTTTGATCGTCTGATCGTCACTGGTCGAGGCAAGAGTTTTACCATCGGGGCTAAAGCTGACTCCCCGCACTTGATCGTCATGTCCTTCAAAAGTTGCGAGCAAAGAACCATTTTTTGACCATAGTTTAATTGTCTTATCGCCACTAGCCGAAGCAAGAGTTTCACCATCAGGACTAAAGCTAATTCCCCATACATCATCATCATGTCCTTTAAAAGTCCTAAGCAAAGAACCATTTTTTGACCATAGTTTGATTGTCTGATCGCCACTGGCAGAGGCAATAGTTTTACCATCGGGACTGATAGCTACGGCATTAACTCCTGCCGTGTGACCTCTTAAAGTGTTGAGTAAAGTACCATTTTCTTGCCATAGTTTAATTGTTTTATCCCAACTGGCAGAGGCAAGAGTCTTACCGTCAGGACTAAAAGCCACAGACCAAACTCCTGCCGTGTGACCTCTAAGAGTCTCGATCAACTTGCCGTCAAGTTGCCAAAGTTTAACTGTATTGTCGCCACTAGCGGAGGCGATGGTTTTGCCGTCGGGACTAAAAGCTACAGACCAGACTTCTTTGTTGTGACCAGTTAAAGTCTTTAATTCCTTACCATCTCGACTCCAAAGTTTGATTGTATTGTCCCAACTCGTGGAAGCGATAGTTTGTCCATCGGGACTAAAGGCTACTCCCCAAACCGCTCCTTTATGACTCGATAAGCTGTTGGACTCGATCGCTTTATAAATTGACTGTCGTAAAGCAGATTCTACCTGCTTCTTCAGGAGGATGTCTGCGTTACCTAATTTTTGTAGTTTTTCCTTAGCAGCGATCGCTTTTACCAGCGCGTCTAAGCGATCGTTATTGGCTAAAAGTGTTTCTGAAGACTTGACCAGAGCATTTATTTCGCCAATTTTTATTTTCTGCCACTGCCACCAAGCTACCGCTATCGAACCTGTAGCTAAAATCGAGCAAAGACTAAGACTAAAAATTACCCGCAATTTACTGCGTTTTGAGGCCTGAATTTTGTTGTTTCGCTGCTCCAAACTTGCTTGAATAAAACTTTGCTCCAAATCTGTCAATTCTTGAAAACGTTTTTGCATCCAATTGGATGCATCTACTAAAGGTTTCCCCCCCAACAAAGTGTTTTGACCCGAATTGTTCCCTTCCCATTGCCATTGATCGATCACCGAGCGCAATTGTTCTTGCCAGCGACGAAAATCGCCATCCAATAGCAGCCAATTTTGCAAGCGACCCCAGTTTTTGATTAACGATTCGTGAACGATTTCGGCTGTTTCTTTACCATTGGCAGCTTTTCGGTTGGTTACTACTAAACGGGCAGATGCTAAACGTGTAATCAAATTCCAGTTTTCGGTTTTGATTTCATCGCGAGTCGCCAGACGACGGGTAGCTTGTGTCTCTTCTCCCAAACGCACTAACTGTAAGAATACTTGTTGTGCCTGCTTTTGTTCCGTCTCGGAAAGATTGGCGTATACTGTCTCAGCATGATTGGCTAGTGCCGAGGATACGCCGCCAATTTCTAAGTAAGCTTGATGGGTCAGCAACCCATTTTGCTGTTTTGACCACAGTTGAGTTAGAGCGAATTCTAGCAATGGTAGACTTCCTTCTTCTCCCCACACATCATCAATTAATTTGTCGGTCAGTCCCTGTTCTAGTTCGACCTGCATACGTGCTGCTGGTGTTTCAATTGCCAAGCGTAATTCCGAACGGCTCATCGAACCAAGATTCTGAATTGCTCCCTGTAAAGCATCGCTCCAAGGTCGATCTGTTAAAACATAACTATAAAAATCTGATCTCAAAGTAATAACGAGAGTAAAAGCAGGAACAGATTTTACTGCGTCGAGCAATAAGTTTAAAAATAACTGTCGTTCCGACTCAGAGGAGAGAGTATAAAGTTCTTCAAACTGATCGACAATCAAAACTAAGCGAGTCTGCGATGTCTTGAGGGAGTTTTTTATGAGTTTACTCAAAGCTCCCTCGTCTCGTCGAAGTTCCAGAAACAATTCCAATTCCATAATGCCTTGGTCGGAATCTGATTCTTCCTTGAGTTTACTTCTTTTTTGCTGCCACAAAGAGGCAAGTGCTGCTGCTAAAGACTCAACAGGACTGTTTCCTGGGCGAAAAGAAGCTATCTGCCAGTCAAAATTGGTATTTTGTCGCAAGCAAGGAACTAATCCTGCAAATACCACGCTGGATTTACCACTTCCCGAAGCACCCACCACAGCTACCAAAGGTTTGCTTTTAGCTGCCATCGCTAAATTAGCTGCAAACTCTGACCGTCCGCAAAAAAGTTCTGCATCTTCTTCTTTAAAAGCAAATAAACCCCGATAAGGACAGGGAGGAATTCCTCCTAACTGTAACCAGGTCGGTGGTTCGACTGCTGGATTTTGACTGATTACTGGCAACCAGGAAGCACTGGGAAACTCATCTTCCAGTCCCTGTAGCTGTTTGCGTGCTTGCCTTACTGCTGGGTATAAAGGCAATCTTTGAATGGCAAAAGCTTCTAGAAAATGCTTGAAAAATTCCTGTGCCACGCGATTGGGAATTGGTTCTCGCATGACTATCATCAGAGGGAGGTTCAATTTGCCGATCGCACTGGCTAATCCCAAACCATCACAAGAATTAAAAATAGCCAAACGCAAACCATTTTTGATGGCTGCTTTGAGAGCTTCTTCTAGCTGTTCGATTGTTAGACTGTTGTTGGTTTGGTTTTCGTTAAGATAAATTCGCCCTGTTTCGCCTTCACTTTTACTGTGACCGGCGAAAAAGAGCAAATCCCAACCCTTAGCATCCCAAAGCTGTTGGTTAAATTCTTGACGGGAAGGACAGACTAAAAAAACATTTTCCGTATCGGGTAAGCTTTGTAGAAATTTGCTTTCTGATTCTAGGTCGATCCCTTGACTGTTACCCAAAACTGCCAAAATTCTGACTTTTTTGCGCTTGACTTTTGGCTGAGATTGCTCGATGCGTTTATACTCAGATCTGGCAACCGCTGCTTCAGAACAATAATAATCGGTAAAGAAATCCCAGCAGTACCAAGGTAAGCGTCGCAGTTGTTCGTCGTTAGTTTCAAAAATAACCCGAACTTCTTCCCCTGGATTTAACTGCGATCGCAGTTGTCTTTCAATGTTGAAAAATCCTGCTGACTTGAGCCAGTCATTAAGACCATCGTGTAGTTTTTGACATAGTTCGTCAAAACTGACTTCAGAAACATGAGTTATACCACCTTCATCAATTTCTAGCTCGTCTTCTTCTTCATCTAAGCTTCTCGAATGTATAATTAAACGTCCGCAGAGAGCTTGATAGATAAATTGCCAATTTCGATGATGTTCGGCTAAAGTTGGAGCAGGTGGAAGACTGCCAACAAATTGCTCTGGTCGAAGATAGTCAGTCGCCCACAATTGAGCAGTAACACGAGGAAACCCCTCGTATAAATCCCCGCTACCTAAATTGATTACGACTGATTTGCTCATTGCACTTGTCAAATTAGTTGTTGAGTATGAATTTTAGATTACTTTGAATTTTCTTTGTTCAAAATTTTTGCTCAATTTAGCTACGTCTTTAAAAACCGAGTAATTTTATGAACCGCCACCAGTTACTTCGCTCTTAGTTTGATAATATGCTTTATTTTTAATTATTAACGTATTATCTCAAGTTGAAACATATTATAAATAAAACGATCGCACAGCTATGCCTTCATGCTTTGATAGATGGTGTAAAAAGTTTGAATCGAGGATATCGACCAGGAATAGTTTTAATAGATTCAGCCTATGTTGACCCACTCCCCCCAATACATTCACTACGCTGACGCTTCGTGAATTAAATTAGGGGGATTCAGGGTTCGAGCAACAGTTGCAGTCTGAGACTGTCTTACACCATTTAACCCCAAGGACAGAGATCCTGCCCTCTTAATATTTTTGCTGGCATTTTCATCTCGTCCATGTCGCGCATTGCAAGCGGGATTTGGACAAATCCAGTAGCGAATATCTAATGGCAAACTATCTAGAACGTGATGACATTCGGAGCATTCTTTACTGCTTGGATACCAGCGATCTATATAGCTAACCACTTTCCCTTTTTTAGTGGCTACAAAGTCTAAAATCTTGAGAAATTCGGCAAAAGCCAGATCACTAATTTTTCTGCCCCACAATCGTTTCATTCCTTTTAGACTCAGTGTCTCAAAGAAAAGATAGTCGTATTTGTCTGTTAATTCATGAGCAAGTTTCCAAAACCAATCACGACGACGATTGGTTATTTTTTCATGCACTCTGACTAAATTTTGCCTAGCTTTTTCTCTGCCATTAGAACCGCGCCATTCTCTTGAGGTCGCCTCAAGAGCTTGTGGCGCGGTGCATTCCGCACGCTTTTTCTTTCTGGAATGACTACGGCTAGCTAATCTTAATTTTTTGAGAGATTGTTTTACCTCTCTTCTGTCATTCTAGGCAGAAGAGAGGTAAAACTCATCACAACAATAGACCAAATATCTTAAACAATCAAACTCATTTATTTTGGTAATAAGCCTC
>JAAUOU010000136.1 GCA_012034765.1 Pleurocapsaceae cyanobacterium CSU_1_1 | reverse complement strand
TTAGTTAACAATCTTAAGACTGTCAGCAGTCGCTATTTAAAAAAAGAATTTCCAGAAAGATTTTCTAGATTCTATTGGAAAGATGCTCTTTGGTCAGGTAGCTATTTTATTTCTTCTTGTGGAGGAGCTTGGATAATACCGCCATTGTTTACACCTGCTTCTAAAATGGCTTCGGCATAATCAAATTGCAGGTAACTAGAGACAGGTAAAGCAACTTCCTCTCCATTTTGGTTAAACTTCCAAGTAAATTCTTTGCCCGTTTGAGGATAAATAAAGTTGATGCATAGATGATTTGCCAATTCATCAGGTGTCTTGGGTATACCCGCTAACTTGAGATAATTGGGTGCCGCACAGGTAATTAGGCTGAAAGTTGCTAAGGGTTGCAGAATTAAACTACTATCGCTCCCCATCCCCACACGAACTGTAGCATCAATACCACTTTCGATTAGATCGGTCAAGCGATCGCTAAAGAAAACTTCCAGTTTTAAATCAGGATATTGAGCTGCAAAATCTGGTAATTTCGGGGCAATATACTTTTTCCCTAGAGCGATCGAGAAATTGAGACGTAGTATTCCTGTTGGCGAAGATTGGGCTTGTTTAATTTCTGCTTCCGCTTCTTCTAACTCAGCCAGAATTTGTTGACAACGACCATAGAATTTCGCACCTTCTTCTGTCAGGGTTAGGCTGCGGGTTGTACGTTGTAATAGACGACTGCCTAAATCATCTTCTAGCCGCGACACTGCACGACTGACGGCAGAAGGAGACATACTTAATTGCCTAGCTGCTTCGGAAAAACTGCGATGTTGTGCCGAGCGGATGAAAATCAACAGACTTTTCAATTTGTCCATAATTATCTTTAAAAGCTCTTAGCTTTTAGTCTTTTACTGTTCAACTAGCAAAACAACTTGTTGATACGCCGATCAAGGTCAACTCTGTATGCCCTGGTTGGGTAAAAACTGATATGGGAACTGATGCTGCGCCAAGAACAATTGAAGACGGAATTCGGATTATTCTCAAGTTGGCAACTCTAGCCGAAGATCAACCCAGTGGCGGTTTTTTCAATGAAGATGGCATCATCCCCTGGTAACTTAGCTTAAAAGACTTAAATTTTAGATTAATTATGAATCAAAAAAATAGCAAAATAGCCTTAGTCACAGGGGGGAATCGTGGAATTGGGTTAGCGATCGCTCAAGGTTTACAGGCTAAAGGATATCAGTTAATCGTAACAGCCCGCTCCTTAGATCAAGCCCAAGCAGCAGCAGCAAAACTAGGAGCCACAACTATTCCTCTAGAATTAGATATCAGTAGCGATCGCTCTATCGAACAAGCCACAGCGACTTTAAAGCAACATATCGAGAGACTTGATGTATTGGTGAACAATGCGGGAATTTATCCCGACAGTGACGTTAACATTTTTACTGCCCCTCGCGATTTACTAGCTTTGGGGATGAATACCAATGCTTTTGGCACAATTTTGACGGTACAAGCATTATTGCCGCTACTAGAGCAATCTGCCGATCCGAGAGTGATTAACATTTCTAGTGGCATGGGGGCATTAAATGGCTTAACCACCACTGCTCCAAGCTACTGTCTCTCTAAGTTAGCCTTAAATGGTGCGACAATTATGTTGGCACAATCTTTGGAACCTAAGGGAATCGTTGTCAATGCCGTGTGTCCTGGTTGGGTAAAAACTGACATGCGAAGAACTGCCGCACCGCGATCGCCCCAAGAGGGAGCAGATACGGCAATTTGGTTGGCAACTGAAGCTAGTCGAGATGAAAGTGGTAAATTTTGGCGCGATCGCCATGTAATTGCATATTAGAATCCATTACATGAACTAATTATGTTCATCTCCATACCAGCGAGTAGCCAATTCACAAAGCTGATATAGTGGCTCAGATAATTCTTTCCCTTGCTCAGTTAGTTCATAGCTGACTTTGGGGGGAATTTCTGCTTCGTAGTGACGATGAATAATCCCAGCCTGTTCGAGCATTCTTAATCTTTCGGTTAAAACCTTAGTAGAGATTCCTTCGACTTTGCGCTTTAATTCTCCAAAACGAAGTTTACCGTTAGTGTCTAAAATCCATAAAATATACATCGTCCAGCGCCCTGAAATTTGATGGAGCAGCTTTTCTAAAGGAACATATTCAAGCCCTGCCATAGTTCTAATGCTTTAGTTATAGTTCCTAGCTTACTAAAAAGTAGCTACTTTACTTTAGTAACTAAAAGAATTTAAGGTCTAGCTAAGTTTAATTGAAATACTGGGAGTAGTGAGTATGAAAAATCAAGTTTGGTATGTGGCGTTGTTAATCGGCTTGATGTGTCTGATTCGCTTTGGTTTGAGTATCTTTGGCTACGCAGCACCTCATATATTCATGGCAGAAACAGGAATATCTTTAGCCTCTAATCCTCAAATGCCTTATGCTATCCGCGCCTGGGCAATTAGAGATATGGTGCTGGCGTTATTAGTTGTGTTGGCAGACAAAACCCAAGTCAAGATGCTGTTGATTGCTTGCGTGGTGATTGATTTTACCGACATCATTTCCGCTTATTTGAGTGTCAGAGAGGGATTATTCAATACCGCAGATGTGGGATTAATCCAGCTTACCTCAACAGCGATCGCAGCCTTGATTTTAGAATTAGTCAGATCGCCCTACTTAGTAACAAAACACTAGAAAATACTGATTAATCTGCTTGAGCCAGTACAACATCTAGATTCTTTACGAAAGTCACTTGATTACTACTGCCATTGTTTTAAAGCAGGAGTTTCACCAAGTGCTTTACTCAATTCGCCATGAATCAAGCCATTAGTTGCTAAGATCCGACCAGAAGCAATGTCTAGAGGACTGCCATCATATGCAGTTACTTTACCTCCTGCTTCCCGTAAAATGACGATTCCTGCTGCCATATCCCAGGGTTGAATTCCTCGTTCCCAATACCCGTCTAGTCTACCGCAGGCTACTCCAGCTAGATCCATGGAAGCGCATCCCAAGCGACGCACTCCTTGAGTTAAATGAGTGAGATGACAAAACTCTGCATAATTATTATCTTTTGTTTCCCGTCGATCATAGGCAAATCCAGTAATCAAAAGGCTTTTGCTTAATTCGTTAGTTGCTGAAACTTTAATCGGACGACGATTACAGGTGGCTCCCAACCCTGTTGCTGCCTGAAATAGCTCGTCGCTAAAAGGATTATATACTGCACCCACTGAGGGGATACCATTAATCATTAAGCCAACAGAGGTTGCTGCTAAGGGTAAGCCATGGGCGTAATTTGTAGTACCGTCTAAAGGGTCGATCGCCCAGAGATATTCACTATCAGTATTACCCAATGCTCCCGATTCTTCTGCCAAAATTTGGTGTTCAGGAAGATGACGCTTCAAAACTTTAAGAACTTCTGCCTCTGCTAGCTTGTCTGCTTCGGTGACTAAATCGCCTGGACGACCTTTTTCTTGAATATTATTTAATTTACCCCAGCGTTCTTTCAAAACTGCTCCCGCAGCCATAACTGAGGCGGTAGCGACATCGAGAAAAATCTGTAGTTGTTCAGCGGCAGGTTGAGTCATGGTTTATTCATTGAACGAAATTGACTAGGAGTGTAGCGCATTGCCTGCTGGGGATTCCAAATTCCGTAACCCAGTAAGCGTGCATATTCTTGTGACTCCATAAGCAGCTTACTATAGGAATGGGGAGATCTATCGTTTACTAGCACACATCCTGATTTAATTAACTCTTGACTGACTAAAGTTTTATCTTGCCAAAGATGCCCTTGAATCCGATTATAGCGATCGCGGAGCATACCAAAAGGGTAATCCTGTACCAGATTTTCTGTCTCAATTTTGATTGGTTTTCCCAGAACTAATTCGGTCAGCTTTTGCTTGGCTGTTTCTCCCCAAGGAGACTGTCGCCAGTCGGGAGCATCAATACCTTCAATCCTCAGCTTGACCACCTCAGACGTACCCGTCAATCGTACTTCTACTGCTTGACCACTAACTACCCGCGTAACTTCTGCTGAAAACAAGTTTTTCTTTTCAGGGGGAGCATTACAACCAAACAACAATATTAAACAGCAGCAAACTACAATAATTTTTATCTTCATTCTAGTACGGGCAAGGCAATGCCTTGTCCTATCCCCATTTTTATCTATCGATTACTCTCTGCCGTCAACTTCAAATTGATAATGGAAAGTCCTAAAATACCTAAAAACAGAACTAAACCAATGGTGCAGGCATAACTGATATCTAAATCCTGAAATGCTCGTTCATAAAGATAATAAACAACGGTTTTTGAGCTATTGCCAGGGCCTCCTTGAGTCATAATAAATATTTCTTCAAAGACTTTAGTTGCCGAAATTGCCGAGATTACGCCGACTAAAAATAAATAAGGACGCATCAGAGGAAGAGTAATATCTAGATGCTTTTGCCAGCTATCCGAACCGTCGATCGCCGCCGCTTCATAAAGCTCAGGAGAAATTGACTGTAAGCCAGCTAAATAAATTACCATATAGTAACCTAATCCCTTCCAGATTGTGACTAGCATGACACTCCAAAGAACTAGCTGAGGATCGGTTAACCAGGGTATACCTTCGGTCAATCCTAATTGTTTTAAAAATTGATTTAATAAGCCATTCTGGGTATAAACAGCTTTCCAGGCAATTCCTGCCACCACCATCGAAATTACGACAGGTGTATAAAAGGCGGTACGAAACCAATTAATCCCCCGCAGTTTCTGATTAACCATAATCGCCAAGCCTAAAGGTGCAATGATTAAAATTGGCACTACACCAATTAAATACAGCAGGGTATTTTTAATCGTTTGCCAGAAAACTTCATCTTGCCAAAGTCGTTGAAAGTTAGCGATGCCGATCCATTCTGGAGGCTGGGTAATATCGTATTCATAGCGGGTAAAACTGAGGGCAAATGCCTGGAGTGCGGGGAAGAATACTGTTAATCCTAATAAAGCGATCGCTGGCAACAAAAATAGATAAGGAGTTAGCTTTTGTCGATTAATTAATGATTTTTGATAGTTCATATAAGAGGCAATCTTTTGGCGATCGGCATCCGCCAGCCAGTGCCAAAGGCGCGATCAGTGATCTTAATGCCTGGTGGTGCTTGACGGCGTTTAAATTCAGCACGAGTAACTAACGCCCTTACTTTACTCACTATGGAGCGATCGTGTCCACTTGCAATTATTTCTGCTGAGGATTGATGCTGACAAATCAGGCGATCAAGTATATCATCTAAGATTTCATAGTCGGGCAAGGAATCCGCATCTTTTTGCCCTGGTTTTAACTCAGCACTTGGCGGTTTAGTAATGATATTGGCAGGAATAATTTCCTGTTGACGATTCAACCAGCGACACAGTTTAAATACTCTGGTTTTTGGGACATCAGCAATTACTGCCAACCCGCCATTCATATCGCCGTATAGGGTACAGTAGCCAACTGCCATCTCTGATTTATTCCCCGTAGAGAGTAAAAGATAACCAAACTTATTGGCGATCGCCATTAATAAATTACCCCGTATCCGTGACTGAATATTCTCCTCGGCAATCCCAAACTCTGTCCCCGCAAACATAGGCTGGAGTAGGCGATCATAAGCCTCCATTGCTGCTTTGATTTCCAGTTTCTGGCTTCTTATTCCCAAATTATTCACTAGATCCACTGCATCACTGATAGAATGTTCAGAACTATAGGGAGATGGCATCAATACTCCTAAAACATTCTCTGCACCTAAAGCCTCAGATGCGATCGCTGCTACCAACGCTGAATCGATTCCGCCACTCAAACCTAAGATCGCCTGGCTAAAACCACACTTCCTGGCATAGTCTTTTACCCCCAATACCAAGGCACTATATATCTCTTCATTAATTTCATCAATCCCCACCCCCCCTTTTTTAAGGTTAGTTAGAGGGGATCTGTCCTGATTAAGGTTAGTCAAAGGGGATTTAGATTGAAACAGCAACTCATCTAATTCCACCACTATTAAATCCGTATCAAAACCTTGAGCGCGATCGACTACTTGCCCTACACTGTTAAACGCCACGCTGTTACCGTCAAATACCAGATCATCATTTCCCCCCACCTGATTGGCATATAAAATTGGCTTCTGATAAGCAGTTGCTGCATGGTGCAAGATCGATTCCCTTAGTTGCTGCTTGCCTACCGTATAGGGAGAAGCCGACAGATTAATAATTACATCTACGCCTACTTGCGCCAACTCTTCTATCGGGTTGACTTCATAGCTGCGTTTACCCCAAAAGCGCTCATCATTCCATAAGTCTTCGCAGATACTTACGCCAAACTTTGCGCCATCGAGGGTAAAACAATTGGCTTCATATCCAGGTTCAAAATAACGATCCTCATCAAAGACATCATAAGTGGGCAATAGGCGCTTATGAAAGACTTGCTTAACTTTACCTCCATCCAATAGCGCCATGCTGTTATACAAAGGTTTTTGTCCTTTAGAAGCTGCATGAGGATTAGTTTCCACTGTACCGATCAACACCGCCATATTTTTCGGTAGCTGAGATGCGATCGCCTGTAATTCTTGATTCATTGACTCGACAAAGCCTGGATCGAGCAGCAAATCTCTAGGAGAATAGCCACAAAGAGATAATTCAGGGGTTAGTAATAAACGAACATTTTCTTGGGCTACATTTCTAGCAGCAGTGAGTATCTCCTGGGCATTATTGGTAATGTCGCCAATAGTCGGGTTTAGTTGGGCGATCGCTATTTTCATTGGTTATATCGCGCAAAGGCGCAAAGACGTTAAGTTTTTAAATAGTTTTTGATGATTAGTATTTTTTGAAGTTGGATAATAAGTAATCTAGCTTATAGTAATTACTAAATAAATAGTAAAGGTTTATCTTTTAAGGGGGCAAAAGCTTCTGAATCAAACTTATATAAGCTAGCTGGACGACCAGCACCACGGCATACTTTTTTCCCTGTATCTGACAAAAATCCTAGCTTTAATAAGCGAGAACGAAAATTAGAATAGTCAGAGAAATGTTCGCCTAAAATTGTGCAGTAGAGTTGATAAACTTCGTTTAAAGTAAACTCTGGTGGTAAGACATCAAAAGCAATGGGACTATATTGCAGCTTATTTTTTAGTCGATTCCAGCCATAGTTAAGAATTTCATCATGATCAAAAGCTAGGGGGGGAATTTCAGTTACTTTATACCAAGAAATATCATAATTCTTTTTATTGATAATTTTTGCTGCTTCATATCTTACTAAAGCAAAGTAACTAACAGATAAATATCTGACTCCGAAACTATCAGGATTTTCTCGGGGATCTCTGCCAGGATCGCCAAAAGAATATAGCTGTTCTAAATATAGATTATCTACTTGAATTTTCTCGGCTAAGGTACGATAGGCAGCATCTGTCAGTGATTCTCCTTGACGGACTAAAGTTCCTGGCAAACTCCAATAATGTTTAAAAGGGTCTTCATTTCTTTTTCTTAATAGAACTAATACGCGGTTATAAGCCGTATCTACTGAAAAGATTACATTATCTACACCAACTTTAAAATCAGCTAGCTTTTTTAATTGACTATTATTTTTAGCTATGGTCTGAGAATTAATTTTCATATAAATTTTAAAATAAGGGGTAAAAAGTATTAAAGCGATCGCTCCAGTTAAAATAAGATTAATAACATCTTTTAATTATTGACCAGTAATTGTTGATTAATAGTAGACAAGGGGATTTGATAAAAATATTGTTGTTGAAAATTTTCTTCTTTGATTATTGATAAAAAAGAATTAAGACTATTATTTGAATTTACATTAATATTATTAGTAATTAAATCAAAGTGATATTGGTTGTCCTGTAATTTGGGTGCAAATCCTACATCAGCTAATGCTTTTAAGCCTAAATCAAAAGCGAGATCGCTTAAGTTTAATTTTGCCTGTATTTGTGATTTGGTCACTGATTTCTGGGTACGACTAAGATATTTGGCAATACCAACTAGCTGCTGCCAAACAGCCAAGGCATCTCTTGAAGCTGCTTCATAAGCCAAAACCAAAGAGCGATCGCCTTTTAAAGCCTGTTGATACTCTCGGCGAATCTCGCCCCAGTTATCAGGACAATGTTGTAAAAAGCTGGCTTGTTCTGGGGGAACTTCTAAATTGTCTAATACTTGAGGAGTCAAACGGCGATCAATTAACTGATGTGTCTGATTTAACGCTGAATTCCTGCTAGAATCATCCGCTGCTAAACCGAGAGTAACTAAGCGGATTTCATAGCGTTTACTAAAAGTGTTAAAATCCAGTTCAGCGATCGCATCACACTTGCCTATGACGGGGATTTCATCTTTATAATGCCCCCACCATAGTCCAGGAAATCCTTGGTTACTGGAATCATCCCAGATATTAAATGTGGTCTTGATATACTCAATTTTCTGACCCCTGCTATCTTGAATATTTTTATGCCAAGCATTTGTAAACCAGCAGTTTTTAATTAGCAGTTTGGGAACAGGATTACCCATGCCATAGGGTTCAAGCTGTTTTAATTCGTTAAACAAATCCTCACCCAGATCTGCCACAGTAACCACTAAATCAATATCTATTTGGGGCATCATCTCGGCTACATTAGTCTGTTGTCGTAGTTGTTGATTGATTCCCTCGCGAAATAAATCTAGATTCGCCAAGGGCAAGCTTAACCCCGCAGCAAAGGGATGTCCCCCAAAGCGATGCAGCAAATCTGACTGGGATTTAACTAGTTGATATAGATCGATGTCGTTAACGGATCTAGCAGATCCCCGCGCCATAATTTCAGGCGAATCATGATCCCGTAGGGGCGACGGCCGTTCGGCCCCTACCCCAACTTTCCTGACTTTTCGTCCGATTCGCTACTTAACAAGACCTTGGGCGACCATATTTTTATGCAATTTGTCCTGCAACCAAACCCAATACCCCACCTTGCCATTGAGGATCTTCCAAGACAATTACTGAAGTAGTCGATAAATCTAGCTGTTCTAACTTTTTAGTAACTTGCTTAATCGTATCTTTTTGCAATGACTTACGACGAGCATTAGCTAATTCCGCTTCTTCGGCTAAATAATTACAGCGCTGCAAATCCTTGCTAGTCAGTAACTCAACGCAGAAACTAGCATCACCATGAATCCGACTCACCGCATTGATTCTCGGCCCCAAACCAAAAGAAATATCCGTCGGGCGATCGCCATTGCGTTTACATAAGTCTAATAATTTAGCTACTCCAGGGCGAGTTATTGTCTCAGGATTTACCTGTTTTCTAAGCTGCTTAATGCCCACCTGTGCTAAATAACGACAGTCTCCTTTCAACTCCACCAAATCGGCAATCAAACCAATCGCCACTAAATCTAATAAATTCTCAATCGGCTGAGTAGGTAGATCGGGCAATGCTTCATATAATCCTTCGACTAGCTTGTAGGCGACTGCTACTCCAGAGAGATTATATAGAGGATGAGACTGTTCAAAATAACGAGGATTAATAATCGCCGTAACTTCAGGACGATGATCGGGCAAAGTATGGTGATCGGTAATAATAATGTCGATACCCAATGATCTAGCGTAGGCAATCTCTTCTAAGTTGGTACTACCCGTATCACAGGTAACAATTAACTTTGTCCCCGCCTGCGCTAATTTAGTTATCCCTGGGCAATTCAAACCATGGGATTCCGTCTGTCGATTCGGAATATAGTAATCCAGCAGTAAATGCTGGGGAAAAAACTGCCCTAAACCATCCCATAAAACGCTGGTAGAAGTAATCCCATCCGCATCAAAATCCCCCCAAATCGTGACTTTCTCAGCGCGATCTCTTGCTTGTTTTAATCGTGCGATCGCCCATTCCATTTCCGCGCCAAAAACACTAGCATTAGTAGGCTGATATAAAGCCGAATCCAAAAACCCTGGTAACTGCTCTAAATCTCTAATTCCCCTCTGCCACAACAATTGAGCGCAATATTTACTATTGCCTGTAATTTGCTGCACCCCTTGAACAAACTCTGAAGGCGCTGCCGATGTTGCTAGATGCCACTTCTCTTTCATCAGTTACCAGTTATCAAGTTATTAATTACCAGCGATCGCTAAACTTATAATGTTTATTTTAACGGCTACATAAATCAAATTACCTTAGATAAGCTGTTGTGCATTTAAATTGCATTAATAGCATTGCCCTTATTTTCAATTTCCTGTCCCACTTAATAATTAAGTCTCCTTCATTTAAAAGTTTATGTAAAAGAAATTCTAGTTGTTCAACTGATTCGAAAAGACGATGAGCTAAATATTCTTTGGCTGAATGCCAGAC
>JAAUOU010000026.1 GCA_012034765.1 Pleurocapsaceae cyanobacterium CSU_1_1 | reverse complement strand
CTTGCACTACATCAATTAGGAAATTATGCAGAGGCAATCCATAATTACGATCGGGCTTTAAAACAAAATTTATATCCTCTTTGGTCTGGAATAGATAGATGTGTGTTTAATTTTAGAAGTTACGAAAAGATACTTGCTAAAAATAACCCTTCGCTAAAACAAAAGCCAGACATTTATTCTGTTTGGAAAAGTAAGAGTCTTACTTTATATGAACTGGAGAGATACGAGGAAGCTATTGATTATCTCAATCTAATTCTTCAAGAGAGATCTAACTCTCATTGTTGTTTTTACTACAAAGCTCGTTGTTATGCGAGGCTAGGTAAAATTGATATGGTGTTGGAAAATATGCAACAGTCGCTATATATCAATCAGGGCAAATATCAAGAGCAAATAAAAATTGATTCGGCATTCGACGCGCTTCGTAAAAATCGACAATTCAAAAATTTATTGAAGAGGTTTGAGTAGCAATTAAAGATCTAACCGTTCAGAATATTTAGTTAATTAAATTATGCGAAAGAAACGGATTTTTAAAGTTATAAAATATTGGATTTTTACAATAGTTAGTATTTGCTTATCGTACCCTTCTGGGAGATGGCAACGATTCGTAAATTTTCCTCCCCTATCCCTTTTAAAGCATTGCCCTGAATAAGTTTTAGATTTTGTAATGCTCAAACTTTAAAGACATTTATAACTAAAAGAAAGAGAATAATATTAATCTGCATTAATTTATGATTAATAATTTTAATCTTGTTGAAATTGTCGAGCATGAAATTTAGCATAAGCTCCATTTTTATCCAGTAATTCCTGATGATTACCAGACTCAACTATTCGCCCTTTTTCTAATACTAAAATACGATCTGCTCGTCGAACAGTAGCTAGGCGATGAGCAATGACAAATACTGTGCGATCGCGCATAATTCTTTCTAAAGCTTCTTGCACTAAAGCTTCAGATTCCGAGTCTAAAGCAGAGGTGGCTTCGTCTAAAATTAAAATCTGGGGATTGAGTAAAATTGCCCGTGCGATCGCAATTCGCTGTCTTTGTCCACCCGATAGGTTAACTCCCCTTTCCCCCACGTAGGTAAAGTAGCCTTGAGATAATTCACTAATAAATTGATGGGCGTTAGCAATTTTGGCAGCAGATTCAATATCTTTGAGTTCTAAATTGGTTTTGCCAAAAGCAATATTTTGGGCAATTGTTCCTGAGAATAAAGTGGTTTCTTGCGGTACGATACCTATTTGCTGTCGCAGACTTTTGAGGGTAACATCTTGAATATTAACGCCATCTATTAGTATTTTACCCCGATCAACATTATAGAAGCGAGGTAATAAATTAACTAAAGTAGACTTGCCTGCACCAGATGAACCGACTAAGGCGATCGTTTCTCCAGGATAAGCTAGTAGGTTTAAATTATTAATTACAGCAACATCAGATTTATAGCTAAAGCTAACCTCAGCGTATTCAACTTTACCCGTTACTGACTCCAAAGCGATCGCCTGTTCTTGTTCCATAACCGCAGGTTGAATTGCTAGTAATTCAAAGATTTTATCTACAGATGCCTGTCCTTCTTTAAAGCGGTTATAGTTACTTGTCGTATGAGTAATCGGGTCAATTAGTAGTGCCACTCCTGTGATGTAGCTGACAAAATCCTTGCCTGTCAGATTCCCTAAAGATATCTGCCATCCACCTAAGAAAAAGATAAACAAGACAGTCATTACTAGTAAAAAACCTACCACCACAAACTGAAATGCCTTGACCTTCTCTGCCTGATATTTAGCTTGGCAATTGGCTTGCGCTTCTCGACTAAAACGCTCTAATTCATATTCTTCGGCGGCAAAAGCTTGAACCAAACGAATCCCGCTCAATACTTCCGTTAATAAAGCCGACAGATTGGAAATCCGATTTTGACTACGCCGCGAATACTTTAACAGTTTCTCTCCAAAAGTACCGATAATTATCCCCATCAAAGGAGCTAAAATCAAAGTTGCGATCGTTAACTGCCAATTCAGCCAAAGCATATAGCCTAACACTACAACCAACTGTAAAATGCAGGGAACAAAATCGTGAAAAAACTGATTGATTACTTCCCCAATGCGATCGATATCTTCAGTTAAACGATAGGTCAAATCCCCTGTTTTAACCATTTCAAAATAATTCAGGCTTAACTTCTGCAAATGACTATACACAGCGGTGCGTAGATTTAACGCCGCGTTAAGTGAAGCTTTCGCCATCAAAGAATCTTGTCCATATTGAGCCACCCCCTGCAACAGAAACACGACTGCTGCCAATCCAGCCATACGTGCAATACTGCTAGGATCCCCTTTACCAATATATTGACTTACTTCTCCTGCTAGCCAGGCTTTAATTGGCCAAAAAATAGTAAAGATCACAGTACAAATAAAAGCCCAAGCTATAATTAGGCTCTGAGGACGAACAAAAGGAAGGAGTTGCCAGTAGCTACGATTCTTCAAAGGGATCTCAGGGTAATTATGGTAGTCATCAGTCTACACCAGAGATCGTTACTGTCAATTTGGTTTGAAGTGAAAATGTAAAATAGATTACAAAAAATTGATAAAAAAAAAGCGCGTTGTCTAAGGACGCACCTTTCAAAATTGGTAAATAATAATGAATATCTAGTCTTAAATTTATTATTTCATAACTTTCTTGAATCATTAATATGTTCATCTAATCTTGCTCAAACAAAGATTAACTTCATCTTAACTTCATAAAACTGGGACATTCAACTTATGTTAGGTTGTAAATTTTGATTACAGCGATCGCTCTTATCAACGTTGGTAACTATTTTTTAGTTATCTGAGGGAGTAAGCATTCTACAATAAGAGCAATTCAACAAATAAACCTTCAGACATATAGCAATGACTGTTACTTCTCAACCCAAAATGAATCTAACCTCTCGTTTGGTGCAGGGTATCTTGTCAATTAAGCCTTTAGCTGACTTTGCCAAATCCCGCGCTCGTCAGATGATGATTCGGCGTGCTGAGGTGATGGGTGTCCCCTGGCGAGAAAATGTTCAGCAGTTAAGCGATCGCAATTGGTCTAAAGATTTTACTCAAATCCAAAATCCAGACCTCAAATATCCAGACTATTACACTACTTCTTTTCACGCTTATTCAGAAGGCAATTTAAGCTGGAAAGCTGCTTGGGAAGTAGAATCGGCGGCTCGCTCTGTCCATGCCAAAATTTGGGCAGAAGTTGGTGTTAACGGCGATACTATGCTCAGGCAAAGTTATCATCAGGCATTACAGGAACATGTAGCAACTACCCCCCAAACAATTCTCGATCTTGGTTGTGGTGTCGGAATGAGCAGTATTGCCCTACAGGAAGTCTATCCCCTAGCACAGATCACAGGGATCGATCTTTCTCCGTACTTTCTCGCGGTAGCTCAATATCGCGCAAAACAGCAGCAACATCATATTCAATGGATTAATGCTGCTGCTGAATCTACAGGTTTAGCCTCTCAAAGTTTTGATTTAGTTTCAGCCTGCTTAGTATTTCATGAGCTTCCCACCAGCGCAGCGCAGGCAATTATTACGGAAGCTCATCGTTTGCTACGTCCAGGAGGTTATTTATCCATTATGGACATGAATCCTCAATCGTCAGTATTTCAGAAAATGCCCCCTTATATATTGACTCTACTTAAAAGTACTGAACCCTATTTGGATCAGTACTTTAGTTTAGATATGGAGCAAACATTCATCGCAGCAGGCTTTACTACTCCACATATTTCTGTCACCACTCCTCGACACAGGATCATTATTGCCCAAGCGCAGTAACCAGCAAACTATGGCGTTGTGGCATTAAAATTCATTCGCCTCGATGTAACGTAAAGCCAAATACATCAACCCGACAAAAACTGCTACTCCTACTAAGATTATCCCCATTAAAGTGTAACCTGACTTAAACGCTACCGCTGTTGCTAACAAAAAAGGAACTCCTAATACTGTTGCTGCTATAACACGCCTACGAGGAGTCCAGCGAATATTAAGGTTTGAGCCAATTTGACCATCTCCACCAATAGCAGTGGGTACTTGGGCTTCTTGGGATTTCTTCGTTGCTCCTGTAACTAGTCTTTGAGGTAAATTATACTTTTTGTAGTCCATAACAAGATTCTCAAAAAGAATAGACTAACGCCACTATTAAAAAATGACCAGTAATAAGTAACTGAACTAAAACTTTAATGACAATAGAGGCGATCGCTCTTATCAACAAAAGCCAGATATTAAGCAAGCAAGATTACTCGACTGGACTGCTTTTTAAATAGTTAATCAGTGCTTGCAATCCTAAATAATAGCTATCTGCACCAAAACCGCTAATTTGCCCAATAGCCACAGGCGCAATATATGAATGATGCCGAAACTCTTCTCTAGTATATATATTGCTTAGATGTATTTCTACAGTGGGTATCATCACTGCTACCAAAGCATCTCTAATTGCAACACTAGTATGAGTGTAAGCTCCTGGATTGATTAAAATTCCTGTGTGAACATCTCTGGCATTATGTATTGCATCTACCAGACTGCCTTCATGATTTGATTGCAAGGAAGTGAGCTTTACCTGCAATTTTGTAGCACTCAAATTCAGTGATTCGTTAATCTGAGCCAAGGTAGTTTTACCATAGACAGCAGGCTCTCTGAGCCCTAGTAAATTCAAGTTAGGGCCATGTAAGACTAACACGCTAATCTCAGACAAAATAACTCACTGCTAACGAAGCTGAATTTGCCACTCTAATGATAACGACGTTGACGACTATCAACAGGAATGGGGATTGTCTCCCTTTCTGGCTCTGCTTCAGGACCCAGCAATATTTCAATTAGTTTTCGAGCTATATCTTTTAATTTTTCGAGTATTTTATCTATATAATCCATCGGATAACAGCCCCTTAGGAGTTTCCTAACTTCAGTTACTTTATTGTCTATATACCTTTTGGCTATTAGTCACTCACTATTGATCGTGAACATGAATTAAAGCCAAGCTTACCTGTTTATTTTTCATATTACAACTTTTGTCACAGATATTCACTAGCAACTAGGATGTAATTTTCAGATTATTCATAAATCTTAACATAAACCAAGAATATGAGAGAGAAATTTGCTAGTAAATAGCTTCAATCTTAATTATCTTATTATAATTAGCTTGAACAACACAGCATAAATATAATAGATATATTAAATTTGAAATATTAAATTTAAATAAGATTGGTATTTTTGATTATTTTAAAATGTTTAATTTTTAATGCGATCAATATTAAGATTTATTGCATTAAAAATGTTTTAACAGACAACAAAAAACTGCTCCACATCAGGAATGATGATGCTTGTAGCCTTGCTCGTGAGCATTGTATCTGACAACATTAGTTGATTACATCTACTCACCTATTTCTGAGACAATAAAGAGCAAGATTTTAAAATATAGCGTTATTTTCTGTCCCAACATTTGCACAAATCGCGTCAACTTTACCTAGGAGAGAAGACTTATGAAATTAGCCTACTGGATGTATGCTGGTCCAGCACACATTGGCACGCTACGTATTGCCAGCTCATTCAAAAACGTTCATGCAATTATGCACGCACCTTTAGGAGATGATTACTTCAACGTCATGCGTTCAATGCTGGAAAGGGAGCGCAATTTTACGCCAGTCACCGCAAGTGTTGTCGATCGCAATGTTTTAGCCAGAGGTTCTCAAGAAAAGGTTGTAGATAATATTACTCGCAAAGACCGAGAAGAAAGCCCAGATCTAATTGTGCTTACTCCTACCTGTACTTCCAGCATCTTGCAGGAAGATTTACAAAACTTTGTTAGTCGTGCTTCGATGGATACTAAGGGAGATGTGATGCTGGCGGATGTTAATCACTATCGCTATAACGAACTCCAAGCAGCCGATCGCACTCTACATCAGGTAGTTAAATATTATCTAGAGAAGGCACGTAAACAAGAGCAACTACCTACAGGTAAAACTGAAAAACCGACCGTAAATATTATTGGGATTTCTACTCTCGGCTTCCATAATCAGCATGACTGTACTGAGTTAAAACGCCTGATGACAGACTTGGGGATTGAAGTTAACGAAGTTATTCCTGATGGTGCTTCGGTACATAACTTGAGAAACTTGCCTCGCGCCTGGTTTAATCTTGTTCCCTATCGTGAATTGGGCATGATGACGGCCCAATACTTAGAAGCTGAGTTTGCTATGCCCTATGTCGATATTGCGCCAATGGGAGTAGTCGAAACAGCCCGTTGCATCCGTAAAATACAGCAGGTAATTAATCAGCAGGGTGCAGAAGTCGATTACGAAGACTATATTAATAACCAAACCCTATACGTTTCTCAAGCAGCTTGGTTTTCTCGTTCCATTGACTGTCAAAATCTGACAGGGAAAAAAGCCGTTGTCTTTGGGGATAATACTCACGCCGTGGCTATGACCAAAATTCTCGCTAGGGAAATGGGTATTCAGGTTGTCTTAGCTGGTACTTACTGTAAGTATGACTCCGACTGGTTTAGAGAACAGGTGAGCGAATATTGTGATGAAGTTCTCATTAGTGAAGATAATGCCGAAATCGGTGATGCGATCGCTCGTCTTGAACCTTCAGCTATTTTTGGTACTCAGATGGAACGTCATGTCGGTAAGCGGTTAGATATTCCCTGCGGTGTGATTGCAGCGCCAATTCATATTCAAAATTTCCCCATTGGTTATAAGCCTTTTATGGGTTATGAAGGCACAAACCAGATCGCCGATTTAGTTTACAACTCCTTTACTCTGGGAATGGAAGATCACCTGTTAGAAATCTTTGGGGGACACGATACTAAAGAAGTAATTACTAAAGGGATCTCTGCCGACTCGGATCTCAATTGGGACAAAGAAGCCAAAGTCGAACTTGGTAAAATTCCTGGTTTTGTTCGCGGCAAGGTCAAGCGCAATACTGAAAAATTTGCCCGCGATCGCAATATGTCCGAAATTACTCTTGAAGTAATGTATGCTGCCAAAGAATCAGTAGGTGCATAACAAGTTCTTAGCTATTCTGTTTGCCAAAACAGGGTAAATAATTAAAACCAATTAACAATCAGTCCGATCCAGATAATCTAAGATTTAGATCGGACTTTAGTTCCTAAAGCTCCCACATGCCGTAATCATTAAGGGCAAATTCTAGCTGAATCATCAATCGAGGTGCAGTAGTTGGGGGAGATCCACGATGAAAACAAAAAGGATCTTCTGCAAAGCCAAATCCTGCTCGACCACAAATATTAACTACACTTTCTAAACCGTAGTAGTCGGCAATTTTTTGATCGGATTGACTTCTGACAAGATAGTGTAACAATTTACGTTTTTTATGGCTACCCGCAACACAGCGATGAGAACCACTCAAGGAATCTACGTCTGTCAGATAAAAGAAGAATTTGAGAGCGCGATAATCATCTAAATCATAATGAAATCGAAGCGTTGGGATACCAGTCTCTCCTTTTTGGGCATAGGCTTGTTTGCTGCCAATAAAAGTCCAGCCCATTTGACTACGAACTAAGACAGGTTCTTTTCCCAAATATTTTGTCGCAATTTCTCTCAGTTTTGGGTCGTTACTTAGCTTCTGCATGGCTAAACATTCAGAGTTAATTGCTAAGTAGTTCGCAGTAATAATTTGACAATTATATTGCTTGGCAGCCTGATTTTTGTTGCTATATTTAAATTCAAAACCACGCTTGCCATCAATGCTAATGTTTGCAGTGTACGCATATTCCAAGACTTCTTTTAAGATTGGCTGAGAAAGCTGCAATCCCAAATAATAGCCATCTTGTTTAATTAGTTTTACCGCTTTTTCCGAATCTGTATCTTTGAAAATTGATGATACTTTTGTTCCATAATAATTTTGCTTTTGTGTTAGGTAGCGATCGCGATAGAAGAATTCACCCAAATTTCGTCCCCAAGGCAATCTAGCTATAACAAACATCAATAACCATCTAGAGTTTTTCTTGCCCTTTATCAAATATTGATAGTGTTTTTCTAGCTTTAATCTTATTTTTAAGCAGGTGAATCTGCAAGAGATCTGTCTATTTAGATCCTCTAAAACATTAACAAAATACATAAGTATGAAATTAAGCTAAATTGTACTAGTAATAAACATAAAAGACTGAGACAGTCTTTTATAAATGCTGTCTACTGATGACAAACAAATGGTACTCGGTATATACGTAAATGTAAATACTTAAAAAAGATTTTGAACCAATTAATAAATATAGTTTGGTTAACGTATAGTTTAGTTAAAGTAAATTTCTAAGCAACATTAGTAGCTAGCATAAGAACGCTTTATTAAAGTTTTTGAAGCCATTTTAAAACTTTTAAAACAATTAGTCAGTAAAATCCGCTTGACAAAACTCCAGAAAATAAAGATGATTATAGATTGGGCATTAGGTAACTTGCTCGGAGCGGGTTAAACATTAAAATGTCAGGGCGAAATTAAGAAATTGACATGATTAACATCTGGTGGATTTCTACTTTTACTCGGCTACCCTTACGGCAATCTTAGAAGAGAAAAATTTTATGACTTACGCAATTGTAGAAATAGGTGGAACGCAAATCATAGTTGAACCAGGTCGTTTTTATGACATCAACTTATTAGATGCCGAACCTGAAGCGGGCTATACCATCGATAAAGTTTTGTTAGTTAACAATGACAATGAAGTTAACGTGGGTCGTCCCTATGTTGAAGGTGCTACCGTAGAAGGTACAGTAATGCGTCACAGACGGGGCAAAAAAGTAATTGTCTACAAAATGCAGCCCAAAAAGAAAACTCGTAAAAAGCGTGGTCACCGTCAAGAATTGACTCGCTTAATGATCGATTCGATTAGTATCAATGGTTCAGTGGTTGCTCAAGCAGAAACAGAAACAGCAGTAGCAGCAGAATAGCAAATTTTTAACTACAATCTAAATTTAGATATTACAGCAAGGGAAAAAACATGGCTCATAAGAAGGGAACGGGTAGTACACGTAACGGTCGTGATTCTAACTCTAAACGTTTGGGTGTCAAGCGTTATGGTGGTGAAGAAGTTACTGCTGGCAGCATTTTAGTTCGTCAAAGAGGAACTAGCGTATATCCAGGTAATAATGTTGGTCGGGGTAATGATGACACCTTATATGCTTTGATTCACGGCGAGGTGAAATTTGAGTATAGAACCAGAAGTCAAAAGAAAGTAAGCGTTTATCCTATCGCTGAAAGCTCAGTCTAGATATTTTCACCAGCGTTAAACCAGCGTTAAATTTTATTCGATTTAAACACAAAACACTCACCTTAGTGGGTGTTTTTTGTGCTTTGGCTAAATTAAATAAGACAATCAGTAAGTCTATTACTCTAATTAAATTGAGGATTGTACTCTTAATGTTTCAGCCACAAGATGATTTCAACCAAGATCAATCTCAAAATGCTCAAAATAATAGTTCAGATCCAAACTTGGATAACATTGATGCCAATATATCAGCAGAAAGTGTTGCTGTGCGCAAAAAACAGCTTGAGAGCATTTTTATTAAGCTAATTATTTTTGGCTTGGCAGTGGGAGCAGTTCTAGGTATTGGTGCATATTATTTGCTCCATAAATTTGGTATGACTAAAAAACCAGATCAGCTAGAACAAGAAAAAATAATAGAGCGAAGAGAACAAAATCCTGCTAATCCCGCGCAAAAAATCCATAATTTTCCCGCATCAGATACTGATGATTATCGGTTTCGACTCTAAAGTTATTAATTCATGACGTTTTTGATCCCAGATTTTAAAAGTTTGTTATGATTTCATAACAAAACTAGCTTTCAAATCCAACAAACTCGTAAAATAACCAAAGTACTTAGTAATAACTTGATCCCCAAACGGATTTTATTGCTATAACAGATTCAAGTGGTTAAAACCTTTCCCACACTCGTACACATAATAAAAATAATTTAAATAGACGCGGACTAATTAAGGTTAAAAGATGCAGACAAAGGATTAAAACCTTTTACTGACTCTTATAGATGGCTGCCAGCAGCTAAACAACGTCTAATTAATCAGGGGCTGTAAGTTAATGGCAAAAGAACGACCACCACTAGAAGAAATGACTTTAAGGCAGCTAAGGAAAGTTGCCAGTGAATACAAAATATCTCGATATAGCAGAATGCGTAAGTCGCAACTGCTAACTTCTATTCGAGAAGCAATTAAAAACACAGAACAGGAAAGATTTTCTCAGGATTCATTAGATATGCAGGAGGAACAAGTGCAAGGGACGAAATTTGAAGTCGGTCAGGAAGAGGATATGATGGAAACTCTTGCTTCGGTAGATCAGGATTTAGGAGAACTTCCTGACGGCTATGGTGAAAGCCGAATCATGCTAATGCCTCGTGACCCACAGTGGGCTTATGCTTACTGGGATGTCCCTAATGACCACAAAGAAGAGTTGCGTCGTCAGGGTGGACAGCAACTAGCAATTCGTATTTATGACGTTACCGACGTTGATCTCAATCATCAAGCACCTCACAGCGTTCAGGAATATCTGTGTGATGAGATGGCTAGAGAATGGTATCTGCCAATTCCCGTCAGCGATCGCGATTATGTAGCAGATATTGGTTATCGTTGTGCTGATGGACGTTGGTTAGTATTGGCTCGATCAGCTACCGTTAGTATCCCTCCTGTCTATCCTTCCGACTGGATTGAAGATGCCTTTATCACCGTCAATTGGGAAGATGGTCTTCAGGGTAATACTCTGTACAATTTAGTTCCTCCTGCTAAGAAGCAATCTATGAGTGCTGGTGCTACAGCTACAGGTCTAGGTGGCGGCGATCGCCTTTATGATGCTGTCTTTGGTATGACTAAAGATACTGAATCAATGCGCATGGCTGGCTCATTGTTCGGCTCGATGCAGCAAACTCCTGAAGCAGCAGTAAGTTCCTATGTTTTCCCTTCAGGGGCAGGCATGTGGGCTGTACCCACCGCTTCTGGTCAAAATATGTCTGGGGCTGGTTTTTCGGGCAATTTAGCCGAGGCTCGTCCACGCAAGTTCTGGCTAGTGGCTGATGCAGAATTAATTGTTTATGGTGCAACCGAACCTGATGCTACGGTAACAATTGGCGATCGCAAAATCAAGCTCAATTCTGATGGTACATTCCGTTTTCAAATGTCTTTCCAAGATGGTGTGATTGATTATCCCATTAAGGCAGTAGCGATCGACGGAGAACAGACTCGTTCGATTCATATGAATTTTGAGCGTGAGACTCCTTCGCGCAATACCAACACTAAAGCCGAAGCCGTTGAAGAATGGTTTGCTTAATCAATCTATTAGGTATCTAAACAATATCTAAATATCTGCAAATATAAAGAAGCCGAGGTGTAAAAAAATGCGCCTCGGTTTTTTGGCGATCGGCTATCATTTTTTTAAGATTTGGTGATGGGCAATGTTCGTTGGAGACCCGATCGCAATCGCTGAATGCAATTTACAATAAATATCAGGTGGTTTTTATTGGGAATGACTATAAGTTAAGATTCTCGATCTTGATTATTGCCAGCTTGAGCCATGCCATATGATTACTAAAGAGAAATTTTACTTAGATCATTGAATGACCCAAACCGTTCCTCCCGCAGCAGCAGAAATTAAAGCAATCTTCGATCGCATTGCTCCTGTATACGATCGCCTGAACGATCGCCTGAGTTTTGGACAGCATCGTATTTGGAAGCTAATGGCGGTTAAGTGGAGTGAAGCTAAGTTAGGAAATAATAGCCTGGATGTTTGCTGTGGTAGCGGAGATCTTGCCTTATTGTTGGCTAAAAAGGTAGGTAATAAAGGTCAGGTAACTGGCTTAGACTTTGCCTGTGAGCAACTGGCGATCGCTAAACAACGGCAAATGCTAAAGTGTCCAACAGTGCTGATGAATTGGCTCGAAGGAGATGCCCTAGCTCTACCCTTGGCGGATAATCAGTTTGACTGTGCCACTATGGGCTATGGATTGCGCAATGTAACAAATATTCCCCGAAGCCTTGAAGAATTATTACGAGTGTTGAAACCAGGGGCTAAGGTAGCAATTCTGGATTTTCATCGTCCTGATGCTGGCTACATGCAACTATTCCAGGAATGGTATTTAGCTAATATTGTCGTGCCAACTGCGGAAAATATGGGGATGAAAGAAGAGTATGCTTATATTAATCCTAGCGTCGAACGATTTCCGACAGGTTCAGAACAAATTGAACTGGCTCATGGAGCAGGATTTAGTCAAGCTGTTCATTATCCTTTAATGGGTGGCATGATGGGAATATTGGTGTTAACCAAATAGAATATAAAATATACGGCTACAATTAGTTTTTTGTTAATTAATCTTTATTGTCGATTCAACATACTGCTTTGGCACTAGCGAATCTCTGGATATTTTTAGTTCCCCCTATAGCTGGCAGCATCATTGGCTATTTCACTAACGACATAGCAATCAAAATGTTGTTTCGTCCCTACAAAGCTATTTATCTAGGCAAACGTAAGCTGCCTTTTACTCCTGGATTAATTCCTAGCAATCAAGAGCGTCTGGCGCAAAAAGTTTCTGATACGATTATGGGTTCATTGTTAACCCCTGGGGAATTACAAAAGCTGGCTCAAAGATTGTTAGCAACTGAACGTATTCAAGGGGCAATTCTCTGGTTGTTGAAGTTAGCTTTAGATCGGGTTAAATCTGATCGCGAACAAAAAACAGCTAAGATTTTAGGTAACATTCTCCGCGATCTATTCAGTCAATCCTTACCCCGACTGTTAAAAGTACTCGCCAGAAGAGAAGATTTTTTAGAAGCACAGGTTAATCAGATTTTCGACCAGATTCTCCTCAATTTTCAGCTTAAAGATGAGCAGGCTAAAAAGTTTTCCGACTGGCTATTAGGTTCAGTATTGCCTCCAGACACTATTCGTCGGGCGATGATCGATTTTTTAAGCGATCGCAATATTCAAATTATTGATGAAGGTTTTCGCGAAAAAACTAGCGGTACTTATTGGGTAGTGGCTAACTTGTTTGGTTTACGCAATAGTTTACTTAGACTACGTTCTTTTTGTATTGATGAACCAGGAATTACTAACGCTCGATTAGAAGAGTTAAGTTTCTCGCTGCAAATTCGCGATCGCATTAAAAATTGGTTGATGAACCTTTCTTTACAAAATCTCCCCGTCTCTACCGTCAGACAACTACGTAAAACCGTCAGGGAAGCCGTACGTAACTATGTACGTGAAGAAGGAGGCAGAGTTATTACAGGTTTAGGGGAGTCGGTAGAATGGGAAAACCTCGCAGCATTAATTCTCAAGCGTTTACAGTCTTCACCAACGGTTAATGATTCACTAGAAGTGATTAGCCAAGAATTAGCCTTGGTGTTAGAGCGATATTTAGAAGAAGATTTAGAAAAACTAGTAGCTCAAGCCATTCCCATTCTCTCGATCGATCAGGTAATCATTGATCGCGTCTCCGCCACTACTCCCGAAGAATTAGAGCAGGCAGTACAGGGAATTGTCAAAAATGAACTTCAGGCGATCGTCAATTTAGGGGGTATACTCGGGTTTATCGTCGGATTGTTACAGACAGTCCTGATGTTGTTTAATTAAAGTTTAATTTGACCTTAAAGCAGCATAACCTACAAGTTTTTTGCTCAAAATACTCTTTCATTTATTTTTTTTTCTTTTTAATGTTCTACTCCCCATGAATCTTGCCGATCAATGCTGTCACTTGCTCCGCTTGAGTTTGATTGCCATTGCTTTTATATAGCGTCAAAGCCTTTTCTAAAGCGGCGATCGCTTCTTCATCTCTATTTCTACCTTTGAGAGCAAGACCTAAATTGTGATAGCCGACGGGATTAGTCGGCGCAAGTTCAGTTAGGCGACGAAAATCAACAATTGCCCGATAGTAATTCTTTTGTGCCAGATGAATTAATCCAGAGCCTTCAATCGCTGCTGGATCATCAGGTTTGAGTCTTGTTGCCCACTGATACTCGTTTAAAGCTCGATCTAATTCTCCCTGTTGGTATAAAACATTGCCGATTTGCAGATAAATAAGCTGATTTTGAGGAGCCACTTTTTGGGCTAATTCGAGGGCTTCTAATCCTGCGGTGAGGTTTCCTTGGTCTAACAAAGCATCAGCTAGCCGTAACCTCAAATCTGATTCCCCAGGTTGCTGTTGTATGGCTACTTGTAAAAGAGCGATCGCCTCTGGATATTTCTGTTGTTTGAGTAAAATCTGTGAGGCAATTTTGTAAGCCTCCTGGTTATCTGGTGCTAAGGCAATAATTTTTTCGTAGGTTTTAACAGCGCGATCGTATTCTTTTGCTCTAACTAGCACCACTCCCAAACCCAAATGATTTTGTAAATTATCTGGCTCAAGAGCGATCGCTTTCTCATAAGCCTTCGCTGCTGCTAAATTTTCTCCCAAATTACCCAAGCAAAAGCCTAGCGCGTATTGTAATTTAGGGTCTTCTGGAGATAGCTCAACGGCTTTTTGATAAGCTTTTGCTGCTTCAGCATAATTTTTTTTCAAAGTTTGCACATAGCCAATACCAGAAAAAATCTGGGAATTTTTGTCGTCAATGTCCGCTGCTTTTGCATAGGTTTCCAAAGCTTTGTCATAATTTTGTGATTCGACGTATTTATTGCCTGCTAGAAGCAAATTATTTAGCTCTAGTTGATTGACCTGAGCCACTAGAAAACTTGGTTGAGCAGAGACTAAAGACGGCAAGACCAAAATAGTCAAAGATATGGAAGCGATCTTCAAAAGATTAGATAACATGATGGCGACGATTAGCTACTTGACGAAATAGATCAATAAGTATGATCCTTTAAATAAAATAAGTAGCCAAATCTTACCCTTTAATTGGTGGTTTAAAGTCTAATTGAGTAAAAATTCATTTTCAAGAAATACATTTGGCGAATTTATTCTGGTAGTTCAATGACATAGCTCAAATCATTTAAGGTGATTAAAGATTATTTTTTGCTTCTTGAGCCACCTGTTCTGATTCATCGTCCACCAGCTTGGTGATAATTGCCTTGGCTTCGTCGCCTCCTAATCTTCCTAAAGCCTGCACTAGCCGAAAACGTATTTGCCAGTCTTCATGCTCGACAAAGTTCTTGAGCAGAGGAATAGCTTGTGGATCTCCCAATTCTCCCATCGAGCCGATCGCAGCGGTCTGTAAAAGATTATTATTAGAATGCAAAGCTTCTTTGAGCAGGGCAAAACTTTTAGGTTCTCCTAATTCGCCTAATGCAGCAATGATACTAAACTGCACGAGCCATTCTGAGGTGTTGTGATAGACATTGTTTAAATCTTCAAAAGCTTCAGTTAACTTTAACCCGCCAATCGCGTCTGCTGCTGCTGCTTGAACATCAGCTTCTGGATCGTTAAATAGGCGATCGCGCAAAAGTTTTAAAGCAGTATCTTTGTCTGTAACCCCCAAAGTATCTAATTGACTCACCGCAGCATAGCGCACGCGGGTATTGTTATCGGTAATCATTGGTTGCACGAGATCAAAGGCAGTTTTAGGGTCAATCTGGCGTAGTTGATTTAAACCGCGAATCCGCTCGCCAAAGTCTTCAGAATTTAATAACTCTTGGACTGATTCTGGTGTAATGCTCATGTTTAAATTGGTTAATCAATATCGATGAAAATTAAAGTTGATTGTAAAAAAAGTTTTTTCGTTCAAATTCGCCCAAAATTGTCGCCAGAACAAATTGTCCAGCTTATTCGGCTGCCATCATTTTAATCACGTCTCCTTGAGTGATCATTCCGACTAGCTGCGACTGATCGTTCAGCACAGGAAGACGACGCACTTTATGTTCGTGCATAATTCTCGCAGCTTCCCGCACTAGCTGATGCTCTTTCACGGTAGCTGGGCGATCGCTCATGGCATCTTTTACTGTTTGACCCAAGGCTTTATGTATTTCTTGATTGTGTTTAGCAGGATTTTGCAGGTAGATTACGCTATCAAGAAACATCACATAAGGGGGTGTATCTACTCCTGTAGCTTGCCAGGTTAGATCGGTTTCCGAGATTACTCCTACCAACTTTCCCTGATTGTCAACTACAGGTAGACCACTAATTTCTCGCTCTGCCAAAATTTGAATCGCCTCCTGTAGAGAAGTCTCAGGAGATACTGTGACTAGATCAGTAGTCATGACTTCAGCGACGGTTTTGCTCATTTATATTGTTAGATTCGTATAGTTTGCTACTCTATGTCTCAATCTATCGCGAATTGCTACCGTTTAGAGCGGAACTGTCACTATATTTAGCAATTGCTGATGGCTAAATTATTAACTGACGAATTGGATATCAGGCAATAAAGGATCTTTGACAATGGCAAAGCCATTGTATTTCCAGCGTTCCATTAGCCCTTTTAGTTGAATTGGGGAGGCGGTTTCAACTGTAAGGCGATCGCTAAGTTCTTGACCATGAGTGTTGATATAGCTCATGGCATCGTAGTCTTGTTGAAAGACTAAAAGATAGCTGGCTTCGATCCCACTTTGCTGTGGCATTCGGGCTACTAGGTATTTGCCGTCTTGCTTGGAACGAATTAAATAATTGATTTGTAGTAACATAATTACTTACCCCTCTGGTATAAATTAGTTGCTTTTCCTTAAAGCTGATAGCTGATAGCTAAAACCAATTAATTTGGGCAAAGCTAATTCACACTAGACGTATAGTTTTAAACTGATACCAGCTTACCGAACTAAGGTCTATTTAAGATCTGCTAATTTTATTTTGGGGTCTACTGCTTTGAGGAGCAAATCCGCCAGTAGATTACCGATAATTAGCATAGCTGCACCCATCATCAGACTTGCCATCACCAGATATTTATCTTGAGCCTGTACCGCCTGTAAAGTTAAACGACCTAATCCTGGCCAATTAAAGAAAAATTCGGCAATAAACGAACCTCCAAGCAAGCTAGCAAACTCGAACCCCAATAAAGTCACCAGGGGATTAATGGCGTTGCGCAGTGCATGAACATAAATTACTTTATTTTCTGGCAAACCTTTGGCTCGCGCAGTCTGAATATATTCTTGGCGCAAAACATCTAGCAGTTGACCTCTAGTTAAGCGCTGCAATCCAGCAAAACTAGTAATACTTAGGGCGATCGTCGGCAACAGCATATGCCAAGCAAGATCAAGAATTTTGCCGATTACAGATAGCTGATCGTGGTTGATACTAGTCATCCCACCTACGGGAAACAGAGGAGACAAAAACTGAGCAATGATGAGAAAGATTAAAGCAGTAATAAAGCTGGGAAAGCCTTGCCCCAAATAGCTCAATACCCGCAAGATCTGATCGATACGGCTGTTTTGCTTAACTGCGCTTAAAATACCCAAGGGAATAGCGATCGCCCAAGTCAAAATAATCGAAGCGATCGCCAGTAAGAGAGTAGCGGGAACTCGCTCGATCAGCAAAGAAGAAACGGAGCGAAAATAAACAAAACTTTGACCAAAATCAAATCTAGTTAAGATGCGCCATAGCCAGCGAAAATACTGCACTACCGCAGGCTTGTCTAAACCAAACTGCTCACTCAAGGCAGCAATCCGTTCAGGAGTAATCTGGGGATCTTGCTTAAGGGTATCTAAATAGTCTCCAGGAGCAATCTCAGCAACTAGGAAACAAAGTGCCGAAGCCAAGAGCAAAGTTATGGCAGCTTGGAATAGACGTTTAACTATATAGAGAATAGTTTCATTTTCTTGCAGGTTTTGCCATAGGTGCAAGGGTTCTAAGTCATGATTACTCTGAGCCATAAGATAGATTAGGTTTATCCTTTAAAACAAGTGACAAATACTCGTTTACGCAAAATAAGCAGCAATCCAGAACAAACTGTCGACTAAAATTGTGCTTAAAACTGCTCCTGCGAATGCCCACCAGTGTAGCTCGGTTTTCTTTAATGCCCACCAGCTAACTGCTAACAGAATATTCACTAAGACGATCGCCCAACTAATCCCCCAAACGGTTTGCACTTGTCCCAAAGCTGCTTTAAAAATGGGCGAGGCTAACGCAGGGTTCATATCTACCGTCATTAACTTTCGCCAGTAAGGAATTACATCTACTAAGTAAAAATAGAGATCGGTAATCGCTGTCCCCAACAGAGAACCAAGATAAAAAAAGTTACCAATCTTCCCCCAACCACGCCAAATACACCACAGCGCAAAAGGCAAACCAATCGCCTCAATCGGCATATGAATTAAAGGCTCAGATCTCAACCAACCCCAATAGATCGAGCCAGCTAACCAACTCCAGCTAAAGCCTAAAATAATATCTCCCCACCAGCGATTTTGAGGGCGCTGATAGAGGTAAAAACCTAATCCAACCCAAAACAGGGTTAGCACCAGACTAAGTTCGGGAAATAGCCTGACAATAGGAGCTTGAAAAAATACGGGGACTGATACAAGAAATGAAGAGGCAAAAAAAACTCGCCAAGCTCTACTTCCTCTACTTGGTTGTAGAGGTAAATCGAGAATAGTCGCAGGTGTTGCTAGTGAGCGATCGGAACTTGAGGAAGATGTCACAGGTTAAATGAGTATGAGCTAGTGTAAGTATACTTTTTCTTATTTTTGTTACTTATCTTTACCTTAATTACGTTACCACAATTTTTTTGGCTCAGGGTTGGTCAACAAAAATCAATACAACAGTTATCTGAGCTTAATCTGATTGTTAATATCAATGTTAATCAAATATAAGTTAAGCCAATTAACCTGCTCACAAGAAAGAGTTTAAGCTTATTTTAAAGCTCTATTACTAGTGGAATCCACGTAGATGATCAAAGGGGTCTTAGAGCATAAATAGCTTCCCCGACCCCGATATTTTGATATGTTCTGAGATGTATTGTGTTCAATATTTCTTAATCTTTGCCAAAGCACAATGACTCTGATGCTAAATATTTAGCTCATTAAAAGTTGCCAGGTAATCTTCTACCGATAATACTTGCCATTGTGACTGACCTTTAAGCTGAAGTACTTTTTGATGATATTGTAATAGGCTGGGACGATGACCAACACTGATAATGGTTGTGTCAGACTCTTGTAATATTTGATAGAGTCGTTTCTCATTTTGTACATCTAGTGCTGAAGTGGCTTCATCTAAAATTGCATAGCTAGGTTTGGTCAGCAATAGTCTGGCAAAAGCTAGTCTTTGTTGTTCTCCTAAAGATAAAACGTCTGACCAACTCAATTCCACATCTAGTCCACCTACTTTTTTGGTTAAATTTCCTAAGTTGACTTGTTTTAGCGCCTCTTCTAGCTGCTCATCAGGTATCTGACTGTCGGTATGGGGATAGAGTAACTGTTGCCTTAATGTCCCCAGGATCATATAGGGTTTTTGTGGCAGAAAGAGCATAGAATTAGATGCTGGTCGAACAATGTTGCCCGAACCCAGATTCCACAATCCAGCGATCGCTCGTAACAAAGAGCTTTTACCCACGCCACTTTCGCCGACAATCGCTAAACTTTGCTGTGGTTCAACGGCTACAGAAAGATCTTCGACTAAAGTTTGTTGACGATCGGGGGTTAATAACGTGACCTCTTCTAAAGCTAAACGAGAATCGATAGTTGCGCCAATAGTTGGTGCTGCTGACTCTAAGGCAGTCTCCTCGTCTAAAGCTGTTAGGGTTTCATCAAAAACAGCAATTCGATTAATACCCGCTGCAAAAGCTGTCAACAACTCAAACTGACCAATAATTATGCTCAAAGCTCCAAAAATTTGGAAAAATGCGATAGTTGCCTGACTAATCGCCCCAAAATCAATTTTTCCCGCCAAATAAATTGGTGCAACTACTACATAAGGCAATATCCGCACAAAATAACTATGTCCTGTGGTAAAAAAATTGAGATTTCGTTGCCAACCAATTAAAACGTGATAGTTCCTAATTGCTCGTGCAAATCGTTGACCGACGCTGGCTAGTTCTTGTGATTCTCCACCATAAAAAGCGATCGACTCAGCATTATCTCGCAAATGAACTAAACCATAGCGAAAATCAGCTTCTCGCTGGAGTTGGTTATAGTTAAGCCCAATCAGTCTTTTACCTAACAAGACAGTAACAATAGTGCCGAATAGAGCATAACCGATCAACACCAGGGAAAGACTGCTAGAAATTGCCCACAGCACTCCCACAAAAGAAACCAGAGTAATCACTGAATCGAGAATGCTTAACAATAGAGTGAGGCTAGTACTTGTAAAAGAATTAATATCTTCGGCAAGACGTTGATCGGGGTTATCAATTTCCTTTTGGGCATTAATTTGATAGTAAGCTCGGTTTTTTAAGTACCGTTGTAGCAGATTTTGAGTTAACCATTCTCGCCAGTAAACTCCTAATAATTGCTGACAATAACGATAAATAACCACGATCGCTGTGCCGACAACAAATACACCGCCATAGACCCATAAAAATAGCCAAAACGTCGATTCATCTTTATCTACCAGGGCAGTTTCAATAAAGCGGATCGTGAAGGAGATTACCACGTTCAAACCACTAACCATAACGGAAAACAGCAACAAGACGGACAATAATCCCCACTGTTTAGCCCGTCCTTTCCAGCGCGGAAATTTCCAAGCAAATACTACTGTGGGCAAGATTAGAGCAAGAGCTAGTATTAGGCGTGCAGTTGAGTTGCTAAAGATCTGTTTCCTCATGCCGATCAAGCCAGCAGCAGCTTCGTTGATAAATTGGGGGAATAATTGCTGTCCTAACCAGAGAGTTCCAGCGATCGCCATAAACAGAAAAGCAAACAGAAAAATTAACAACAGTACCAACATCAAAAAGAAAGTTCCCGCCTTCTTTTTACTTGGATACCAATAGGGTAAGGCTACTTCAATAAACCGTTGCCAAAGACGACCATCAATACGATTGAGTTGAGGAGCTGTATCTATCATTTAATTTATGACCCATCAGAAAATATATCGAGAATAACTTATGTCCCAAGATATACATGTATGGTGTCATTACGCCACTGTCGATCAAGCTCTAAGCTAGCTAAATCCTTAAGAACTTTGACCGCCACTTAAAAATAGCTGTCTTTCGGCGGTTCTTCTTCTGGTTAATCCTGGCATTTGGACTAACGCACCTTGAAGATTAGCTTTATCCCAACGCAGAAACTCATCTGCTGCACCTGCATAATCTTGGGCATTAATTTTTTGGACTAAAGTACTGTTTTTAACGCCATCCACCCCAACATTGTAAGCAAGGGAAGTTATCGCGCTTAATTGGCGATCGCTTAAATCAACTTTGACTGCCTCATCTAATTCTCGGTGAATTTCCCGTACGTGAGCATTTAAGGCTGCATCAGCCTGAGTGGTGGAAATGCGATCGCCAATTTGTACAGGTACACCACCAATTTTAGATAAACCATAACCAATTACAGGAGTGCCATCAGTATCAATGTATGCGTAGTCTTTAAATCCTTCAAACTCCTTGATCAAGTTGATGGCAACTTTAGATATTGGCTTGGGCTGAGGCTTAATTGGAGTGGGTGCAATATAGCTTTCTGATTTTTTGAGATCAACCCTTAAAGAATTGTCTAATCTCTCTAGCTGTAAAACTTTAACTACATTATTTGATGGTTCATAAATTTTGCTTTCGGCGATCGAAATAGTTGTTAGTCCCAAAGAGCAAACACTAGTTAACATGACTGCTCCGTCAATATATTTATTCAAAACTGATTTCTTAAATATTTATTTTTTCAACAGACCGTTTTAGCCGATTACTCAGCAGAAAATGCTCAAAGTGAGACATATCTTAGTAAATCTTTACTTAGATAGCGATCGCTTGTGACCCTACTACAGATTGAGCGGCTTTAGATCTGCTTCTTGGTCATCGATGAGTATAAATGACTAAAGAAAAAAATTGGGATGGACTGTTGATTAAATTTATCTTTACTTAGGTTTAGGTTACTGAAGTACCATTGGGGATGTTGCTAAAACTTCCTGTACCCGTTTGATAACTTTGGTTAAATAAGCGTAATCTGGCAGCTCTTCATTAGGTAAATAGCCCGCGCTAGAAGATATAAAAGAGGGGGTTTGGCGTAATATCAATCTAATTTGCTCCTGTTGATTTCGCTCTAGGCGATCGCTAATTAGAATTGCTCCTGGGGGTACGTTATGCCGATCGAGATACATAATTTTAAACTGGTTGGGTTTGTAGTCTCGCTTAAGCTGATTGAAGTCTTCTAGAGATAAAGCTCCCGCAGCAATTTGATCTTGATCGAGGAGTTGCAATATATTTTTGGGAGTAGGAGCAAACAGCACCTGTTTAAATTTCAGTCCATATAAATTAAAAATTGGTAGATAGTATCCTGTAGCAGAGCCTTTTTGTCCTAAAGCAATGGTTTCACCTGCCAAATCTTGACGACTTTTGGCGGTTGAATCTTGTTGGGTAACAATGACTGAACGAGTTTGATCTCTTCCTTCTAGGGGGACTAATGGTTCGTAGTTGTATTGCGCGATCGCGATCGCTGCTAATCCTGGAGGTGCAAAAACCAAATCCCACTTTTTGCTGGCAATTTGCTCTAAAGCTTTGACTTCATTGTAGGTTGGCTCAAGCTCAATTAAACTATTTTGTTGTGTTCCTAAATACTCTTGAAAAGCTTGATATTGTTGGAGGGATTTTTCATTTTCACCATAGCTAACTACGCCAATACTCAGTTTACTCAGGGTAGTCTCTTCAGGGCGATCGCAAGCTATTAAAGTAAATATTATTATTACTAGTAAAATAGGTTGAAACTGCATACTGTTTAAATATTTTTAACGATTAACAATTTTCTTCTTAATAAAACTTCAAATATTAACAGTTATAAATCTTTATTGATAAAGCTAATAATAACTGCAAAAATGTAATTTTAAATTAAAAAAATTGCAATATGTAAAATGTATAAAAATCTTAAATTAGGGCTAAAGCTTAATCTTCTTTTAGCAATAATTTTATTGCTACTGGTTATCACAATGGGGTTTATTTTATCTAGAGTTCTGCAAAATTATGCCGAACAGGAGATAGTCAATCGAGCATCAATGCTGATGGCAACCATGAACTCAATTCGCAACTATACTAGTACTCAAGTTAATCCCGAATTGTCTGCTCGTTTGGAAACAGAGCAAATTTTTTTACCCCAAACAGTTCCGGCTTATTCTGCCAGAGAAGTTTTCGAAAATTTACGTTCTCAAGAACAATACAGCCAATTTTTCTATAAAGAAGCAACCCTTAATCCAACCAACGTTAGAGATAAAGCAGATCAATTTGAAGCCGAAATCATCCAATCTTTTAGAAATAGTTCGATTGAACAACAACAGGGGTTTCGTTCAATTCCTGGAGGAAAAATATTTTATATTGCTCACCCTTTAAAAGTTGAAAAAGAAAGCTGTTTACGCTGCCATAGCATACCGAATCTAGCCCCTGCTAGTTTAGTTGCCTCTTATGGTAGTGACAATGGTTTTGGTTGGAAACTTAATGAAATTGTGGGCGCACAGATTATTTCTGTACCGTCTAGTCAGGTTATTAATGCAGCCAAAAAGCTTCGTAATTTGGTCATAAGTAAAGTATTAATATTTTTGCTGCTAGCCAGTATTTTACTTAATCTGTTCCTCAAGCTGACAATTACTGAACCCTTAAAAAAGATGTCTGATGCTTCTAAACAGCTTAGTTTAGGAAATATGGAGACTGAATTTGAGCAAAAAACTAATGACGAAATTGGAATTTTAGCAGCCTCTCTTAATCGTTTAAAAGTTAGTTTAAAAATGGCAATGGAAATGCTAGAAAATCAATAGCTCCAAGCTAGAGTTTAGAGCTTAAAGCTGATTAAAAAACCGCTGCTGAAATTCTTTTGCCTGTTGAGGATTAGAAATGGTTTGGGCTAATGACAGATAAAGTTCACTTTTGGTCATATTCGGGTGTTGCTTGATGGTACGTTGACAAATAATATTTGCCATTGGACCAATAAATTCCGCTAATTCTTGACGACAGCGTTCTATAAACTCAGGAGTTATCTGGGTGTTAAAGCTAGACGACAATGATGACAATGATGTTTTAGTAGTAACGATGTGAGCCAATGATTTTTCCGCTTGAGAATGACTAGAAATAGCATTGAAATGCTCATCTAAAATCTGCAAACTAGAATCGATTTCAATCACTGCTTGAAAAATTTCTCTACTACTGGATGGTCTTTTTGAAGGCGAAAATGCCATCATGCGATCGATTAAATTGACAAATTCTGGAGCAATATCTGGTACAGTACCATGCCAAATCAATTTTTCTTTAATTAAATCATAAAATTTAGTGGGGTTTTGAGCAGTTAAGAGATAAATCATCGTACCACCCAGCGCATAAAAATCTGATTGCAGTACGGCTTTACCTCTCATTTGTTCCATCGGAGTATAGCCTTGGGTGATAACTCCTGTAATTTCTCCTGCTGCCATTTTCTGTAGATAGCTTTGAGTTACTTCTCTAGCAGTACCAAAATCAATTAAAGCCAGGCAGCCATTGGGGCGTAACATGATGTTTGAAGGCTTAATATCTCGATGAAAAAAATTTTTGTTGTGTACTTGTTCTAAAAGTAAAGCCAATTCGGCTAGCCAACGTAAAGCTCTTTTTGGTGTAATTGGGCGATCGCCTCGTTGTTTGATATATTGACTAAGGTTTAATCCCTCAATTTTCTCCATCACTAGACAATATAAAGGTTCTTCTTTGCCTTCGGGATAATAAAGAAAATAACCATCAAAGTCTATCTTAGGTATACCAGGGTGATTGAGCAGCGCTAATACTTGAGCCTCTTGTTTAAATAGCTCAACATATTTAGGATGGTTGTCCATTAAGACTTTTAGTACCCAAGGACGAGAATTTAAATCTAATATTTCATAAGTTGTGCCAAATCCACCTTGACCAAGTTCTTGAACTACACGATATCTTCCTTCCAACAGCAGTTCTGAACCACATTGCTGACAAAAAATCATGGTGTCTGAGTTATGTATTTTCTTACATTCAGGATTAATGCATAGACTCATGAGCTTAAGTTCAAAATATTGCAAAAATATCGTTTAGCTAGTTAAAACTGCAATATATATATTTAGAAAAATCAATAGGTATATTTCTATGTTACCAAAAGCAAACAAGTCAACTAATTATTAATAGTTTTTCATCTCCTCAAAGCAGGCAACAAAGATCAATTGTTGAAAATAATGAATCTAGACTACATATCTACATATAATTTAAAATTAAAGCTAAAAATTGAGAATCATGACTAAATTATTAGAGCAAAAATGCGTTCCTTGTACTGGCAGCTTACCGACTGCTACAGCAGCAGAAATTGATACTTACAAAAAACAGCTACCCGACTGGAATCTGATCACAGAAAATGGTGAATTACGTCTACAACGAGTTTTTCAGTTTGCCGACTTTAGAGGCGCACTAGCTTTTACTAATTCAGTCGCGAATCTGGCAGAGGAAGAAGGACATCACCCTGCTTTACTGACTGAATGGGGTAAAGTGACCGTTACCTGGTGGACTCATGCTATTGGTGGACTTCACCATAATGATTTTATTATGGCAGCCAAAAGCGATGCAGCGTGGAATGCAAAGGAGTGATGCTCTAACCCTTGTACGGGCGTAATACCTTGCTTATTCTCTGTTTTGACCTAAATTTTGCTGCCAATTATTTGCCATTATCGCTCCTGACAGCCAAGATAGTAAGACTTTTAGAGATCTTAATTATTAAAACTAGTTAATATCTATTAATTTATCAAGTGCGATCGCCAAAAAATCATGGTCGTAGTCTTGATCTATTATTTGTTAGCTGTTGTAGGAGAATTCATTGATGAAAATTTTGGTTACTGGCGTAGCTGGCTTTATTGGTTTCCACTTGGCGAAAAGATTGCTAGCCGAAGGCAACCAAGTATATGGAGTTGATAATCTTAACAACTACTATGATGTTGGTTTAAAGCAGGCTCGTTTAAGACAACTATTGCCCAATCCTAAGTTTACTTTGAATATTTAGATATCAGCGATCGCCTTGTAACCGCTAATTTATTTAGCGCAGGTAAATTTGAAGTGGTAGTTCACCTGGCAGCACAGGCAGGGGTGCGTTATTCTCTAGAAAATCCTCACGCCTATGTCGACAGTAACTTAATTGGCTTTACTAACATTCTTGAAGGTTGTCGCCATAATCCAGTTCAGCATCTAATTTTTGCCTCTTCTAGTTCTATCTATGGCAAAAATACGCAAGTTCCTTTTTCCGTCGCCGATCCTGTAGACAGTCCCGTATCCTTATATGCTGCTACCAAGAAAGCCAATGAGTTGATGGCTCACGCCTATAGTCATCTTTATCAAATTCCGACGACAGGACTGCGTTTCTTTACAGTATATGGGCCTTGGGGTCGACCAGATATGGCCTATTATAAATTTGTTCAGGCGATCGCTGAAGACCGACCTATTGATGTTTATAATTACGGTAAAATGATGCGAGATTTTACCTATATTGACGATGTAATCACAGGCATAGTTAAATTAATTCCTCACCAAACCAAACTACAACCTCCCTATAAGATTTATAATCTCGGTAATAATCATCCGATCGAGCTACAAGAATTTATTGCCACTATCGAAACTTTGATGGGTAAGTTCGCCCAGAAAAACTTTTTGCCCATGCAACCAGGAGATGTAGTTGCTACCTATGCAGATATCACAGAATTGATGAGTGATATTGGTTTTAATCCCACAACCTCTGTTGCTCAAGGGTTAGCCAGTTTTGTCAACTGGTATCGTTCGTATTATGGCTACAATACCGTTAGCGAAAAATCGTTACCTTCTAAATTATCCACTGCGGTTTAAGACTACAATAATCTGGTCATGTCTGCATATTCAGTTAGTAACTGAGCATTGGTAAGATAGACACCTTCTTGTTGAGGATTCCAGAATAATTCATATTTAATCACTGAGTTTTTTTCTAACTTGCCTAGTTCCCTCAGTTCTTTAACTAACTGTTCTTTGGTGTTAATTGTCTTAGACACAACAGCTTTAGATGTACAGAGAATAAGAGTGACCACTACATAACTATAGCTTTCTAGAGCATCACTGTTATTTAAGTTGCGATTCTGGTTAACTAAACTTGGCGTTGTACTAGCACCAGCACCCCTAGTCTTTTCTTGCGCGGTAATAAAATCAAATTCTAGTTTAACTTTGTGCAAAGGAAGAGTTGCCGAAGTATAACTTGCATGAGTCCAATGTCCCTGCTCAATTAGTACCTTAATAGTCTGATGCATCAAATCGACTACATCATGCTCTACATCTAAATCGCTCATCAGAGTAATTCGATTTAACTCTTCTCTCAACCGAGTAGCAGGAGGAGAAAAGGCAATTTGCAGCTTTGATACTGTTGCTTGATTAACATCTTGTTCTGCTTGTAAGACTGAATCTATTAGATTGCGATCGGCTACTGTTTCCTCGCGATCGCTATTTAATATATCATCAGGTTCATCAGGCTTGACCAGCAGCATTTTATAAAACAAAAATAAAGGATAGAAAATACCCAAGGGAACAAAAAATAGCATTAACAAAGATAGCGAGATCAGCCTAATTAATTTTGTTTGGGGTTTTTTTCATCTGATCCAAATGCTACTAAATTTGTTTGATCAGAATTATCTGATAATACATAGGGTTCGCGTTGCTGCTTTACAGAAGATATTACTCCTAAGTTTCCCTGAGCATCTTGGCTAGATTCTAAGTTTTGATGAGTTGACCCACTTTCTAATAACGATAGTTGATAATTAAACGTATGTGTCAATGACGTTGCCTCTATGCTCTTCAAATCCAAGCAATAAGTAGTACTAGCTAATAAGATAGCGGTTAAAAATCTAAGATTAGTAAAATTTAAATTATATCTAAACACTTTTAAAGATACTTAATGAGAAAATTTTTATTAATTACAATCTTACGTTATTTATCTCTAATTTTATAAGAAAAATCTATTTTTTTATGGTAATTTTTAATTTACCAAGCATTTATCACTAAAGATAGATTAATAATGCTTATTACTTTTAACAGATAATAACAGTATGCTTTTAATTTTCAACATAAAACATCGGTGTCAAGGGAATAAATAAAAGCAACAGGAAACAAAAAATGCTTTTATTTTCATAAATAGTCCCATAAGATCAACCAAATCAAAAAAACATCTACTTATTTATATAGTATGTTTGGGCTAAAAAAGATGTTTAATTCTATCTTTATGATGAACACATCAATATTTAAATTGGCAAAAATATAGATATCTCAATACATATATATCTAGACAATTTAATGTTGCAAATTACTCTGCTAAATCGACCTGCGTTAAAAATAGGGCGAATCAATAATAGTATTCGTTTACAATCACTGGTCGCTCAATTACCTTTGATTAGCTGTAAAGTTTGTGTAATTATTCCTGTGCGTAATGAAGCGGAAAATATTAAAGCGACTTTACTTGCTCTTACAAATCAAGTTGACTTAACAGGGAAGCCATTAAACAAAAACTGCTATGAAATTATTGTTTTAGCTAATAACTGTAGCCATAATTCGGTCGCAATAGTTAGACATTTTGCGCGAAATCACCCAGATCTAATGCTTCATCTGGTAGAGAAAACAATACATAGCGATCGCGCTCACGTTGGTTGGGTACGCAAACTTTTGATGGATGAAGCTTGTAGGCGATTCCAGTTGATTGAACGCGATTTGGGCGTAATTGCCTCAACCGATGGTGATACCAGAGTCGCTTCTAACTGGATTGCTGCAACTTTAGCCGAAATTGAAGCTGGAGCAGATGCTGTAGGTGGTCGTATTATCACCAATAATAGAGAAAGAAATAAACTAGACAAACCACCAGACTCTTTATGATGCTTTAATGCGCGTTGATGCTCGTTTTCGTCATAGTCCAGCAGTGCGGGTGGTTACTAGTGCTAGAGCGTTAGGGAGAGCAAAAGCTGGGCTAGCAGATCGATTGTCTGAGTTAAAGATTATTAGTAAGCAACAACAGTGTCCATTAGTTGAATCAGCTTTAACGATTGAAGCTCGTTTTCGTCTGCGTCGTCAACTACGTTACCTCTGGCAAAGACAAACAAGAGCAGATAATTCAATTAAAATGACCATTGTGGCTCAAAACTTGGGCATAGATCGAGATTTATTAACAGAAATCCTGTTGCGATCGCCTACTTTTGGACTGGCGAGCGAGCAAATTAGCCAATCTCAGCAGCAAAATGCAGTTATAGAGAATAAGTACCCACAAAGAGTCATACTTCCTCAAGCGATCGCCGATTTACAGACTTTAGTTAACCAAAATTTAAATCGCCACTATTCCAGTCTAGATACGCTCGAACAGATCGAGCCGATATCGCTCCTGCCGCAATCCTGTTAAATGCTTTAGTTCACTTAGCTGTAAAAAAGAATCGTGAACTTGGTCACCTGTAAGAGGATAATCTTTAGCAAACAGCGTCCAGTGAACTAGCAAAAGATGTCCTCCTACCTGGAGGTGTTCGATAATTAACTGTTGAGTGGTTTTAAGATCGTCCCAACTTAAATAATAGCCAACCTCAGACAGCAGAGTCAGATCGAACATTTCATCAGGATAGTCTTGTGGCACTTGGGCAATTTTAAAGCGTACCTGGGGCAAATCTTGACAACGAGCGATCGCTTTTTGTTGAGCTATTTGGGAAACATCTAGTGAAAGTAAAGAGTCGCAGCGTTGAGCCAGTAAAGCCGTTAATACTCCAATCGAACCACCTACTTCTAGAGCATTGCTGTAGCGTGGATTGGGTAAAGCCTCAATAGTTGTCTGATATTTTTGCGCTTCATAATCGCTAGTTTCAAAATCCCAAGGATCGGGATTTTGGCGATACAGATCTTCAAAATAGTTTGGCTGAAGCGAATCTTTAGGCTGGTTCATCATTTAACTTCTAAATATATTTCCCAAGGCTGAGTAAAATTTTGCAACATTTCGGCTGTGAGGCGGAAACCTGCGGGATCATCGTTAATTAAATCGCTAATTTGCGAACGATATTGAGCGATCGCCTGTCGTTTTAATTCCAGTACGTTAGTAATATCTAATCTCCAAGCATTAATGGAGTCAGCAAAATCACCCCTTTGCTCAGTATCCCAATCCCAAATTGGATATTCAATGATACGTGGAGGAATAGCCAGATTTTTCATAGCTACGGTGAACAATTGCCAGCTAGCACGATGATCTGGGTGAGGATCTTTACGCCAAGGTAGAAAAACTATCGCAGGTACTAGTTGAGAAAGGTATTGATCGATAGAGGCGATCGCTGGTTGTGATTTACTACTAATATCTACCTCACCATCAGGCAGATCTAAAAAAGTAACTGCTTCAGGTGCAACTCCCAAAATAGCTAAAGCAGCCAGACTTTCTTGTTCTCGTAATTTTTTTAATTTAGGAGGAGGATAAGCAACCGAGTTAGGATGAGATTTTGTCCCATCACTTACCACTGCTACTCCTGATTTTTAGCTAAGTTTTACTCATTAACTCTAGTTAGATTGTCTCGGTTAAAGCAGATACATAACGACCATTCCAAGGATAGCCTGTACTATCAGCAGGTAATGCACCACCGCCACTAACTGTAGCGTGCTGTGGATTCATGCTTGACATGATAATGTCTTCGGCTTTCATGCCACCCATAACACCCTGCATAATCGGGTCTTTTACTGCTGCTTCTTTTTGCTCAAGAGGAGCATTGTCAAGTAAATAAGCCATGGTAGTTGCCAGCATCTCGATATGTCCGATTTCTTCGGTAGCAATATCAAGCATCATATCTTTGTATTTCGCAGGGCCACGACAGTTCCAGCCTTGGAAGAAATACTGCATCATTACGGTCATTTCTCCAACGTTCAAAGTTATCTGATGCTGCTCTTGCCAAACTAAAAAGGTTAGAAAATTAATCGATCGCACTCAACCTAAAAAAAAGTAAGCGATAACTAGATAAGAATTTTAAGAACAATAGCGTTAATGATTAAACTAACGCTAAACAATAACTGCAAAAAGAGTCACTTGAGCGTTTAGTAGAGGTCACCTTGATAATGGCATCGCGGGGATTAAGAATCTTAGGATCTGGTACAGTTTCAACTCTGACATCTTGTGCGCTATGCCAACATACAGCTTTCATTATTTTTGAGTTAATTGTTAATTGTTAGTAGCTAATCAATAGAGAATCGTAGTTATTTTTACTCTTCGATTAGGGATTTAGGTGTAAGACTGATATTTGAACTCGAAATGCTGAAAATTTGAGCAACAACTGGAAAGCTATAGTCATTCCAACTAATTCCGCAGGTTTATCTGTGATAGAAATTAGAAGTCAGAGGTCACCAAGGCGAATATGCCAGCTTGTACTATTCGTCTGGGTTCTATTTGAAATGACTATAAATTACTGCTAAATTTATCTTTATATTTCTAGCTGGTGTTACTTGTTCGGCTATTGTAACCAACTAGAAATACTTAGATGAAAATCGCGGGAAAACTAATCTATTGGTTATCTCGCGGTTCTATGATGATTACATCAGCGTCGCTACCTGTAGTTTTGCGATCGCTAGTAGTTCTTGGTTCAGTGACTTCAGTACGAGTATCCATAACCTTACTTGTCGTATTAGGCTCAATTACTCCAGAACGATCTATATCGCCCATAGTAGTTGCAGACTGGTTAGTATTTACCCGATTTACACCTGAAGTTCTGCCGTAGATGTCATCGTTAATATCGTTAGCGTCGTACACGTTATATTCTTCAATACCACTATTATGGAGAATTCTTTCAGCACGGCTGATATCATCATTAGTACCGTTGACCATAATTAAATAACTACCGTTACCAACGCGATCGCTATAGATTTTGGCTTTATCTTCAGGAATACCCAAACCTACTAGACCGCCAATAATACCACCCGCTGCTGCACCAATACCAGCACCAGCTAAAGTAGTGGCGATCGCCGTGGCTGCTTCTCCCGCTACAATGATTGGACCAACACCAGGAATTGCCAGAGTACCTAAGCCAACTAATAGACCTGTAATACCGCCTAACACTGCACCAGAACTAGCTCCAGCACCAGCACCCTCGGCAGCATTATTGCCTTCATCATAAGCTGTATCTAAACCTGCTGATTGACTTACTTGATCGGCATCTTTGGCAATGACATTAACTCTGTTCATATCAAAACCATCGTCTTTGAGAGCGCGTAAAGCTGCTTCTGCTTCATCACGACTATAAAATAAACCTACTGAACGCTTATACTGATTCATTATTTGCTATTGATAAACGACACTTACATTCTTTGATGCATCTCTCGTTTATTCATCACCCAAAAGTTATAGGTGTGGATGAACTTTTGAAGATTAAAAAATGTCTGCAATGTCCACAGACATACTTCACAATTCATTATATTAGATGCCTTAAGAACCTTTTGGCTGTCCTTTAGTGGTAGCAATTTCGCCAGTTTCCATAAGCTGTTTAAAGCGATTTAATTCATCCCCAATTTGTTGTTGGGGTGATTCCCCAAACAGTTTGGCGATCGCATTAGTTAATGCGCCTCCTGGTGGCTGGTATTCTAAAACTACCTTGACCTCAGTACCACGATTTCCCGTAGCGGGTTGAAAGCGTACCAAACCACAGTTAGCGATGTCTGCGTTATCTAGAGAATTCCAAGCAATTAAATGGTCAGGTTCATCTTTAATAATTTCGGCATCCCATTCTACCTTCATATCTAGAGGTGCATTAGCTACCCAATGAGAGACTGTCCCTGCTTCGTTTTTATTGGTTACTGACTTCAAATGTCCCATAAAATTGGGTAATTTGGTCAAGTCGCGCCAGTAACTATATAGTTCCGATTCAGGACGAGCGATCGTCACAGTTTTTTCCACCTGAATGTTGGGGGTTAAACCAATAGCTTCGCTAACACGCTCAACTAAGTCAGTTTGAGTAAGTTGGCTGCGATTGCTATAGTCGGCTAAAACTTCCTTCAGCGAATGCTGCTGTAAATTTTTAATTACCAAAGGGCTATTAATAATTGCTTCACTGGTAGATGAATGATCAATTTTAGTGCGCTCAATTTCCATAATGATTGTGATTGCCAAGGTTAACAACCTATTGCGGTCTGGTTAAGTTTAAGTAAGACCACAATAGCTATAAAACTATCTTTAGATAATTTGCCTAATTTTGCTTCAACCTAAAGACAGAGTAATAACTTTTGGCATTGCTTTTAAGTAATGTCGCACAAAAACATCAAGTTACCACTTCTTATAGGGTAAAAACTTCCCACACATGACTATCTGAACGCGATCGCCTTGGGGATCTTCTACTTTTTCTACTTCTACGGAAAAGTCGATCGCACTCATAATCCCATCCCCAAATTTTTCGTGAACAACCGCTTTGATCGGCATACCGTATACCTGCATGATTTCATAAAAACGATAGATTAATGGATCGGTAGGAATTTGAGGCTCTAAAGAACCTTTTAAGGGTGGTACTGTCAGAGGTTCAGCCATTGATTCTGATAAACCTAAAGTAGTGACAATTTTGGTGGCTTCTTCTATACTGGCGCTAGCTTGACGATAAATAACCGAGGCGATCCAAGTTTCGTCTAAGCCGACTGCTTTTTCTAGATCTGCAAAAGTGACTCCCTTGGCTTTCTTCGCTGCTAGTAGTTTTTCGGTAATTTCTGAAATAGGCATCCTTCTTGCTCCTTTTTGTAATATTGCCTAATAGCCTAATAGACAGGTTTAATGTAAAAAATGGCGAGTACCGCTTAGTACCATAATAATTCCTAACTCATTAGCCGCAGCGATGGAATCTCGATCCCGCATTGACCCCCCTGGTTGAATAATAGCGCTGATTCCCGCAGCAGCAGCAGTACGTACCGAGTCATCAAAGGGAAAGAAACCATCACTGGCTAATACACCTCCTTGAGCCTTATTTCCTGCTTGTTCGAGAGCAATTTTGACAGCACCCACCCGATTCATTTGTCCTGCGCCGATTCCCAAGGTAGTGCGATCGCGACTAACTAATATAGCATTAGACTTAACGTGCTTCACTAATTTTTGGGCAAACAACATCTCGGCAATTTGTGCGGGGGTAGGCTGCTTTTGGGTCACCAGTTGCCAGTTATCGGGGTTCTCAATTTGGTCATCGCTTGCCTGAACTAAAAACCCCCCAGCGATCGCTTTAATGGTTTCTGGTTGTCCCGCAGTTAAATCAGGAAGTAAGAGAATTCTTAATTTAGATTTAGCCGTGAGGATTGCTTGTGCCTCTTGATCGCACCCTGGCGCTACCACGCATTCGAGAAATGTTTTAATTAAAGCTTCTGCTGTAGCTACATCAATCGGCTGATTTAAGGCTACAATCCCCCCAAACGCCGAGATGGAGTCAGCATTAAAAGCTTTTTCATAAGCCTCTGCTAAAGTGCTACCTACAGCAGCACCACAGGGATTAGTATGCTTTAGCACTACTGCTGCTGGTTCGGCAGGGTCAAATTCAGTAATGATGCGTCGCGCTGCTTCTAAATCCACCAGGTTATTATAGCTCAACTCTTTGCCCTGAAGCTTTTGTGCTGCTGTCCAGCCTGATTTAGCTCCAGTTTGATACCAGGCTGCGGGTTGATGAGGGTTTTCACCGTAACGCAGAGACTGCACTTTAGTGCCAGAAATACTATAGCTATTCCCTAAAGTTTCTTCTTGATTGAGCCTGCTAAAGTAAGCCGAGATGGCGCGATCGTAACTATTTGTATGGGCAAAAGCCTCGCCTGCTCTTTGCTGCCGAAATTCGAGAGATATTTCCCCATGAGATTGCTCGTATTCAGCTAGATAGGGTTCATACTGTTCGGGGTTACATAATACCGTTAAATATTGATAATTTTTGGCTGCTGCTCGAATTAAAGTAGGACCACCAATATCAATTTTTTCAATTGCTTCGGCTACGCTCACATTTGGTTGAGCGATCGTCTGTTGAAAGGGATACAGATTGACCACGACTAAATTAAACGGACGAATATGATTAGTTTCCAACTCCGCTAGATCCTCTGACAAATCCTGACGAGCTAGAATACCGCCATGAATGCGAGGATGCAAAGTCTTAACTCTTCCGCCTAAAATCTCTGGCGATCCCGTATAATCGCTTACTTTGATCACGCTAATGCCAGCATCCTGTAGAGCTTTGGCTGTCCCACCGCTACTGATAATCTCAAACTTATGAGCTATTAATTTATGAGCTAATTCAACAATCCCAGTTTTATCGGACACGCTCAATAGTGCTAGAAGGCTCATAGGTTGCTCTTGCTTCAAGGATGGTAATGTTTACCTTATGATATTTTCGAGATTTTAAGAAGAGTTTATGAGTTTTTCTATGAGTTTTATGAATTATACACCTATCAAATTACGTTAACATCAGGCATAAGTAATCAGAAAATAGCTAAATCCCTCAGATAATTAACATTCAATGCTTATAATATCAAATCTACGTTTATGAAAGTCTATGAAAGTAACCAAACACAGTGGAGCAGAATAAATGTTTATCCCAGAAAGGCGAATTTATCGTAGCTAAAAGCGATTAGGCTCCGCCTAGCCTACGGATCGCTTGACGCATAATTATTTTGGAATACCAGTCTTCACAAAATCTTCACGTAAAAATTGTAGTTTTGCATTGATGTTGATTTGGATTTTAGTAATTGAAACAGTAAAAAACACCAAAAAACACCAAATTAAATAGCTAAACAGTAAATTTGTATTAAGAAAGAGCCTAATTAGCAGTGATCAAATTAGTAATCAAATTGTGAAATTAGGCACACAGCCGAAATTATCTAAAATCTTTTGCTATCCCCTTAAAACGAACATAAAATAACAAAAGTTCTTTTGCATCAAGCAATGTTACAAAAAGATGATGAATTTATTTAATTAGCTCAATCTTGTATAAAGTAAAAGTGAAGAATTTAAATCTTAATATAAGCTGCTTTTTTGCTATTTATTTCATTTTTGATGCATATAAAAGCTTGGCTGCTCATAATTTAATAAAGAGTTATCAGTTTTAAACTCATGAAAATATTGCCAAAAGTAAAGCTAGCTAAGTTCATAAACGGTAATTCTCACCAAGAGGCTGAAAATGTCTCCCATCATACCCCAGAGAATAGTTCCCAACTTTTAAGGAATACGCCAGAACCTGAAGAATCTCAGCTAGCCATCGTCAAACCCGAACAGCAATCTTCTGCTCTAACTGTCGCTAATAGTCATAGTCAAGCAGAACTAGTTCAGTGGTCTCCAGCGATGCAGTCTTTACTGGAAGAACCTCCATCTAACTTTCCCCTGCAATTAATTGCAGGCGGAGTTGTATTTTGCTTAACTTTCTTTGCCTGGGCTTGGTTTGGTCAAATCGATCAGATAGGTAAAGCTCAAGGAAAGTTAGTCCCCAAAGGAGAAGCCTACAAAATCGAATCCCTAGAAGCTGCCAAGATCAGCACTATTGAGGTTAAAGAGGGAGAAAAAGTTAAAGCTGGACAGCTAATCGCCACTTTAGATTCAGGACGAGAAACTAAAGAAGTTGAAAGACTTAGAGAAATTTTGGCTTCTAGCCAGGTTGAACTGCGCCAAAAACTTAATTTATTAGAACAAGTTAAGATTGAAGTCGAAAGCCAACGCAGAATTGGTCTAGCTGAGATCCGCTCGCAAAAATTAGCTATTGAATCGGCAATTTCCAAAGCACAGATTACTAGTGATTTATTGGCACAACAACAGTCTGAACTCTCAGCCAATATCACAAGACAAGGACAAACAGCGCAACTGCCAGGGTTGGATAAAGCTAAATTTAATCAAATTAGCGCTGAATTAAAAGAACATCAACAAAGACTAGCAAAGCTCAAAGAACTTGCTGAACAGGGCGCAATCTCACAAGAATATATTTTTCAGGCTCAACAGGCACAACGCCAAATCGAACAACAGTTGATTGATAGCAAACTGCAAGGGATTAGTAGTATTAATGAGCAAGTATATCAGTCTCAGCAGTCTACTAGGAACATGAGATCTAGTATCACTGAGAATCAAGGAGCATTGGCTGAGGCTCAAAAAGAAGCTGAACGCCTTCAAACAGAGCTAGAAGCTAAAAAAGCCGATAGTCTTCGACTGGAGGTAACAGCTAAACAGAAAGCCCAGCAGCTAGAGCTAGAAATTAACCAAGCTAAGAGTAAAATTGCTGAAACTAAAAATCTTCTAGCAACTGCCCAAAGTCAGTTAGAAAAAAAATCACTTAAAGCTCCCGTAGCTGGAACAGTTCTAGCTTTTAATGTAGTCAATACAGGCAAAGTAATACAACCAGGAGAAACTGTCGCCGAAATTGCGCCTGATAAATCTCCTTTAGTACTTTCGGCTATATTACCAGATCGAGATGCTGGCTTTATCAAAAAAGGGATGACTGCACAGGTCAAATTTGATGCTTATTCCTATCAAGATTATGGAATAATTCCTGGAAAAGTAATTTCCATCTCAACAAATAGTCAAACCGATGAAAAATTAGGGGAAGTGTATCGAGTAAGAATTGAACTCGAACGCAACTATGTGACTGACAATTTGAAAAAGATTTCGTTTAAACCAGGGCAAACAGCTAGTGCTGATATTGTGATTCGCCACCGTCGCATTATTGATGTGCTGCTAGATCCAGTTAAAAAAATGCGACAAGATGGCGTTGATTTATAAAACTAAAATCCTAACAATTTAACTCTATTTAATAAAACGAAGTATCATGTACAACAAATCTTATTCTTCTGATTCTCAGCTCAATAGAACAATGACTAATGAGCAATTTAACCAGGTAGTTGACGCTATTTTATCAGGAAAATATTCCTGGGCATGTCTGTTGATTTTGCGTTTTTCTGGATATAATCCCTTACACTATATTCCTTATCGAACATATAACCGATTGATGAAAAGCAATCGCGAACCAATACAGATGTCACAGCATACTGCTAAGGTAAGCCATTTTAGCGAAGCTAAAAACAACCAGAAATCCGCTCAGATTAAAGATCTAGATTTATACTGCTTAGAAGATGTAGAGCATCAATCTAGTACGGTAAAAGGAGGTCAAAAAAGCTTACCCATGAGAATTTTATCTCGTCTGTTTGTTGCCTAATTTTTAACAAGCTGTTTATGCACAAGGGTGTTATTTGCATCTTCATGAATAACACCCATTTTTAGATTGTTAGATTGTTCAAGTAATTAAATTTTATATATTTTAATTTTAGTAGCTTTTTGCGGAGCCAGAAAAAGTGGATATCATTAAAGCCCAATCGTCATCTACTAATAATCAAGTGGAAAAGCGATCGCTAATTCTAAATTTGTTGTCAAGCCAAAGTCAATTTTCTTCAGAAAAAATACCCATACTGGAATTGCTCAGTCAAGAGTTTGCAATCCAAGAATATGAATTGGGAGAGCAGATTACAATTCAGCCTGATGGATCTAATTCAAATTCATCATCGGACAATGAGCAACATTTTTTTTTAGTCTGCGAAGGCAGAGCTAGATTATTGGGCTTTGATGCTGATAAAAAACGAGAAGCTTCAACTAGTTTATTGTTGGAAGGCGAAATTTTTGGCGCTCACTCTTTTTGGTATGAAAGTCCTTTAGCATATAAAGTACAAGCAGCAAGTAAGGTTCAAGTTGCTCGAATTACTTTAGAAAAACTCAAGCCTTTTCTCAAAAAGCTGCCAGAACTTGCCTTAAAATGGCGAATTGTCATTCATGAACAGCAAAAATTAATTTTCTTTAAAACTCAGACTGAGTTACGTTTTCTCTCTAGTCTCCGTCTTAGACAATTATTACCCTATCTAACCGAAAAAAAAATTAGAGCAGGTACTAAAGTAGTGGCTAAAGAGAAAAACATTCGGTTTTGGCTACGAAACGGTCAGGTTAAAGACCAAACCTTGAAGATCGGCGATTCTTGGGGCTATCCGTCGACAACGCCCGACTGGACATCTCAAACTGTCCTGCTGTTTTATGAATTGTCGCCAGCAAACTGGAAAAATTTCACAGAATTAGCTCCTGAATTAATAATCTCTTGGCAAACCAACTCCCCGCCTTCAGCTAATCAGTCATTATTACTTAATCCCAGAGTCTCTAATAATATCAATGCTCTGGCAGTAGTTAATTCACCGAGTTTAGCAGTTAATTACCAAGCTGAAGCAGCCCCAGAAGAACAGCTCGCCACAGTAGACCCAGAACAGGAAATTGATTATCCCAAGCCCACCAAACGTCGCGGTCTTTGGCAAACTTATCCCCATATTGAACAACAAAGTTCTTCTGACTGCGGTGCGGCTTGCCTTGCCATGATTAGCCGATATTGGGGCAAATCGGTAGGTATCAATTATTTACGTGAGCTAATTGGGATCGGACGTTCTGGGGCATCTCTCAAAAATTTAGCCGTTGCTGCCGAAAAGTTGGGCTATCATGCTCGCCCTGTAAGAGCTAGTTTGAGTCGTATTGTCGAGCAAAAAAATCCTTGGATTGCTCATTGGCAAGGGGATCACTATGTAGTCGTTTATCGCGTCAAAGGAGACAGAGTTCTGGTTGCCGACCCAGCAGCAGGGAAGTCTGAACAGGATCGTTCAGAGTTTCTTAATTCCTGGACGGGATTTGCTTTATTGCTCGAACCAACCAATGCTTTAGCCGATGCTCCAACCCAAAAGCGCACATTGGGGCGGTTTTTCTCGCTACTGTTGCCATATCGTTCGATCAGCATAACGATCATTATTGCCTCTATTTTAATTCAGCTTATTGGTTTGGTATCGCCTCTATTTACTCAGATCATTCTGGATCAGGTGGTGGTTAATCGAAGTCAATCTACTTTGAATGCTTTAGTGATTGGAATGCTGCTATTTGGGGTTTTGGGAGGTGGCTTAACTTCAATACGTACCTATTTATTGAGCTATTTATCCAACCGTCTCGACTTAACCATGATTAGTGGATTTATTAATCATGCTTTAAACCTGCCCCTCAAGTTTTTTGAATCCCGTCGGGTGGGAGATATTATTACTCGGGTTCAAGAAAATCAAAAGATTCAACAGTTTTTGATTGGGAACGTATTGCTTTCTTGGTTAGACTTTTTCACTGGATTTGTCTATCTGGGTTTGATGCTTTATTACAACTGGAAGCTAACAGCCTTGATCTTATGTTTGATTCCGCCCATTGTCATCTTGACCCTCACTGCTACTCCACTGCTGCGAAAAGTTTCGCGAGAAAGATTTAATGCTACTGCCGATCAAAATTCTTCTTTAGTAGAAATGATGACGGGGATTTCTACCGTCAAATCTGTTACGGCCGAAAAAGATTTACGCTGGCGTTGGGAGGAGCTGCTAACCCGTCAGTTAAACGTGCAGTTCAAGGGGCAAAAACTGGCAATTAATCTAGGCTTTTTAAGCAACATGATTAATACTATTGGTGGAGCTGCGTTGCTTTGGTATGGGGCAACTTTAGTAATTAAAGGAGAACTAAGTATTGGTCAGTATGTCGCCTTCAATATGATGAAAGGCTATATTATTAGTCCTGTTTTGGTATTGGTGGGGGTATGGGATGAATTACAGGAAGTATTTATTTCAGTAGAAAGACTTAATGATGTCTTTGATGCCAAAACCGAAGAACCTTTTCAATCTGATAAACTAGTCTTGCCCCAACTAAACGGCGATATTTATCTAGATAATGTTACCTTCCGCTACGAAAGTGATGAAGAAAGAAATATATTACAAAATATCACTTTGAAGGTACGAGCGGGGCAGACGATCGCGATTGTTGGTCGCAGTGGATCGGGAAAAGTACGCTAGTGAAGCTGATCCAGGGAATGTATCACCCTGTAAATGGGAATATATCAGTTGATGGACACAATCTTAAGCATATTTCTTTACAATCTTTGCGATCGCAAATGGGAGTCGTGCCACAAAGCTGCTATCTATTTTCAGGCACTATTTTAGAAAATATTACTTTATACCGATCTGAATTTACCCTAGAGCAAGTAATTGCTACTGCCAAACTAGCAGAAGCTCATGCTTTTATTCAGTCTTTACCGTTAGGATATAACACCAAAGTTGGTGAGCGGGGAGATAATCTTTCTGGTGGTCAACGCCAGCGAATTGCGATCGCTCGCGCCTTTTTAGGAGATCCGCCGATTTTAATCTTAGATGAAGCAACTAGTTCTCTCGACACAGAGTCTGAAAGGCGTTTTCAAGACAATCTAGCTCGTCTTTCTCGACACCGTACTACTTTTATTATTGCCCATCGTCTTTCCACAGTCCGTAATGCAGACTGCATTGTGGTCTTAGATCGAGGTCTAGTAGTTGAACAAGGAACTCATGACGAACTGTTTGCCCTCAATGGACTTTACTATGAACTAGCTAAACAGCAGTTGAGTCTATAGCCTGAATCTTGACTTGACTGACAACGCATTGTTTTTGCTATTGAGTAAATTGTTCCTTGCTGGGGGCAAGTTGATTGTGAATTAGGTAACTTAATTCACTATTCAGCCACTGCCCAAATAGCCGATCAATAATCTCTTGTCTTATTTTTGGTGTAAGCTGGGCGGGCAAGTAATCTTCAATTTTAAACAGATGGTAGCCCTGGTTGGATTTAATCGGATGGATTAGTTCTCCAGTCATAACTGGCGTTTTGAAGATGATAGCAGCAATATCAGGAGGATAGTTCCAGCGGTGTACTTCCCCTTCAAAGCCACATACATTGCGACGTTGGTGATCGATATCATAGAGGTGAGCCGCCTGGTAAAAACTAATTTCTTCTTCTTCTATTTGATAGAAAAGTTCTTGAGCTAGTTTTTCATAGGGAACAACTAACTGATAAAGCACAAATCGGTCAAAATCTAAGCGATTCTGGGCAAAATATGCTTCCACTTTAGAATCAAACAAATGTTGTGCTAGTTTTTGTCGCATCAGATGATTGTTGATCGCAATTTCCCACTGTTCTGGATCGAGTAAATTATCCTTTAACCAAGCTAAGGTGTCTGCTGCCTTTTCCAAACGCAGAGAACTGCGAATTTTGTTGGCTTCGGCTTCAATTTCAACTTCAGTGACGTTAATATTTCTAGCAGCAGTAGCTTCGGCAATAATTTTCTGATATAAAATCTCGCTGCAAATTTGTTTCAGCTTGAACTCCTGCTGAAGATAGGTGTTTATCTCGTCTGTTGCTACTTCTATGTTGTTAAATTTGACCATCTTTGACTTATCCTTAGTTTAATTTTTTGATGTAGGAGCATAGATCTAATCTAGATAGCTAAGAATCAAAATTGGCTAAATTAGCTTGGGGCTATCAAACAGTATTTTAGTACTAAAAATACTAAATTATATTAGCGAAATAGCTAAGGACTATTTGCTTTTTTATAGCCAAAAGCTACCTATCTATATGATTATGCGGATGGGCAAAATATAACTGCCAAATTGGCAACATCTAGAATTTTGATCGGGTTATCTTATTTACATGGAAACAAAACAAATAGTTTTTGTTTCTGCCAACCAAAATATAAAACTACAAGAGGTCAATCCAATGATTATTTCCGACTTACAATACATCGAATCTGCTGACAATTCTGAAGTCCAAGGTGGATGGGGCTACTACTATGGCAAATATGCTCAGGCTGATGCTAATGCTGATGCCCAAGCTTATGGAAAATATACTGACGCTTATACAAATACCTACGCTATAGCAGACGCAAACGCTGGTGTTAGTCTTTCTGGTTCCAAATCCTATGCTAGTGCTTCAACCTACTAAGGTAAGGTAAATAGTATTAGCAGGCGAAAGCTAGTGAGCTACTAAGCTAACAGCATCGGTAAACCTTAGTCAATCGACAGTGGTTTACAAGATAAATCATCAATCAAGATGTTGTTAGCCACCAGATTCAAATAATTAGCAAAAATATAAATTTTAGGTGTTGTTGAAGGAGAATGAGGCTGAGGTTATTCAGGCTAATTCTGGAGCTAGCTTGGAAATGTTAAATCATGTTCAGGAAATGTTCAAAACCTTCAGCAATACCTGTTTGCTAATTTTTAGATTCATGTCAATTACAAACCAAATCAAATTTTTTCCAGAGGATATTTAGCCATGATTATTCATGATTTAGAATTCTTTAACTGTTGCAATAAAGAGTACCAAAAAAGTGATTTTGCGATCGCAGGAGGCGCTTCGGCTGATAGTTATGTAGATACTTATGCAAGTGGTGGTGTTGTTTATGCCACAGCAGAGGTAGCAACACAAGGAGACTATAGCCATGCTGCAACTGGAACTGGAGCCACAATTGTTAATAAACCAGCGTATACTGCTGGATACAGTGCCGGTTATGCATCTGGATACGCCGTAGATCGTTATAGCTCTGTAGCTAGGACCAAAAGTGCTGGTGTTTCAATCCTTTAGTTACTAAGTAGTATTATTTGGAGTTCATTCATGTGTTTGCATGATAAATTCGCTCTAGTAAAACTCAACAAAAGTTATTTGGGGCTTGATCAAAAATCTTTGCTGTTTAGTTGATTCATTTCTAAAAATCACCTTGCTTGAAGGCTTCTCGATTAAAAGCTTTTTTTTGACCATTGCCCTAATTTTCTAATAATTACTGATGTTTTGGATACCATCATTATTTTGTTAGTCAATAGGCAAAAAAATATTTTTAGATAAATTTATATTTAATTTATATATTCTTATATTACAGTTCTTTCTAAATCCTAAGATAGATTCTATGACAATAAAATTTAAGTTACCTAAGATAAGCTCTATCTGATATCAGTCAGGTGGAGCATTTTGTATGGTATCTCGGCAATTTCAACTAGATAATAACCTCGCTGTAATTCAATTGTGCGAATTGGTATTTTAATTACAAACTGGAGTCTTAAAAGATTGCAGTAGCAATGTTGGCAGCATAATCTCAAGATGCTATTTACTTTTACAACTAAATGCCAAGGGTGAGCATCAAATAAATGCCAAAATGGCAACATTTAGAATTTTAATCAAGTTATCCTATTTTCATAGGAGCAATAGAGAATAGCTTTTGTTCCTACGTAAGAAGTTACTTAAATAGTTAAACACTAAGAGGTCAATAAGATGATTATTTCTGACTTACAATATATTGAATCAGCCGATAATTCCGAAGTCCAAGGTGGCTCTTATTACTACTACTACCATGGCAAACATGCTCAGGCTGATGCTAATGCTAATGCCAAAGCTTTTGGAAAATATACTAACGCCTACACCAATACCTACGCTATAGCAGACGCAAACGCTGGTGTTAGTCTTTCTGGTTCCAAATCCTATGCTAGTGCTTCTAGATAGTATTAGCACGAGAAAATTAGCGCCAGAAATCTCGTGAGCTAGGCTAACAACACTGGTAAACCTCGATTGATCAAAAGTGGTTTACAAAATAATTAATTAAAGTGTTGTTAGCTACCAGGTCTAAATAATTAGCAAAAATA
>JAAUOU010000135.1 GCA_012034765.1 Pleurocapsaceae cyanobacterium CSU_1_1 | reverse complement strand
TGTATCAACTATCTGAGTCGTATAAGCTTCAACCGACTCATCAAGCTCCATCTTCGCCCTAACTATCTTCTCTCCTGAACCCCCAACACCTCAACCGCAGCAATATTCTGCGCCACACAAAAGTAAAAATCAAACAACTCATTATCCACAAAATATCGATTATCCAAGAGCCATCGATATACTCGCTCTCTGACTTGAGACTCTTGCGTCTCTAACCGTTTATCGATCAATTCCCGTAACTCATCCTGCTGTCGCGCTAAAGTTGGCTTCTTCAAATAGGTCATTAATCCAACCTCAAGCTTTCAACATTAAACCCAGCAATTGACAAGACAGCATATACCCGTCTCATATATCCACGTAGCCCAGCTAACTGAGCCGTACTAAACTCGCTGTACCTCCTCGCTTCAGTAAAACTCAGAGCATTCTTATATACCGTTGTGGCAGTATCCAACCTCAGCTTCGGCAAATCAATTACCTTCAACTGATATTCCGCTATCAACTCAGGGGTAATAAACTGGTCAAAACCCTCCCAGTCCTCACATCGACCAAAATTCCTCACTAAAATATGAGTCGCATTATCCCCCACAAACTCCAGCGTCCTTAAAAACCCCTCGTAACATTCCGTCGAATCATCTAGCACATACCAATTCTGAATCTCTACCCCCAAATCCTTTGAAGCCTCCAAAATATCACTAGCCGTCAGCCAATGATTAAACGCCTCTTCCACATTCCCAGGCAAATCAACCAATACCAATTTCTCTAAAGCCAAATCCAAAACCTTGTCTGGTATCTTTAAATTCCGATCCAGTTCACTAAAGCGTGTTGGTAGGGCAAACTCAGGATAGGCTTTCAGAAAACTCTCCTGTCTATCTGCATCCACCGCATAGAAATCCAACTCCGATTCTAAACAGTAAGCAGCCTTTAGTTTTGAGAGTAATGTCTTCCCCACACCACCTTTCTTACAGTTGGAAATCTGAATACCTGGACGAGTAGCAATAATTGTAGATGTCGATTGTGTCTTGTCTATTTTGACTTTGACCATGATGATTTATTTGCTGGCAAAAAGCTTATCTATTGCAGATTGTTTTTGATTTGGTTGATTGACTCTCTCACTTATCTCTTCAATTTCTTTAGGCAGTTCGGTCGGCAATATCGACTTAACAGTATTAGGTTGATCTTCAGCCTCTTCATTCAAAGAACGACGATACTCAGTGTGATATTGCTTGAGTGTTGCCGTACTAATCTTGACTCCACTTTCGGTTATCGATTCAGCCAAGTCATCATATTCACATCCTCTAGCTAAAGCTGCCTCAATTCTCAAGTGCAACTTAGCCACTAGCGTTCTTAAATATCCTGGTTTTGATGCCTTGTCTTTCGTCTTATCAATCTTACGAGCGATCGCTTTTTCTATGGGACTTAACTCTGACTGATTCATTAACTATTTTTTAGACTCATTTTTATTTATTGTGCCAGTTTTTTTGCCAAGTAAATAACTTTTAAAACTTATAAAAATTCACCTTCAGTAGAAGATATTACAATTTACCCAACTAAATTTATACTGGTTTGAATTCCACACCTGATGCACCCTTGGTGAGAATAAAATAAATTATCTTCATTTTATAAATAAATATAGATAAGGTATTTTTAGATATTTTTAAACATCAATAATAAGATATGTAAATTGTTTTTTTGACAGTAGTTTTAAATAATTAAAAATGTCACCATCAAAAAAGATTAAACAAGCAAAATAATTAAAGATGGTTTGCTCAATTGGTAGACTCTACGCCAAAGTAAACGACTATGCAGGGGACAATTACTACACTCAAAACCAAGGATTAGCCAATAGTCAGTGGTATGGACAAGGTGCAGAAATACTCAGGCTTAATGGTCGAGTTTCCACAGAAGAATATAACAATGCCTATCAAGGACTAGATACTCAAGGAAATCCTTTACGCCAAAGGCAATCAGGCAAAAAATATAACCCAGGCAGAGATATTACCCTCTCTGCTCCCAAATCTGTCTCACTGTTAGGCTTAATAAAAGAAGATAAGGTAGTAATCGAAGCTCACAGAGAAGCTGTCAAAACGACTCTCTCTTACATAGAGCAAAACTGTATCTTCACCCGAACGGGTAAAGGAGGAGCTAATCAGATTCAGACAGATAATGCTTTATTCGCTATCTTTCAACACGATGATAATCGCAACAAAGATCCTCAACTCCATAGCCACTGTGTAATTTTCAATCAGACACAAGCAGCAGATGGCAAATGGCGAACGATGGACAACCGCGAGCTATACCAACAGAAGATGACTATTGGTATGGTCTACCATCATGAATTAGGTCGAGGACTACAAACTCTCGGATATGAACTCGACTGGAACCGCGATGGTACTTTTGATATTCGAGGTTATAGTCAGTCACAGTTAAGAGAATTTAGCACTCGCAAACAGGAGATAGAACAGGCTGTAGGTCAGGGCGCTAATGCAGCAACCAAAGCAAGAGCCTGCACTACAACACGTAAAAGCAAAATACATCAGGCGGAGTCAGAAAGGAAAGAATTAAAGCTCAGGTGGCAGCAAAGAGCCGAACAGTTAGAAATCAAACATCCTGAAGCCAATTATCAACATCAGCAGGTTACTAATTTAAAAGATAAAAGTAAATTAGTAATTGAAGCCACAGAGATAGTTAGCGAACGCCAGGTCGCTTTTGCCAGGCATATACTCATTAAAGAATCTCTGCGACAATCACAGGGTAGCTATAGTCTTGAAGATATAGAAAGAGAAATTAATCAGAATAAAAGTCTGGTCAAAATAAAGGATGGCAGATTAACTACTCAAACTGCCATTGACAGAGAAAAGCAGATCCTACATTTGACTAAAAACAGCAAAGATAGATATCTTCCTCTAGCCAATACAGAAATAGCTAAACATCAAGCTCAAAAACTAGGACTAAATAAAGTACAAGCTTCTGCTCTAGAGTATTTTGTGAATAATCGGGATGGTGTAATACTTTGCCAAGGTGATGCAGGAGTAGGTAAAACCTATACTGTCAAAGCCTTAAAAGAAACCATCTCGTCTGATGTCAATATGCGGGGTTTAGCTCCCAGTGCCTCTGCTGCTAGCGAATTAAGTAAAGGAGCAGATATAAACTCTCAAACCTTAGATGCCTATCTAAATATCCCGATAAAGTCACTGCCCAAGAATGAATTAATTGTGGTGGATGAAGCGGGGATGATTAGCAGCACTCAAATGAAAAACCTACTAGAAAGATGTGAACAAACAAACTCCCGCATACTCCTAATTGGCGATATAAAACAGCTAGCTGCGGTACAGGCAGGCTCTCCTTTTGCATTGCTCCAAGAAAAAGCCAAACTGCCAACAATTAGAATCGATAAAAATGTCAGACAGCAAAATGTTCAGCTAAAAAAAGTTGTCGATCTTCTGTCAACAGGAGAGATAAGACAAGGATATGAAAAGCTTAACGAACAAGGAAGTATCAAACAGATACCGATTGATAGTTTGAGATTAAAGGCAGTGGTTAATGATTACTTAGAACGGGATATAAAAACTCAACCGCAGACATTAATTCTGGCTGGTACAAATAAAGAAAAAGATGCCATTACCAAACAGATACGCCAAAGGTTAATCGAGCAGGGTAAGTTGAGTCAGGAATCTCAACCAATCAATATACTCAAGCCCAAAGATTTAGATAAATTTAGCCTGACCCAAGTTAGTAGTTACGAGATAGGAGACGTAATTAAGTTTGGTCACACTACAGCCAGGTTTAGTAAAGACCTCTACTACCGTGTTGATGTCATCTACAAAAATACTGGAACATTAACTCTTAGAGATAACTTGAACCATAAACAGAATTTAGAACTGAATACCTATAAAGACCGAACGGTATTTAAATCCGAGACTCGCCAACTTCGCATTGGCGAACAGATGAAGTTCACCCGCAACCATTATCAAAATCAACAGAAGCAGATTAATGGACAGCAGTTTACTGTACTGGGCTTTGACAAGCATGGACAGATAGAAATAAAGACCAAGGGAAAAACTCAGACAGTCAATCCTGATGCTCTGCTTTATTCTGACTACCGTTACGTCGATACAGTCCATAGTAGCCAGGGTAAGACAGCTAACTACTGCATCTATGCTGCGGGTTCGGGTAAATCACTCACGGTAGGAAAAGAAAGTTTCTATGTAGCAGCATCAAGAGCTAAACATGAATTCAAAGTGTACACCGCTAGCACTAAAGCTCTAGGACTATCAGTAGAGAAATCCAGAGGGCAAGAAAACGCTCTAAGCCTGGTTATGAAACAACAAATAGATCGGCAATTATCTACTCCATCGAGAGAACAAGAGTTCAAATTACTCGTTGCTGCTAAGTATTTAGTTGAGAGTCAGGGGAAACCAGAGACTCAAAATCCTCAAATAAAAAGCTATAGAGCTTCAGATGGAACAGAGATAAAACGAGATCGAGATTCACTGACTATCAGCCACAAAGGTCAGGAACTAAAATTCGACCGAGACAACGCCACTGTCAAAAACACTTTTTCTGCTACTCACCTAGAACAGCAAATCAAAGCCAGAACCAATGAGATGCAGCAGCATCTCAAACTTACTCGTACTCAAACTCAATCTAGAACAATCAGTAGATAATGAAAGCAAAAAATAATGACACTTCTTCTCTCATAGCAACATTCATTTTGCTTGCCATACTTTTATTAGTTTGGTGGGGAATGGAGAATACAGAGGTTGCTTTGTTTCTCATCGAACATCCAGTGATGATTTTGCCCTATGTGCTAGAAAAGCTGGTGAATAGATTTGGCTATTTAAAACTAATCTCTGGCAGCTTCATCGCTGCTTCGATCACAGTATTTTTATTAAAGCCTAACAACCAACTCCACCGTCACAATCAAAGTGTAAGACGAGGAGCGACGGTTATACCTACTCGCCGACTTAAAGCCATCCTCAAAAAACAGCCAAAGCTGAGAAATCAACCTCAACTAAAAATAGCTGGTTTACCGATTCCTCATCAGCTAGAAAATCGGGGCTTTTTAATAGCTGGCTCTCCAGGTACAGGTAAGACTCAGGCTATTAGCCAAATGACGGCTACCATCAGACAACGAACTGACTTTCGCGCCATCATCTTTGACCGCAATGGGGAAATGTTAGAGAAATTCTATGATCCTCAAAGAGATCTGATCTTTAATCCTTTTGATGCTCGTAGTGTCCACTGGAGTCATGTTCATGAGGCAGCTAGACCTGAAACGATGGCAGCAGCTTTAATTCCCCAAGAATCTGTCAAAGAACCTTTCTTCTCTAATGCAGGTCGGGCAGTGATGGCAGAGTTATTTCGCCAAACCAAAAGTAATCAAGAGTTGTGGGAGTTATTAATCAGCGATACTCAAGCACTAAGCTCATTTGTCTCAGGAACTTTAGCTGCTAGATATTTAGGAGAAGAAAAAACAGCTACTTCTGTACTGTCTACTGCTGCCAACTACTGCCAGTTTTACGCCTGTTTAACTCAACCTCAAAATAAAGCTCTCAGTTTTTATGACTGGGGTCAAAGCGACAGTCCGCGCTGGATCTTTGTCACCTTGAGAGAAGATGAGTCGGAATTACTCAAACCTCTCCACAGCTTGATTTTTGAGTTGATGCTTAAAGGTTTATTATCTAATGAACAACGAACTAGAAAGACGGCAATTATTATTGATGAGTTGGGGGCATTAAATGAGTTGCCTAGTCTTCATCGACTATTGAGTGAAAGTCGTAAGTATTGGGGCTGTCCGATTCTGGGAACTCAAACTGAAGCCCAGATTACTAAAATTTATGGTCTTGAGAATACGCGCACTATTTTACAGGGTACTAAAACTAAGTTGATTCTTAATTGTACTGATCCCCAGACGGCGGAGACGATGGCGAAGATTATCGGCAGACAGGAGTTTATCCACACTTCTGAGAATCATAGTCGCTCTCGTCATTCTGGTAGAAGTGGTAATGGTAGAACTGTAACTTTGAATGAACAGCCACGAGAAAGTTATGCTGTGATGCCTGATGAATTGGCTAACCTACGCGACCTTCATGGCTATCTCAAGATTGCTCAAGATTGCGCTCCTATTCAGCTCAAACTTAAGAAGTTTGCTGTTCGTGCTAGAAGGTTTGTTCCGTTACCAAGTTCATCTATAGATCTGAGTATTGAAGCTCAGTGGCGAGATTTGGAGGAGTAGATAAAGCGCGTCCATATTCAAAATTCAAAACTGAAGTTTTAAATTAGGAGTGTTGGCAGAATCACAAACCTTTTCACCAAACTATGCGGTGCAAGCCCCTTAACCTTATGCGAAGCGGTACCCTTTAGGTTAGGGTTCCCCTTTTCCCTAAGCTTCTACAAAAACTATGGATTTCAAAGTAGACGCGGTTTAGTTGCCAGTCGTCGGGCTACGATGGCTCGGCAAGTTACCTTGGGGCTGTTTTACACCTCTTCCTACGCCCGATTCGCTTCGCCGACTAGCTTGGATAATGAAATAGAATGAGACAGTAGTGCCAACAGAAAATTACTAGAATTATGTTTGACAGGAAAGTTCAAGCCTTTAATTAGTTACACTTTATTTTTCGTATACATTGCGGTTAAAGCGTAACTAATTACAAATTAAGCAACCAAACAAGATTGTTAAGCATGGGTTCGTTAAATTTAAGAATTCCAGATGATAAGCATCAAAAACTTGAAAAGCTAAAATAGGATTTTAAAGATTCTGAATAAAAAGTATTTATTTACATGACTAGATTTAGCAAAATATTTTGAAGATTTACAAGTTGATCATTACTTAAAGAAGATCTAACCATCTTTAAACTATTATTAACTATTTTTCCTCTAGCTATTTCTTCTTCTATATCTTCCTTTTCAAATAAAATTGGAGTTATTTGGCAAATAATTATTTCCTCATTATTGTTGTTTTTAACTATATAATTTTTATCAACAAACTTATTCTCTTTAGTTATCTCAAGGATTTTATGAGCTATTGACATTGCCCGCTCGAATCTATCTTGCTGCTTTTTTTTAGTATATTGAAATATCCGTTTGAGTATAATAAGATCTTGAGAAGAGAAAAAACTTTCAATTACATTATTTCTAATGACTAAAATTCTTTCAGATTTTTGATTATTATATCTCTGAATACAAACCTCATACAAATTACTGTCAGTTTTTTCTATGTCGACAAATATATCAATTGTGTTAATTTTATTAAATTTGAAAAAAGTAAAAGAACCACTCTTTTTCTGGTACTTATATCCTCCATATTTATTTACTAAAACTTGAGCATATTTCACAATTTTATTCTCAATATTATAAGAATTAACAAACTTTTGTGTCAAAAGAGGATGATAAAGTTTTAAACAAGTAAATTGTGCCAAGACGAGATCTTGTACGATAATTCCTTCAAATCCTTGAGGTGAAATAAATACTTTTTCAGTTATTATATCTTCTAAATTAGTTTCTAAAAAAGTAGAGCCATAAACAGAACAGGTATCAAGAAAAGCTTTTTTCAAAGAGGCTTGGTTTAAATTAGCTTCTCTCAATTGTACTTTAGTAAATTTTGCAGATTCTAAATCTACTTGCTTTAAATTTGCTCCAGAAAGATCAACTCGATCAAATACAATTTGCTTCATGCAAGCTTTTTCAAAACTTACTTCTTTGAAATCTGAATCTAAAATGAAAGCTTTATATAAATTGGTTTCTCTAAAAATTGCTCGATTAAAACGAGTAGATTGAATATTAATCTTTTTTAAATTAGCTCCTGAAAAATTTGAGCCAATACAAGAACCTCCTGTAAGCTCTGCTTTTTCTATGTTGGCTTCAATAAGACTCGCATGTTGTATTGATATAAATACCCCCCTAAAACCAGCTAAATTAGCATAGTCTAAATTATACCCATCTAAATTATCAAAGTCTCCTTTTTTCAAATAAATACCAGATAACTGGGGAATAACATCTGGATTCTTCTTTCGCCAACTATTCCAAGCTCTAGCTCCTTTTTTTAGCATTGATAAATGCCGTTCGTTGTATGTGAGCGTTTTATTTTCTATATTTAAATCTTCAATTTTAGATATTGGTTGCTCAATAAATTCAATAAATTCTTCAAAAGATAAATTAAGCAATGAGGCGATTTTTGGAAAATGTATTCTATCAGGATTCTGCTCGCCTTTTTCCCAACGAGCTACTGTTGACTGAGTAACTGAAGGCTCAAAAATTTTACCAAACTTACCCTGGGTCAAATTATTTATTGACCTAATTTTTTTGATTAATTCTCCTAATAGATTATTAGATGAGGTCTCAGAAGTATTGGTCACTGTCTTGCGGGGCAAATGTTAACTTAAGCAATATTTTTTTAAGCAATCGTCATTATAACAGTAACATTTTGTGTCAGAGTCAGTTTTCAGTTTTAACTATATTTTATGTGCAATCACATTGTTTTTAATTTTTTTCAATAAAAAATGTGGTATCTTGAAACAAGATTCAACAATTTGAAAACAAACAACCAAATTACAAGAGCCGAGACAAATAGGGTTCACCGTGCAAAGTGAAAAAGCCCTTCAACGCTCGACTCTCTATTGCCAGCTTTCGCTGTGCTACTTATATTTTACTCGACGAAAGTGAAATATTACCTAGCTTATCGAACAGCTATCTTTTGGAGAGTCATTGTGTTTTGTATCTCGGCGCATCACCAAATAGGAGATCAACATGACAACTCTTTCAGCAAAAGAAACAGTAGCAAATAGTAATTGGATAAACAAACGTCTTGCTGCCAAGTTATTAGGAATTTCACCTCACACTTTAAAACTTTACCGCCAAAAGCATTGGACTTTAGGTATTCATTACCAGTACCTTAATTCGCGAACTATTAGATATCATGAGGGACTTCTAAGAGATTGGTTTGCAAATATTTCCGAACCTCAAGTTCACCAACGAGCAAAAGAAATATATTTAGCCTCTCTGCTCTCCAACCAACCGAAGAGACTCAGTCCTAAATCTAGATAATTTTTCATTCTCCAAATAAACACAGTGCCTCTTGAATTATTTCAAGGGGTACTGATTCTCCACATCATTTTTCTACATCATGTCTATCAAAAAAGTTCCAGGCAAGTTTTATCCACTCCAGCATCAAGAATTCCTTAAACTCAATCAAATTCTTACTCAGTCAGAGCTTTCTGTTTATCTATGGTTGAAAACCAACGATCCCTTTGGAGGGAAATTCATCGAAGCTGATACTCAAAAAATCGCTCAAGATTTAGAAATCAGCCGTCGCACTGTTCAACGCGCTCTAGTTAAGTTGCAACAAGTGAGCTTAATTGAACTTGCAATTAGTAAATTCAAGTACCGAATGAAATCTAAGTTGTCGTCTGATAACGATTTATGCTCTGAGATTAACGATGAGTCCACCAAAAATATATCAAGATTATCGGACGACAAGAAGATCGCCTCGGCGACAGTAGGATCGTTTGGACGACATCAGGATCGCTTAGACGACACTGGTGACACTTCAGCGACATCAGTGTCGCGATCATCGCTTGAAACCATCTCAGAGCAAAGGTTTCAAACTCCTAAGATCTCTAAGACTTATATAGACTTTAAAAAGACTCTCTCAGAAGATGAGAGCGAGAGTTTTTTAGGTTTGTCAAAGAGTCAATTAAAAACTTCCAACAACCAATACACGATTTAGAAGCTTGGTTAGCAAGTCAAACCAAAGCTGGGCAAAATCGCTGGGAAGTTTATTACCTGAAATACCAGGAGGAAAATAAAGCTCGTAAAGATTACTCTGATTCAACTTCAGTTACTGATGGAGCAAAACAAAGAGCGATCGCCAACTATCAGAAACAGTTACAGCAAGAAAAAAACAGGTCAGACAAAAAATGAGAATAAAGTGTCTGCATCAGAATTCAATCAGCTACTGGATAATCCTGACAACCAAATTAAAAGAATCAATCAACTCGAAAGTCAGCCTCACAAGATTTCTAAGCCTTTAGGGAAGTACGTTTCTGAAAGTTACGAACATTTGCAAAACTTCAGAATGACAAGCCTCTTTGCTCCCGAATCAATTCAAGGAGGTATGGCATGAAAGAACCAAATTTACCTCCCGCCAATATTGAAGCAGAAGAGGCAATTTTAGGCGGAATCTTATTCGATCCCAAAGCAATTTTTCAAGTAGAAGCTTCTCTAGTTCCTTCTGCTTTCTATGTTTCGGCTCATCAAGAAATTTATCAGACTGCTTTGAAGCTTTATCATCAAGGCAATCCTACAGATTTTATGGCTGTTAGTACCTATCTGGCAGATCGAGACAGATTAGACAAAGTAGGCGGAACGGCTAAATTAGCTCAATTGTTAA
>JAAUOU010000134.1 GCA_012034765.1 Pleurocapsaceae cyanobacterium CSU_1_1 | reverse complement strand
TAATATCCTGCGTAAAGCGGGGATAATGAGTATTCTCATATCTAGTGGGGTAGTCTGCCCTGCGATCGCATTCGCATCAAACTTCCTCCTCAACCTTATCGATCGCTCGAACGAGTTTGAACAGCTTCAGTAATATGTGTCACCATTTTATTTTTGACACAATTAGCTTACTTCTCTATTGTTAAAAGGCGTTCAATGACTTGTTCAACTGCATTGGGTAAGTTGCTCAGAGACTGCTGTAAAAATGAAGGTAGTAATGGAAGCCCTGCTAAAACATCAGAGTCAATCGGAAACCATTTGAACTCTAGAGCAGTATTCTCTTCTACACTTAACAAAGATTTCTCCTTGACTAAATATGGCGATCGCTCTGGAAGTTTCATCAAAAAATAAAAAGCAATTTCATGATAGTCTTTTTGAGCATACATCACCTTGATTAAAAGTAATCATCGTACGTTTACAAGACATTGGAATCAATCCTTGTTTGTGTCATAATTACAACTTTGAAACATTTCATAATATGGAATATTGTTCCTAACCGCGTAATCAGTCTTAGAAGAATAAAATTTACCATCGCGATCGTGGAAAGCCCAGTTAGTAGGAAACTGTAAGATTGCACCCATAGTTAAGGGGACTCCAGACTCTTTTAAGACTTTTATTCTGCGATGTAGAGTGCTGCGAGATAAACCTGTTTCGTCTATTAACTGACGATAGCTATATTTTTTACTTTCAATTAACATAATGATTCTTTTGCTGATTGTATCATTAATTTAATTTTGACACATATTTAATCATCTAGCCTGAAAATTTAGCCAATTAATCCAGTTATACTAAATCCGATTAGCAGAGATAGTTATTAACTTTTGACTTCAAAACCAATGGCATTACCCAGAATAAAAATAGCCCAAGACAAAGCCGAATTAGTCCACAAGCTGTTAGATGAAAAAAGAACAACAGGAATGTTCTCTACCTATGCAGATGTAATTGCTTTTGCTGCAAGTTTAGGAATAAAACACCAAAAGCGATCGCCAATTATAGAAGTCTCTCAAAGTGAGCCTGCACCCATTAGCCTGGAGGTATTTATTTCCAGGGGTTACGAACGATTAATTAGATTAATCGCCGTGACATCAACCGAAGATATCAAAGTCTTATCTAGCGAAGATGAGTCCGCAGAAGCAACCAGAGTTTTGATTTTTGAAGAATACGCCAATGGCGGATTAGAACAGCTACAGCAAGAATTACGTGGTGCAGTAGATTATACCGATAGATTGGTTTTAATTTTAAATGCGGAGCGGTTTAAAAGAGAGGTTGATAACGAAGAATTTGATCTGAGCCGATTTTTATAATGTGTCAAAAGTTTAGAGAAGACACATTTTTTAGTATCTTAGAATACAAAAGATGAGATATTGAAAAAATAAAACAGGTAATATAAAGAAGAGAATTCTAATAAAAAATATCAGCAGGATCGGCAGTACGCAGCTTTTTAATTGCGATCGCGCCTGAAAGGATACACATTAAAATGTTGAGCAAAAGAACTTGTAGAGCAATACCCAAATTCATACTGACGGGAAACTCGATAAATTTTGCCATTAAATAATAAATTCCGTAAGAAGCTAGATAACCAGGAATAAAACCCATAATTGCTAAAATCAGTGACTCTTGCAGCACGACTAAAGATAAATCACGATCTTTATATCCCATGGCTTTAAGAGTGGCATATTCAGGTAGGTGTTCGCTCACATCGGTATAAATCACCTGGTAAACAATGACAATACCGATAATGAATCCAATCGCTGCGCCAAAATTTAAAATTTTACCTTCAGGCCAAGTACCCACAAAATCTTGTTCTCCCTGAGCTAATGCTGCTGGAGTTAATACCTTAATATCTTTACTAAGATTAGCTTGAATCTGCTTAATTACCGATTGTGGATTTGCGCCTGGTTCTAAAGATAAAACACCCAGAGTAACTTCTGCTAAAGTATCCATTCCCTCCATTTGTCCATAATTCCAGTCACTCATCGCCACAACTCCCTTGTAATCAAAAGTGCTGCTAAGACTAAATAGACCGAATACTGTGACACGATGATTGTTTAAAATACTAGCAACAGAACCTTGACTATTAACTAGTTGTGGGATGTTTCCGAGTTCAGATTTGGCTAGGCGATCATATAAAATTCCGTCAGGAACAGATAATAGATCTAACTGCTGATTAATTTCTGGTAATTTAAATACTGGCTTGGCGGGATTAAAGGCAAGAATCTGTACATCGGCAGATTTTGGTGGTTCTGCATTATTTTTATCCTGGGTAGAAGATTCCAATAGCTTAGGATCTACCCAGTCACCTCGATTAACATAAAGAGGTCGAACATCAGCAACTCCTTCAATGGCATCAGCTTGATAAAGATAAATACTAGGAAAAGAACTGTACTCAATACTTTCTGCATAATTAGAGATCAAATAAAGATCGCCATTAAGATTATCAGGTAATAATGTTACCCCATCAAATAACATCGCCCTTAAACCTAACTGAGTAAAAATAAGAATAATCGAGAATGCCACCCCCATAATCGCCACCAACAAACGGACTTTTTGATGAGATAGCTGTAACCACGCCACAGGAGTTCGGCGCAGATAGGCATTGAGCTTCTGAAATAAGAGGTAAATTAGTTTCACTTTCTGTTGATCATCTAGACAAAATTCAACTGTTCACTGTTCACTGTTCACTGTTCATTTCTACTCGTACTTGCATGTTGGTTAAACCCGCAACTTTCTTGCTATCTTCTGGATTAATGCGGATTTTGACTTCGACAATGCGGGAATTCTCATCTTGAGTAGGATCTTCAGTTGATTCCACTATTTCTTTTTCACCTACCTGTAAACCTAAATGCTCCACCTTACCTTTGAGCTTGCCTACAAATCCACCATATTCACTGCTAATAGTGGCTGGTTGAGCAATTTTCACCTTGCCAATGTCAGTTTCATATACTTCGGCGATCGCATACATTTCATTAGTACGACCTAATTCCACAATCCCCTGTTCGGTATTTACTTGTTCCCCCACACGAGTATTAATACGGAGGATTTGACCTGAAATGGGGACTTTTACTTTGGTGTCCTCAAGATCGGCTTTGATTTTTTCCACGGCAATAATCGCTTTCTCTACTTCTATTTCAGATACCTTGACATCTACTGGTCTAATTTCCTGTAATAAAGCTAGATTTTCTCGTTCTTGTATTATTTCCTGCTTTAAAGTTTGTCTGGTATTGCCTAACTGAGCAAGCCGTTCATTTAAAGTAGCTTGAGCCATATCTAATCCTTCTTTGGTTTGATCGAAAGCTTGAGTACTAACCGCTCCCTGTTGCTGTAAGCTGCGGTTGCGATTGTAGGTTAACTGAGCCTGTTTTAATTGTGCTTTGGCAGAGGCGATCGCTGCCTGTCGTTCCGCAGTCTCATTACGTAACTGAGATTCGAGACGAGATATATTGGCTTGTTGTGCAGCCAATTGCGCTTGTTTGCTTTCCCCTGCCTTGACTTGTGCTAACTTTGCCTGAGCTAGTTCAACTTCTTTTTTGCTTCTTCTAAATTTCTCTGACTGTTTTCAAATCCCTGAAGAATGGCAATTACCTGATCTTTCTTAACGCGATCGCCTTCATTAACTAAGATCTGATTGACTCGACTATCTTCGGCATTTGCTACCGAAAGTTTGATCACTTCCCCCCGAGGAACTAATTTGCCTAACGCTACTACTTGTTTCGGTCGTTGTATCTTAGGTTTAGTTTCTGGAGCTGCATCCTGAGATTGTGCTGCGGAATTAATCTCACAGCCAGAAATTAAGACTAACAAGCTCAAAACTACTCCATACTTACCAAAAAATCTTGACAAAATCATGCTTTGAAGAACTTTTAAATTTTTTGTGAATTAAATTTATCTGTCAAGATGATGTTTCTTGTACCTTTCTGACAATTTCAGCACTTGAAAACTACATCCTAACAATTCTCTTGGTGAGACTGCTTTTAAAAAAAATAGACAGCACCCAGATTATGAATGCTGCCTATGGTCAGATTATTGAAAAATTAGATTAGTTGAGGTTGAGTAAGTTAGTGATTATGCCAAAGATGCCATTTTTACATCGTTGTTGGCTAGAACATCTTGTAACTCATCTGCTTCCACTGTTTCTTTCTCAATTAGCATGTCTGCCAATTTATCTAAAATATGACGGTTTTCCATCAATACTTTTTTGGCACGACTGTAAGCCTGATCGACGTAGTTACGTACTTCTTCATCGATCGCTGCTGCGGTTTCGTTGGAGAAATCACGGTCAGAAGCAATATCACGACCCATGAAGACGTTACCATTTTGACGACCAAGAGCAACCGGTCCTAAGCGATCGCTCATCCCAAAACGAGTTACCATTTGACGAGCTACTCTGGTTACCTGTTGTAGATCATTGGAAGCACCAGTAGTTACTTCTTCTTCACCGTAAATAATCTCTTCTGCCAAACGACCTCCTAAAGCAACCGCCATTTGGTTTTGAAGATAGGAACGAGAATATAAACCAGACTCCATTCGATCTTCACTAGGAGTAAACCAAGTTAGGCCACCAGCACGTCCACGGGGGATAATGCTAATCTTTTGTACGGGGTCATAGTCAGGCATTAAAGCACCCACTAGAGCGTGACCAGCTTCATGATAAGCCACAAGCTCTTTGCGTTTTTCGCTCATCACGCGGTTTTTCTTCTCTGGCCCAGCCATAACGCGATCGATCGCATCATTGACTTCATCCATGGAGATTTCGGTTAAGCTACGACGCGCAGCCAGAATTGCTGCTTCGTTCAGCAAGTTTGCTAAGTCTGCACCAGTAAAGCCAGGAGTACGACGAGCAATTTTATTTAGATCAACGTCTTTAGCTAAAGTTTTACCACGAGCATGAACGTTGAGAATTTCTTGACGACCAGCGTAGTCGGGACGGTCTACTACTACCTGACGGTCAAAACGACCAGGACGCATTAATGCAGAGTCTAATACATCAGGACGGTTAGTAGCAGCGATGATGATAATACCTGTGTTACCTTCAAAACCATCCATTTCAGTCAATAGTTGGTTAAGAGTTTGTTCCCGCTCATCGTTACCACCACCAAGACCAGCACCCCGTTGACGACCGACTGCATCGATCTCATCGATAAAAACAATACAAGGAGCATTAGCTTTTGCCTGTTCAAATAAATCCCGTACACGGGACGCACCGACACCAACGAACATTTCCACAAACTCTGAACCAGAAATACTGAAGAAAGGCACGCCAGCCTCACCAGCTACTGCTTTTGCTAAAAGAGTTTTTCCTGTTCCTGGAGGTCCAACTAAAAGTACACCTTTAGGAATTTTGGCACCAATGGCAGTAAAGCGATCGGCATTTTTGAGAAAATCTACTACCTCAGTTAGCTCTAACTTGGCTTGTTCAATCCCTGCTACATCACCAAAGGTTACTTGGCTTTTGGGTTCCATTTGCACTCTGGCTTTGGATTTACCAAAATTCATAGCTTGTGAGCCTGGTCCACTTTGCGCTCTTCTTAACAGGAAGAATAATCCTACTAATAAAAGAATTGGGAACAAGAGACTACTTAAAGCTCTAAATAACCATCCTTCATCACCTTGAGGCAGGACAGCAATATCTACACCGTTATCGCTGAGGATATCAATTAACTGAGGATCGTTGGGTAGATTTACTCTAATTGGTGTCCCCTCTCGGTCGATTACTTGTGCTTGAGTACGATCAGCACTAATTTTTACTGTTTCTATTTTATTGTTTTGAACTTCGTCAATTAGCTTGCTATATGGCCAGCTTTGACTGGTTTGGGGTTGTTGATCCAAAAAGGCAGTACCTAAAGCAACTACCACGATGGCTAGCAAGACATATAGACCTGCATTGCGCCACTTTTTATTGTTATCTTTGCTCACTCAAACAGCCTCCCTTAGCTGAAGATTAAAATCTTATATGTTTGTTTATTTTAACGATTGTCACCCTGTCAAACTCCAAAATCAGTGGAGCTACATCTGACTAGATACTTCGACTCGCCATAGTCTATTTAGATATAGTTTAAGATATGTAAAGACAAAGCAGTACTGACAAGCTATTGGTTTTTTTAACGTTGTTAACTTATGTTAACGTTTCTCAGGAAAAAAATGCCAAGTATTTATCAAAAATATGGCAAAAACGGGCAGGGTCTGAGTTTTAACTTTGAAAATCAAAAAACAGCGTAGTTCCAAAAGTTGTTTTGGAGAGGGAAAGAAGCTACGCTGTCTGCAATTATCGTCTTGGCAACTTAACCAAGCTCGAATATTTAGATTATATTAGGTTATGAAAACATTAGAGAAACTGTCTTAAGATACGGCTGCTTCTGACTTAACCAAACTCCACCCTCGACTGCATTTGACTTTACCTTGAATTACAGTGTTGAGGTACTGTAATCTAATACCATATTTACTTCCCAACTCTTTAGCAGTGCAACGTTCTGAAATATTACGCTTCTCGTTTTTCCAACTGTAAGTTTTTTGATCGAGATGCACTTCAGTTGCTTTTTTGCCAGAAGAAGTCGCTAATGGCATTAATTCGGTAATTGAATCTTCGACTAATACTACCTGTGCAACCAATTCACCAATTTCTGGATTACTTGCTGCCAAGTTCAGCCTTTTAAGTCCATCTTTGACGTTTAGTTTTTTCATCCCGAAACGACTTTTTGTACCATCAGTAGAAAAAATAATTGGCTCATTAACACCGTATTCCATTAAACTTTGGGCTAATTCAGGATTGCTGTATTCTTCAGTGGGGATGAGCAAGATTAAATCTTTTAATGCAGCTTGATAGGTGACTTTTTTCATGATTAACTCAGCTTTTTCGTTATTGCTTGGGAGAACATCAATCCGATAATTCTTAAATCGTGCGACTAACAATTTTGCTCAGGGACGCTTTTGGCTGAAGCAGTTTTAATCAAAGTTCCAAAAGCTTTTTCCCTCAGATAGCTAGAAAAGCTTATCTGTCTACTAGAGTCTGCGGTAGTTTTGCTAAATATTAGCAGAGTCGCCAGGTCAGAATTTATTAAGTTAAAACTTTTTTGACTCAAAAAAAGCTTGAACAGCTACATTGTATTCATCTCCGAAATTTTACTCATCCGTGTGATCACTGAATTTTGATCTCTTGAAATCAATACCAAATTGAGATTTGAAGCAATTTATAGCAAAAGCAAGTAATTTTTAAGTTTGATAGTTAAATTAAATATACTTTCAAAGCACTCAAATCGTTTTCATTACTAAAATAGTATAATTAGATCCATTTTATCTTATTTTATTGTCCAGCAAGAGCTATTTTTCATGTCTTCTAAAACAACTATCATGACATCTTGATTTAGTTTTTAAACTATTTTTGATGCATTTATAATCATAGAGTAATTAGCGATCGCCACCAAGTAAAGAGTTAAGAAATAAATTTTCTAGTCAACTGAAATTTATGACCCAGTTTTAAATCAACCAGTAATAATACGAGTCATTAAGACAGAGAAAAATGGCGATCGCGTATTTTTACCTCTAGAGAATTACGGAGAAAATAGCCTAAATCTTGTTTTGTTCTGCTAGTATGAGGAGATTTTAATGGTGAATATGATGACTCAAATTTTTAATTTACAACTAGAGAAAAACATCAAAAAAATAACCCAAGCTATTCAGCAGCAGAAAATTAGCGAATACACAATCAAAAAGCAATTTGAAGATATATCTTTTGATTTTGTGATCGGCGATTCAGAGGGACAGCAATGGTATGATTCATCCCCACAAAATCAAGTAGAATCGCTCAATCCAGAATTTCAGTTTATTAAGCAACTTACCCAGCCAGGGGATATTGTCTTTGAATGCGGAACTCATCATGGTTTGACCGCCATGCTGCTATCAAAGTGGGTGGGGGACGAAGGAAAAATTGTTAGTTTTGAAATTAATCAGCACAATGCTGCCATTGCTCGCAAAAATTTTGAGTTGAACAAAATTAATAATGTAATCCTCGAAGAGAAAGGTTTGGGAAGCCAGAAAAGCAGCCAGAAAATATTTAATAAATCAAATTCATCTGTGACTCCATCTAATGTAATTTCCTTGGGGTGGTTGAAAAACTTTATTTATGGAACTAATGAGGTAGAAATTATCGCTTTAGATGATTATGTTAAAACACAGTCAATCTTACCCACTTTTCTCAAAATAGATGTAGAAGGATACGAAAGCGAGGTGTTAAAAGGAGCAACAGAAGTTCTCAAAACTTTGCCCAAGCTAGAAATTGAAATTCATACAGAAATACTATCTCGCTACAATACGTCGGTTGAAGAAATTTTTGAGCTGATCGATATTGAGTCTTATCAAACTTGGGTGCAATGGAGTGATGAAGAAGAACCACAGCCATTTGATTTGCAACAAAAAATAGACCGCAGAGTTCATTTGTTTGCTATACCCAAACAGGAGAATTAAGCAATAAATACTTAGGTTATTTGCATCAGGATGTAATATCAGCAAGGAATCATGTAAGTTCTGGATTTTTAACATTATTTTGCCATACTGGTTTAATCCTGATGCATTAGTAACTATATATAAATAACCTAAGTGAAAAAAAATCAGCAGCAAGCATTAGAAATAATTCTCAGTGCGATCGCTTTAGTGATCGCGACATTAATATTTCTCAAAGCATTTATTGATATTGATACTAACTATGATGTGGGTTGGTATCATCTGCCTTTTGCTGCCAGAATTTGGGGCATTGTACCAACCGAATTTTTTAGTTCAGAAGATATAGTAGAGTATCGCTATGCTGGTTTTCCTTTATTGGCGCATTTCTTTCAAGGTTTATTGTGGAAGATATCAGGTAGAGTTCAGGCTGCCAATTTAGTTGGCTACCTAAGTTTAATTATTTATTTTTTAACCCTCAGAAGCTTTTTCCAAGTTCCTCTTTATCTTTCTGTCATTGCCATCTTGGCGATTCCTGCGGTTTTAACCCATGCCAGTACTAGTTTTGTCGATCTTCCTGGCAACATTGGTGTAGCTGTGTTGATGATGATGATCTACAGGTTTTTAGTCAGTCACAGTTACCCAGTAAAAAAGAACTATTGTTGGCTTTTTTGGGTGCAGTCATGGCAGCCAATACAAAACCTCAGCTACAAGTTTTAATATTTGTCCTTTTCTGGGTGACAGGAATTAGACTGCTTTGGCTTTATTTTAAATACACTACCTCTGGTAAACGTCAATTATGGTTGACTGTATCCTTAGCCGCGATCGCTTCCATACTTATTTTTGCTACGCCGATTAAAAATGTGGCACTGTATGGCAACCCTTTTTATCCGATCAAAATCCAGGTTGCGGGTATTGTTCTCAATCATAAACTGACCCCAGAAACCTATGCAGAAGGCAATCGTCCCCAAAAATGGCTGCAATCTATCCTAGAAATCAATACCCCTAAGTGGTCAACAGATCAATGGAATGGCGGAAATGAAAAGTATCTAGATCGTGCAGGAGGTTTCTTTGGTGTTTATGTGGTGTTTAATTTTTTGCTGCTGCTTGGTTTAACTATTAGAGAACAATTACTCAATAAAACATCGGCTGATAATAAGTCTCGTAATGCCACCACTGCTTTAGTCACTATTCTATTAGTATCTCTAATTCCTGCTAACTTCCCTCAATCCCACGAGTTACGGTACTTCATGTTTTGGATGATTACCTTAGTATCTTTGAATTTATCCCTAGTATCTGGGCTGCAAAATCAGGGCAGGAATTGGTTGCAGGTTAAATATCTAGGCTTAGTTTATCTACTTTTTATGGCGATCGTCTGGATCAAAATCGATCAATTTTATCTTAAACCAGATTTTAGAACAGTAGAAAGATATCTAAAAAACAACGTAAAAGCTGAATTAGTAGAGCAAATGATTCCCAATCAGCGCAACTGTTTAATTGCCCGCCATGCCATAGTTAAACCTAATGCTGTTCCTTTTGCGTCCATTGCAAATGCCTTTTTTTATAGTTCCTATTTCCACCCAGAGATTCCCTATAACTACAGCGTTAAAGCACGATCGCACCCCAAGATTGTGGCAAGTTAACCATGATTCCCTCTAATGCAGCCGATTTTATCGATCCTTAAATCAGTTTGTAGGGGCGAATGCCCTAAAGGATTCACTACCCTACCGATTTAAATCCGTTTCATATAGGTTCCTTAAAAAATTGAGTAACGAGTAAATGCCAATTAAATTCAAATTTGCTGAGTATTGCAGCAGCCTCTTGAACCTCCCATCGGTAAAACCGAAGGATTCCCATATAGACTCTTGACTAGGCAAAACCGAAGTTATGCCCCCGCTAGAACGCCGTTACTGGGCTGTTTAATCACGGGCGCACCGACCGCGATCTATCACTTGGCGAGCCTTTTAATCTTCTTCCAAGTA
>JAAUOU010000025.1 GCA_012034765.1 Pleurocapsaceae cyanobacterium CSU_1_1 | reverse complement strand
AAATAAGCAGCTACAACATCCGTTTAACTTGCTTTATGCTGTTTTAGCCTGTGCTATGTATGCCCGTATACATAGGGTTGATACCCTGTTCAAGTGAGGTGATTTAGCCTGCTCAAACTTATTTAGCCTGTTTTGCATCTGTACATAGCTATACAGTACCTAGCCTGAGATTAGACTTATCAGCAAAATAGTTTTAGAGAACCAAAAACAGGTGCTATAATGCCCTGTTTTTTATTAAGCGCTTAAATAATTGGGGTATCTATGTACCCCATTTACTTATCTAGCTAGCCTTGCTATATTCACTTTTGAGTAAGTTTTGGATAAATGCCTGCCTGTCTAAGCAGGAGGTCGTGAATAAGAGTTATAGGTCATAAGCGATAGCGCATGACGGGACTGACGGGACTCGAACCCGCGACCTCCTGCGTGACAGGCAGGCATTCTAACCAGCTGAACTACAGTCCCAATTTGTCTTTTATTTGCCACGGAATACATAGTAACATATTAAATAAAGAAATCAACTAGAATGTCAAATATTCTTCCCTTACTTCAGAAAACGCCTGGAGATTTTATAGCATAAAATAAACAAGCTCAATTGATTTGTCATAGTAGAGACCAAGCCGAAATGAAATATAGATGCAGTTGTTTTGACCACGATCTAAAAAGAGAATTTGTGGGGAAAAATAATTAATCTTTATAATCGAGTAAGAGGTTTATTATAAATATGCTGTACTCCAAAACCAACCGCACGGGGATGATCCAATTGTTGTACTAGGTTTAATACTGCCTCACGACCAACTTCAGTTTCCAACACCGAAGAAAAAACCACATCTAAGTCATTGTTCTGACAAAATTGCCTTAATCTAGTGGTGAAGCCCATAATTGCTGCTTTAATTACGTATACTCCCTGCCATCCTTGTCGATAGGTTTGTTGTAACTGTTGAAAACTAGCAACAGATTCATCTAATGCTAGAACAGTGGTATGTTTTTGGCTGAGTTGCAAAATGTCGGTAAATTTGTCTGGAGATAAAAGTTGTTCGATAAATTCTATTCTCTGCAAACCATCTGTGACAGACAGTAACTGTTGAGCTTGAGTTAGATTAAATCCCCCATTGGCATCCAGTCTTAATTTAACCTCTGGGGGAAGATTGTTATGAAGCTGCTTAAGAATGGCGATTTCTTCAGCGAGAGTTAAAACTCCAATTTTCCACTTAAAAGTAGTGGTGGAATTAGCTTGATATAAATCTTGCCAAGCAATCAAGGCTTCTTGTCCAGCAGGTAAAAGATAACAGAAATTTAAAGTGTGAGAGGAACGAACCAAATCATCTTGAGTTAATGCCAAATATGCTGATTCCAAGGCAAACTGACAACAGGGAAGGTGATCGGAAATAGTCATAATTTCCTGTTTAGTAATAGCCTCTCCTAACTGCTGACAAAATTTTACTGCTTGAGCTAAAGTTTCTGAACCAAACCAAGGCAAAGGAGCAATTTCTCCTCTGCGGGTAACTCCTGCTGAATTTGTCAGGCTAATAATAATGCCCTCACGTATTGACCAAACACCATGGCTAGTCTGCAAGGGCTGTTTAAAATAATTTTGATATAGCTTAAAGTGAAACTTTAGTTCATAGTCCATTCTTGAATTAGTTTTAACTACTTCATAAAATCTAATGTTTATGGAAGCGAATACCTAAAAAAATGTCGTATAAAAAGTTTAAAAAGTTTTTGCCATCTAATAAACCCAAAGATTGTTCGCAACCTTTAGCATCTAATAAAGGCTTAGTTTCGTAATAAGCCGACTGATATTTATACCAAGGAATAGATGGCCAGAGGTGATGTACTAAGTGGTAGTTTTGCCCCAAAATAAGTAGATTGAGAATCGGACTAGGATAAACTCTAGAGCTTTTCCAGCGATCGCGATCTTGAAAAGGGCGATGGGGTAAATAATCAAAAAATAGACCTAAAGCCATACCCACTACCATCGCAGGGACAAACCAAAAGTTCATCACATAACCAATAAAGCCGTAATGAATTCCCAACATAACTATCGTTACTAAAAATAGACGACTAAGAAACCACTCCAGCAATTCGTATTTACGCCATAAGCGTCTTTGAAAAAAGAAAAACTCATGGTAGAAAAAGCGAGCAGCGATGAGCCATAAAGGTCCTCCTGTCGAGACAAAATGGTCGGGGTCATTTTCAGGATCGTTGACGTGGGCGTGATGTTGTAAATGTACCCTGGTAAACACGGGAAATGCAAAACCTAGCATCAAGGCACTGCAATGACCCAAGATAGAATTAATTATACGATTGCTGTGGGCGCTATTGTGAGAAGCGTCATGAATAACTGTTCCTGATAAATGTAGTGCCAAGACATTAGCCGTAAAAGAGAACCAATCTGGGAATCCCCAGCAAAAATAACCCGTGGTCGATATTATCAGCAACGCGATCGCTGCAATCACCATCAACACATTGGGATTTAATCCCCCAGGAGCTTTTAAATACTCTCTAGGTACTGTTCGCAGTGTTTGAGCCGACTGCATCTTTTCGTTTGCTCCTCTTAAATTTTGATATGATATACGAGTTTTCTCAGGTAGTTTACACTAATTCCCATCCTGGGTAAAGAATTGTAACGTGTTCTACAGCATTTTCTCATTTAACGGTCAAATAACGATTAATTTGCCTAATGATTTTAGGATTTTAATTAGAATTTTGATTGAAAAATCAGTGTAATTTGGTAGATTGAGCGATAAATTTACATCTGAGTTAAGTAAGTTTGATAACCTAATTTATCAAGGCGCTCTTGTTTGTCAAGAACAGTTTGAGCTAGATTTTGGCGATATTGTTGAATCTTATTTTGTAGTTGTGGCTCACTTGTCGCCAATATTTGCACGGCTAACAACCCTGCATTTTGAGCATTGCCGATCGCCACTGTCGCAACGGGAATACCTCTAGGCATCTGGACAATAGAATAGAGAGAATCAACCCCCTGTAGCTGACGAGTTGTCACAGGGACACCGATTACAGGTAGAGGAGTCAAAGCAGCTACCATTCCTGGCAAATGGGCAGCGCCTCCCGCCCCAGCAATGATTATTTTAATACCTTTTGGTGAGCATTGCGGGCATACTCAACCATTCTGTCTGGAGTACGATGGGCAGAAATAATTGCTACCTCATAAGATATAGCAAAATCTTCGCAAACAGCGATCGCTTTTTCCATCGTGGGCAGATCGGAATCGCTGCCCATAATAATGCCAATTAATGGTGTAGTTTCACTCAAAGTTGTTGTTAAAATTCTTAGTTTTGTATTTTATCTTTTTTATTGACTTGACGCTCCCCGTCGCTTGCACCCATCCCATTGGGGTGTAAACGAGCAGGGATTCCTAGTTCACAGACAAAACTTACTCAAGCAGGTTTGCACCAACTTAAATAGAGGTTGTGTCTCCCCAGGCTGACCAGGTCAGCTTTTGAGTAAGAATACTCTTACTCAAAACGTGACCGCACCGCACGCCCTGCGGTGTTTAATCCTAATGAGAGAATATTTTTGGCGGCATTCTCATCACGATCTAAAATGCAGCCACACTTACATTTGTGTGTTCTGGTGCTTAGAGCTTTCTTCACCTTCGCTCCACAACTAGAGCAATTGATAGAAGTATATTGGGGCGGAACGGCAATAGTTATCTTGCCAAATTTATACCCAAAATACTCTAACCAAACTCTGAATTGATACCAGCCAGCATCAGTTATCGACTTAGCTAAATTATGATTCTTCACCATATTGCTAATTCTCAAATCTTCATAGGCGACTACATCGTTAGATGTGACTACGCATCGTGCCAACTTCACAGCATGATCTTTACGCTGCCTACTTATTTTGAGGTGCTTTAAGGCGTATCTTTTTCTGGCTTTGTGATAATTTTTAGACTGGGGTTTTGCTCCTTTTTTATACTTCCTAGATTTACTTCTGTTTAATCGATTAAGAGATTTTTCGACCTTTCGATAAAAACGCGGATTATCAATTTGATTTCCCTTGTCATCTGTATAAAAATGGTTTAAACCAACATCAAGACCAATCTCCGAATAAGACGGCTCTACTTTTTCTCGATTGTCTGCATCAACTAAGAACTGACAATAATAGCCATCAGCACGTTTAACTATTCTTACTCGCTTGATTTGTTTAAGGTCATACCAATTCAAATCCCGAGTACCTTTGAGCTTAACAGTGCCAATATTATTACCGTCAGTAAAAGTTATTTGTTTTCTATTTTCAGAAAGTTTCCAACCACTTGTTTTATATTCAACTGAGCGAGAATGCTTTTTAAATTTAGGATATCCTTTTTTTTCAGCTACTTTTTTCTTACAGTTATCATAAAAACGAGATATCGCAGCCCAAGCTCTATCAGCACTAGATTGCCTTGCCATGGAATTTAACTTTTGAGCAAAAGGAAACTTTTGAGCTAATACTTTGCAGTACGCACTTAAGTCGTATTTTCCTACTCCTTTATTGTCCATCCAATAACGCAGTGCTTTGTTGCGTATGAATTGAGCCGTTCTTATGGCTTCATCCACCGCTTGATATTGAGCTGGTTTTCCGTATATCTTGGCTTCTAAAACTAACATAATCTTATGCTAACATATCAGCATAAGAAATATCATATAAAGCGACGCACTCTGGTCTTGGCGGTTTCCGTCGAGGAAGAAGTGCATCAAGAAGCCGTCCTGCCCTAAAGGATTCCCTATCGGTCACGAAGCGGTATACCACAGGGGTACAATGTGCTTTAGCATTCCCTTCGGTCAAGTACGGGGCTTTAAACTCAAAATTATCGGTAATCCGACAAAATTTAGCTTTATCTTTAAACGAAGGAAATCAAGAGGGAAGATTAAGATGAAAGCAGATTTATTAATTCAAAATGCTCAGATTGTAGGACATGAAGGGCTGTACCAGGTGGCGATCGCTGCTGGCAAAATTAACCAGATGTCTGCGACTAATAGCGGTGATGCAACCCAGCTAAGAGCAACAGATATTCCCATACTAGACTTACAAAAAGATTGGCTATCTTTGGGGGGAATCGATCTTCAGATCAATGGTGGTTTGGGTTTGGCTTTTCCTGATTTAGCAGCAACAGACTTACCTCGGCTTAAGCAGATCTGCGATTTTCTATGGCAACAGGGAGTAGATGGCTTTTTACCAACAATTGTAACTACTTCCGTAGATAAAATCCAGCGATCGCTTGCCACCATCGCTCAATTTATGACAATTCAAGATCCAGTCAATACAGCACAGATTTTAGGAGTTCATCTAGAAGGCCCTTTTTTAAACTACCAGAAGCGAGGCGCTCATCCAGAACAATATTTATTACCCTTAACCATTGAAAATATTAAACGAATTTTGGGCAACTATAGCCAGATTGTCAAGCTAATTACCCTTGCACCAGAGTTAGACAGTAGCAAGACAACAATTCCCTATTTAAGGAAGAAAAATATCATCGTTAGTTTAGGACATTCTCAGGCGACAGTCACTGAAGCACAAGAGGCATTTAAGCAGGGTGCATCAATGGTTACTCATGCTTTTAATGCCATGCCTAGTTTGCATCATCGCCAACCAGGATTATTAGGAGCAGCGATCGTCAACCCTAATGTCTACTGTGGTTTAATCGCCGATGGCAATCACGTCTGTCCCACCATGATCGAAATTCTCCTCAAGGCTAGTAACTACGAACAGGGTATCTTTCTTGTAAGTGATGCCCTCTCTCCGATGGGTTTAGCCGACGGGGTTTATCCTTGGGATCAACGACAAATTACCGTCACCAAAGGCACAGCCAGATTAGAGGATGGGACGTTATCGGGTACTACCTTACCGCTATTAGTCGGTGTAGAGAATTTAGTGAAGTGGGGTTGCGATCTTGAAAAAGCGATCGCCATGGCAACAAAATCTCCCCGCCAAGCGATCGCCCTACCAGATATTGCTGTAGGGCAACAGGCTAATCTATTGCGCTGGAATTGGGATGAAACCAAACAAAAATTGGTAGTGCTAAAGGTGTAATCAAGTATTTTTAGCAAGTCTCCTCTTATTTTCGACAAATGGTATGAGAGATTTTTTTAGGGCGATCGCTTATTTGAGCAAAAATATTGTTACTTCAAATTATTGATTTTCTTGCTTTAGATCTTCTTGTAGCTTTTCAATTGCATCAATAATTGGCAGAAAACGCTTGCCAAAGTCTGTCAGTCGATATTCTACATGGGGCGGAACTTCAGGATAAACAATCTTTTCTAAAATACCTAAATTCATCATGCGACGAAAATAATAGTTTTTGACGCGGGGAGTTAAGCCTTCTATTTCTCGCTCAATCGCACTAGGACGACATACACCACGACGAATTAAACCTAGTATACTCAATGACCATTTACAGCCAAAAACTGCTTCTACTACAGCAGCCACGTTTACATTTTTTTGCAGATCGGTTGATTCCTGACACGACGGCGATTTTTTCATAAAATTATGCTTTGTCATAACAACTTCAGGACACCACAAATCAGTTCTGATCGTTTCTTTGAAGCATCATTACCACAAATCCAGTGCCTTTATTACTTAGATACACACTTTTTCCCAGAATACTGAGATTTGAGGATTGATTTTCCAGTAATTAAGTTTATAAACTCAAGTAATCAAAAATCAGAAACTAGATATATTTGAGTCAAGCCCTGTTGCAAAAAATATAGTATGTAGTACTTAGTATTAATTTTTTGTCTTTAGATATATATACATCTTTAGTCAGACTTTTAATTATAAGTTTCTTTCCTACAATAGATGTGCGATCGCTTGGCTGGTTGGTTTAATAAAGATGTAACTACACAACCAAAAGTTTTATGCCACAGCCAAATATTGGACTAACCGAAGAACAACGTCATGGCGTTATTGAGTTGTTAAATAAAGATCTAGCAGATCAATACCTATTGCTCATCAAAACCAAAAAGTATCATTGGGATGTAGTTGGGCCTCAATTCCGTACTCTACATACCCTTTGGGAAGAACATTATAATACTTTAACCATCAATATAGACGCGACAGCAGAGAGAGTGCGCGCTTTGGGTGGTTATCCTCTGGGTACAGCAGCAGGATTTATTCAGTATAGTTCGATTAAAGAACATGCCAACGATTTGCCACCTGCTAATGAAATGGTTAGTCGTCTGGTACAGGATCACGAACAAATTATCCGTAACTTTAGAGAAGACATTGATAAGTGCGGTGAAAATTACCATGATGAAGGTACTGCGGACTTTCTAACGGGCTTGATGGAACAGCATGAAGAAATGGCTTGGATGCTACGTTCCTTTATTGAAGGAGAAAATTTAAAAGGCGATGGCGAGCGCACTGGTACAGAAACTAAACCAGCAGTCAATGCATAAGAATAAATTTCTTGCACGATTTATAAGGTGCATTTTAGTAAGAAGTTTCTCGCCCAATGCAGAGTAAAAGTATTCTTGCAGTCGGCTTGTGAGTGGAAATAAGACTTAAACTTGGTAAATTAAGCTTATTTTTACTCCATTTTTTTGATTTCCACCATAAAAATAGTCACATAAAATTTTTAGTAATATGACAGAAACATATCAAGCAGAACGGACGATTACTGCTGTATTCAAAGAAGAAAAGCAGGTAGATAATGTGGTTCGTCGGCTCATCGATCGCGGTGTAGCCCAAGACCATATTTCCTTGATGGGTCAAAATTTTCAATCTGAAACTCGGATTGCAGGCTTCATTTCTAAAAAAGATGTAATTCTCGGTGGTTTACGGACAGGAGCAGTTTTTGGCTCTTTGTTTGGTTCTCTGCTTAGTCTTTTTACTGGTATAGGGGTGCTATTTATTCCCTTCATCGGTTCTGTAGTAGCGGCAGGTCCAATCACCGCAGTCTTATTAGGGGCAGCTACTGGGGCGATCGCTGGTAGTGCTGGGGCAGGATTGGCTTCGGCTTTAGCTACTCTAGGGATGCCCAAAGAAAAGGCAGCAGTTTACGAAACCCGTGTTCAAGCTGGGGAATTTTTATTGATGGCAGAAGTCCCTGCTGATAAGTCTGGGGAATATCAGCTCTTGATTGAAAGTGCTGGCGGTGAGGAGATTCATATTAACGATTCGATCCTGCCTCGTCCTTGTCTTGGTAAGTGTGAGGATGCAGCGGATCTATCTCCTGAAATTCGTTCTCATTTATCAGAAGCAGCACAGCAAGACTTTATCGCTAGCTACAATACGGTTTTGGCGGAAACCAACGACGAAACCAAAGCAGAACATCAAGCTTGGGCAACCATTAAAGACAAATACGACGAAGACGACCAAGGTGTATGGTCGAAAGAAAAAATAAGTGCCTAAAATTTAGGCGATTAGGCAATGTTCACTCTTGGCGATCGCCAAAGTCAGTTTAATTTTTAAAGTCCAAAGTCACATTGCCTTGCTTAAGAAAAGTCATCGTTACACTACCTTAAAACTAAGGTGTGACGATGACTGTTTTTTGCGGTTAATAGGATCAGAAATAGCCAAGAGTATAAATGTAACTAGCCCAACTCAGGTTACTAAATCAACATAATTACGAACAAGATCTTGCTGACCATAGCTAAAATAAAAAAGTGCCAAAAAAAAAGAATTTGTAGTTATTCTAGGTTAAGAACACAAATTCTTAGTTGAAAAGATCAATTCAAGCCTATGGCTGTTAACGACTTTAAAGATTACTACCAGGTACTAGGTATTAACAAAAATGCCAGTTCTGACGAAATTAAGCAAGCTTATCGCAAATTAGCCCGCAAATATCATCCTGACCTCAATTCGGGAGACAAGAATGCGGAAGCTCGTTTTAAGGAAGTTAACGAGGCACAAGAAGTATTATCAGACCCCGACAAACGTCGCAAATACGATCAATACGGTCAATATTGGTCACAAATGGGACAATCAGGTACGTCCTCAAGGTCGTCAACCAATCCTGGAGTCAGTGTAGATTTTGGCGATTTTGATTTTGGTCAATATGGCAATTTTGAAGATTTTATCAACGAAATGTTAGGTCGTGGTGTAGCACGTGCACGCGAAGCTATCGATCTTCTGCTAACAGCGCTAGCACTAGCTATGGTAACAATATGCCTCCTCCAGATAGTGAGGGGTCAATTGCACTCTCTTTCTCGGAAGCTTTTAACGGTACAGAGAAACAGTTTGTCTTGGGTAATGAGACAGTGAAGGTGCGGATTCCCTCTGGTGCTAAATCAGGAAGCCGTTTAAAAATTAAAGGTAAAGGTCCATCTAGTTCTCTTTCTGGACAAAGGGGAGATTTATATCTCAATATTGAACTACAGCCTCATCCTTTTTTTAAATTTCAAGGGGATAATCTAGTTGCTGAAATACCGATAACTCCCGAAGAAGCAGTGTTAGGTGCAGAAATTCAGGTGCCAACTCCCGACGGCAAGGTAGCGATGAAAATTCCGCCAGGTGTAGACTCAGGACAATCTTTAAGGCTCAAAGGTAAAGGCTGGTGGAAACCAAGTATGCAGCGTACCGATTTAATGCTGACCTTAAAGATAGTGACTCCTAAAGATATTAACGAAGTTGAACAAGAATATTATCAAAAACTGCGACAGGCTAGTAACTTTAATCCACGACAAAAGCTCGATAATATTAAGCTGTAATTCCAGCATGACAGTCAATTTGCGTTAGGGGAGAGTGCCTTGCTCAACTTATATTCTGTTTGTATTTTAGCTTGCTTATCGACTCCACAGGTAGTTCGCTAACGTTGTTTGTCAGATCAAATCCAACGACAGGAAATAATTAATGGGTCTGGCGATCGCCAGACCCATGCTACCAGTAATTAGGTTGATTTATTTAAGAACTAATAGCTTTCTTGATCACAATTGCTCATTAATTAGCCTTGACGCAATTGGTCGAGGACGCTCAGGTCTTCCATGGTGGAAACGTCTCCCACTAGCTCTTCTCCTGCTGCTAGGTTACGCAAGAAACGGCGAATAATCTTACCCGAACGAGTTTTAGGCAGAGCATCAGTAAAGCGAATTTCGCCTGGACGAGCGATCGCGCCGATCTCTTGAACTACATGTTGCTTTAATTCTTGCTTCAATTCATCACTAGAAGTATAAGTTCCATTGAGAATTACAAAAGCATAGACATCCTCCCCTTTGAGTTCGTCGGGACGAGATACTACTGCTGCTTCTGCCACCGCAGGATGGGATACCAAGGCTGATTCAACTTCCATCGTACCTAGACGGTGACCTGAGATATTCATCACATCATCAACTCGACCCATGACCCAGAAATAGCCATCTTCGTCTTTACGCGCGCCATCTCCTGCAAAGTAGAGATATTTACCATCTTTAGGGGGGATATGTTCCCAATAGGTGCGCCGAAAGCGATCGTCGTCTTTATAGACAGTCCGCATCATACTAGGCCAAGGATGTTTGATTACTAAGTACCCTCCTTGATTTTCCCCGACAGGATTACCGCCAAGGTCTACCACATCTGCCACAATCCCAGGGAAAGGTAGAGTTGCTGACCCAGGTTTAGTGGGAGTTGCTCCTGGTAAGGGAGTCAGCATAAAGCCTCCTGTCTCAGTTTGCCACCAGGTATCCACAATCGGACAGCGTTCCCCACCAATGACCCGATGATACCAGATCCAGGCTTCGGGATTAATAGGTTCACCTACTGTACCCAGCAGACGCAGAGATGATAGATCGCGACGATTGGGGTGTTCATCGCCCATTTTGATAAAAGCTCGAATGGCCGTAGGCGCAGTATAAAAAATGGTCACCTTATATTTTTCTACCACATCCCAAAAGCAGCCAGGATTAGAGGGACGGGGCGCGCCTTCATACATGAGGGTAGTTGCACCATTGGACAAAGGACCGTAAACAATATAACTATGTCCTGTAATCCAGCCCACATCAGCAGTACACCAATAGACATCATTTTCTTTGATATCAAATGTCCACTTAAAGGTCATGTGGGTATAAAGATTGTATCCTCCTGTGGTGTGGACTACTCCTTTTGGTTTACCAGTAGTACCACTGGTGTAGAGAATAAACAAAAGATCTTCGCTGTCCATCTGTTCGGCAGGACAATTACTACTAACTCCTGCCTTAAGCTCATGCCACCAATGATCTCTCCCTGGCTGCATCGTCACTTCTTGCTGGGTACGCTGCACGACTAGAACATTTTGCACAGTGGGAACATCAAGGGCGATCGCTCGATCTACGGCATCTTTGAGGGGGACGATCTTATCTTTGCGCCAGCCACCGTCGGCAGTAATAACTAACTTGGCTTCTGCATCCTGAAGACGAGATTTCAAAGCTTCGGCACTAAAACCGCCAAACACGACACTGTGAGCAGCACCTATTCTGGCACAGGCAAGCATCGCGATCGCTGCTTCGGGAATCATCGGCATATATATGCCCACGCGATCGCCTTTTTTTACTCCTAATTGCTTGATTGCATTTGCCATCTGACATACTTCCTGATGCAGTTGGGCATAGGTTAGAGTTCTCGAATCTCCAGGCTCTCCCTCCCAAATTAAGGCAGGTTTATCTCGGCGCTGGGTAGTTAAATGTCGATCGAGACAGTTATAGGAGATATTGATTTTGCCGTTGACAAACCATTTAGCAAAAGGTGGTTGCCAATCTAGGGTTTTCCCCCATCTTTTGAACCAATGAAGCTCTCTTTCCGCCAATTTTGCCCAAAAGCCAGCAGGGTCTTGCGCTGCTAGATCGTAGAGTTTTTGATACTCTGCCATACTTCTGACCGCGGCATGATCGGCAAACTCCTGGGGGGGGTTAAATACTCTTTTTTCTTGCAGAATTGATTCTATATTGCTTTCTGACATAATTATTTTTAACCATCAGGCTTGTTCTACAGTTATTTGTAACGTCGATTTTGCCAAATTAATTTTAATATTTACAAAGTTGGGCAAGTTGAGCAATATTTCGTTAATTATTTATTACAGCTATATTTCTGACTAATGAGGATTAACTCTTCCCCAAGTTCCCAAGTCCCCAAGTCCCTAATTAGCATCTCCTGATGATATAACACCAAGCTTTGCTTTATAGAGGTAAACCTTCTATCGCCTGGTCGAGAAAATCTGCACGGCAGGCATGACGCTGAATTTTACCACTAGAGGTTTTGGGTAAACTGCCTGGCTTAAGTAAGAAGGTGGTATGTACCTGAATATCATGATTTTTGGCTATTTCTCGGCGAATTAATTGAGTAAGCTGCTTGACTGTCATGATTTCTTCCGAAGTAGTCTTACCGTTGGATTTAATTTTAGTCCGATTACTACTCCAGTATTTTCGTTCTACTTCAGCTAAGATTATTAACTTTTCTTCCCCTTCTAACTCCACGGAGAAGCTGGCAACGCAGCTAGGTCTAATCCAAACACTAGCTTCTTCTACCGTTTTCTCAATATCTTGGGGATAATGATTGCGTCCTTTTATTACAATCATGTCTTTTAAACGACCAGTAAAAAATAGCTCTCCGTGATCGATAAAGCCTAAGTCTCCCGTTCTTAAATAAGGTCCTGCGCCTGTATCCTTGAGGTAAGCACCAAAAGTGGCTGTGGTAATTTCTGGTTGTCGCCAATATCCTTGAGCAATACTAGCCCCAGACACCCAAATTTCACCAACTTCTCCTGCTGGGCAAGTAGTCAAGGTTTCAGGATTAGCGATCGCCAATTGTTGATCTGGTAAACTTTGACCGCAGCTAACTAATGTGTGGGGATGTGTTTCGCTAATGTCGGCAAGCACAATTTTATTTTGCTCTAAAGCTTTACCCTGAACTGTTTTGGTCACAATAGCTGAATTTTTAGAACCCCCAGAAATAATTAGGGTTGCCTCTGCCATGCCATAACAAGGGTAGAAAGCATCATAGTTAAATCCGTAGGGAGCAAAAGTTTCAGCAAACTTAGTTAAAGTCTCATGGTTAATTGGTTCTGCGCCGTTAAATGCTACTTGCCAAGTACTTAGATCCAACCCTCGCATCTGTTCTGGCTTAAATTTACGCACGCAGAGATCGTAGGCAAAATTTGGTCCTCCGCTGGTGGTTGCTCCATTGCTGGCGATCGCCTTGAGCCAGCGTAGAGGATTTTGCAAAAACATCAAAGGTGACATAAGAGTTACGGGAAAATCGCCAAATAACGGCTGGAGTACCCCACCAATTAAACCCATATCATGATAAGGAGGTAGCCAAATTACCCCTTTGCTTTGGGGCGAATGACGAAAGCAGGTATGAATTGCTTCTAGGTTGTGGAGTAAGTTTTGATAGGCAATCTTGACTCCTTTAGGTTCTGCTGTTGAACCAGAGGTGTATTGGAGAAAAGCAATATCTTCGGTGGCAAGGGAAGGTTTTTGCCATTGTGAAGCTATATTTTCATCAATTGAATCTATAGTAATCCAGCGTAAATTCTGTAATTCTGTGGTGCTTGCTAATTGACGCTCTAAGCTTTGCAGAGTCTCGCTGTCAGTTAAAGCAATATCAGTCTGAGCGTTATCTAAAATATTGTGGATGCGGTTTAAAGAGCGATTGGGGCGAGGAGGATAAGCAGGAATAGCTATCACCCCAGCATAAAGGCAGCCAAAAAAAGCAGCGATGTAATCTAGCCCCGCAGGAAATAATAATAAAACCCGATCTTGAGGGGAACATACAGACTGTAGATGTGCAGCGATCGCCTGTGCTTTTTGCTCAAGCTGTCCGTAAGTGAGACTAACCGACTCTGTTTCTCCATCCAACAGAAAATTATATATTGTCTGATGAGGCTGCTCCATAGCCCGTATCTGGAGAATATCGACTAAGGTCAAGCGTTCCCTGCCTTGCGAAGGCAGGGCTTGCGCTTGACCGCCTTCCGCGGTCACTGCTTTAATCTTGTTTTTCAAACCACTCATTCACATTACGGATTATTAAAATCGATTTACACCATATCTTATAATTGAGAATCTCAGTAGAAACTAGGGCATAATCTTGGTCTGGAGTAATTAAATTCCCCCACAGCTTACAATAACTAAGGTTATATCCGAGTATTAATGTGACACCTTGAGAATAGTCCTCTTAGACGGATAATATAAATAGATAGTCTCAAGTCGGCGCAGATTTAATTATGAGTTTGTCAGAATTTTCTAATTCTCAAAGGTTACAGGAGATTCTGCTAGCCCAAATTCACAGCGCCCCGTCCCAGCAAATTACTTTTGCTCAGTATATGGCTTTAGCTTTATATCATCAGCAGTATGGCTACTATACGACGAAAGTAAGTATTGGTTCTCAGGGAGATTTTTTTTACTGCTTCTTCTCTGGGTCAAGATTTTGGTCAATTGTTAGGAGTGCAGCTTCAACAAATGTGGCATATTCTAGGCTGTCCAAATCCTTTTTATTTAGTGGAAATGGGGGCAGGAAATGGCGAACTAGCACAAGATCTTTTAAATTACTTTCAAAGTAACGCTCACCAGTCTTTTTTAGAGGCTTTGCAATATATTATTATTGAGCGATCGCCAAACTTAGTTAAACAGCAGCAAGAACGACTTAAATCTTGGCTTAATTTTGACCGCGGAAGGCAGGGAACGGTTGACCTAAAATGGCAGAGTTGGTCTGACATTAATCCTGAAAGTATTGAAGGCTGTTTTTTTTCGAATGAGCTAGTTGATGCCTTTCCCGTGCATTTGGTGCAAAAAGAAGGGCAGCAGCTAAAAGAAGTATATCTGAGTATTCGAGATCATAAATTAACCGAAATTATCGATGATATTTCCAGCGAAAACCTAACCCAGTACTTTGAACGCATAGGTGTAGACTTATCGCAGCAGCAATATCCCCAAGGCTATCGCACGGAAGTTAATCTGCAAGCGTTGGATTGGCTGGAAACCGTTGCCAGCAAGCTAAAGCGGGGATATATATTAACTATCGACTATGGCTATAGCGCCGAGAAATATTACCGTCCCTCGCGCCATCAGGGTACTCTACAATGCTACTATCAACACCGTCGTCATAACAATCCTTATGCCAATTTGGGGTATCAGGATATTACGGCTCACGTTAACTTTACTGCCCTAGAGCTTTATGGTGAGCTTTATAATCTCCATCAGATCGGCTTTACCCAACAGGGACTGTTTTTAATGGCTTTAGGTTTGGGCGATCGCCTTAACGAATTATCCAGTGGTAAATTTAGCCTTCCTGAAATATTCAAACGTCGCGATGCTTTGCATCAGTTAATCGAGCCGACTGGCTTAGGGGGATATGGGGTGCTAATCCAAGTCAAAAATTTAACCCAATCAGATTCTCTTAAAGGTTTTGCCGTACCTGATTATTAATTTAGGTTTGATTACGAGCAAAAAAAGGCGATCGCTATCTTAATATTATTGATAGTTGCGATCGCCAGTACTAAATCGTCTCTAATATCTAAATGTCCAGATTAATCGGGATTAGAATTCAGAAGTTTCAACTGAACCCATTCTAGTATGAACGCCTGCACCACCAGACAATACATCAGCCTCCTTAACAAAGCCACTGTATGCTTCCATACCGTGTTCGCTGATATCTAAACCCTTTCTTTCATCGTCTTCGTCTACTCTGATCCCAATAGTAAATTTGAGAATACCCCAGACAATTGCACTAAAAGTTATAGTAAATGCAGCAATAGCAAGAACACCAATTAGCTGAGTAACTATATTATGTTCTGGATTAGTACTAAAGATACCTACTGCTAAAGTTCCCCAAATACCACATACCAAGTGGACAGAAGTTGCACCGACAGGATCATCAATTTTAATACTGTCAAAGAAACCAACAGAAAAAACTACAATCACACCAGCAATTAAGCCGATAATTATGGCGGACAAATAGCTAACATCTGCACAACCAGCAGTAATACCAACTAAACCAGCTAGAATACCGTTGATGATCATGGATAAGTCAGGCTTACCATCTTTAAGCCAGGATGTTACAGTAGATGCCGCTCCACCTGCTGCTCCTGCTAAATTAGTCGTCAGCGCAATATAGGGAACGTTAGCTGTCGCTGCCAGCTCTGAACCAGGGTTGAAACCAAACCAGCCAATCCACAAAATCAAACATCCTAAAGTGGCAAAACCCATGTTATGACCAGGAATAGCATTAATTCTACCATTTTGGTATTTACCCAGCCTAGGACCTAGCATAGCTGCACCAACCAAAGCTGCCCACCCGCCAACGGAGTGGACTACTGACGAACCAGCAAAGTCTCTAAAGCCCATTTCAGCTAACCAGCCGCCATCCCAAACCCAGTGTCCAGTAACAGCGTAGGAAACAGCTACTAGTAAGGTGCTGAAAATTAGGAAAGCACCAAAATGGATTCTTTCTGCTACTGCCCCAGAGACAATTGTTGCTGCGGTTGCCGCAAAAGCAACTTGGAATAAAAAGGAAACCGATTCAGGTACTGCTGCGGGATAAGCGTCATTTCCATAGGGGGCAGGATTGCCATTAAAAAGAAACCTTGTAAGCCAATAAAAGGATTCCCCTCACCATACATCAGAGCATAACCAATCGCCCAATAAGCTAAAGTTGCCACAGCAAAAACAATTAAATTTTTAGCAAGAATATTTACCGCATTTTTTTGGCGACAAAATCCTGCTTCTACCATCGCAAATCCAGCATTCATAAAGATTACTAGAATCGCGCTAGTTAAGATAAATATTGTATTTACAACAACTGTTAATTCTTCTAAACTTTTAGGCGCTTCTAATCCTTGAGCTGTAGCTGCTGTATTCCAAACTACGACAATTACTGCTGCCAAAGGAATACACAGAAACCATGCAGAGGAGAACGATTTAAAGACTGTTCTTAAAGGTCTTGGAAGCAAGTTTCCAACTTGTGTTCCATTATTCATAATAGTTCTATACTCGAGTATTTTTTAAGTTTTAGATAATTCGGCATCCATTCAGCCAGACTTCAGATTAAATCACCAAATATAGTTGGTCTGTAGTTAAATGACAAACTTAATTTTATTAAGTCTGCTCGATTTTTATTTTTTTTACCGTATTTATTAATACAATTTTTTTTCACATAAAACTGTATAATGAGAAACTTTTTTATAGAGAATAATTTAGATTAAATTAAGTTACTTTAGCGCTGGTTAATTGCTTTTTTTGATCTTGAATTACCGACAAAACGTAGTAACTAGTAATAAAATATGTGTCGATTGTATATATTTATTCTATCTATATTTTACAGAAAAATACAATATCTCCAATTCGCTCCTAATCAACACAGAGCCTAAATTAAATATTTAAAAGTTATTATAGTAAGTAATTAATACATATAAGGCTTCTTGGTTTGATGAATATAGATCTCATTTCATTAAAAAAGGTCGTAGATAATACGACCTGATGAAATAAATTCAAAGTTAAAAACTTTAAGGAGGTTATTTAATAAACAACATTTCTTGATAAGTTGGTAGAGGCCAAAGATCGTCAGCAACTTCCGATTCCAAAGCATCCACATCGGCTCTAACATCATCCATTAAAGAACGAAGAATGGTAGCCGAATACTTCATGTGTTCTTCAATAGTGTCAAAATCATCTTTAGCCAAAGCCGAAGCCAACTTAGACACCTTTGTAGTCAAAGAATTGGTTAATTTAGCAACTGCCTTGATGTTGTCCTGATCGAGATTAATACCCATTTCTTCTAAACCAGCAACGGTGGCAGCAATGTCTGCTAAATGGCGCATAGCAGCAGGGTAAATCGCAGTTTTTGCTATGTCGACGACTAACTTAGCTTCAACCTCAATGGAGAGAACATACTGCTCGGCATAGACTTCAAAACGGCTTTCTAGCTCTACAGGAGAAAGAACTCCAGTTTTCTCAAACAGTTCTTCAATATATTTCTCTTTCAGCACTGGCAGCGCATCAGCGGTTGTTGGTAGGTTAGCTAAACCTCTCTCTTCCACTGCCATTTTGTGCCACTCAGCGGAATAGCCATCACCACCAAAGATTACGGCACTGTGTTTCTGCATTGTTTCTTTGATGACCTCAACCACAGCATCATTGAGCTTTGTCCCCTTGCCCAGTTCTGCTTCCAGAAGATCGCCGATCGCACTTAAAGAATCTGCCAACATGGTGTTGAGGGCAATCAAGGGACCAGAAACCGATTGCCCAGAACCTACCGCACGGAATTCAAAGCGATTTCCAGTAAAGGCAAACGGAGAAGTTCGATTGCGATCGCCCGCATCTTTAGATAAAGGAGGTAAGGTTTCTACGCCAAAGTCCAACTTGCCACTTTGAATATATTGACCGTCAAGTTCTCCCTGAGCAATTTTATTAAATAGTTCTTCTAATTGAGAACCTAGATAAACCGACATAATTGCAGGAGGAGCTTCATTAGCACCTAAACGGTGATCGTTGCTAGCGTTAGCAATGACCGCCCGCATTAAAGGCCCGTATTTATGTACTCCACGAATTACGGCAGCACAAAAAACCAAAAACTGAATATTTTCATGGGGAGAGTCACCAGGATCGAGTAGATTGCCTTGAGTTGAGTTACCCACAGACCAGTTGACGTGTTTACCAGAGCCATTGATACCAGCAAAGGGTTTTTCATGCAGCAAACAGACAAAGCCGTGTTTTTTCGCAGTCTGACGCAACAGGGTCATGGTTAACTGCTGATGATCGGAGGCAACGTTGGCGGCTTCAAAAAAGGGTGCAATTTCAAACTGACCAGGAGCTACTTCATTGTGTCTGGTTTTCGCAGGAATACCTAAACGGTACATTTTCTTTTCCACGTCCTGCATAAAGACCTGAACCCGTTCAGGAATTGCGCCAAAGTAATGGTCATCGAACTGTTGACCTTTGGCGGGAGGTTTGCCAAACAAGGTTCTGCCTGCTAATAGTAAGTCAGGACGACTGTTGGCAAAGAGAGAATCTACTAAAAAGTATTCTTGTTCTGCACCACAGCTAGAATTTACGGGAGCGACATCGCTATAGCCCAATAATTTTAGTACTCTATTCGCTGCCTTGTTCATTGCTCTAATCGAGCGTAACAAAGGAGTTTTCTTATCTAGTGCTTCTCCAGTCCAGGATACAAAGATGGTGGGGATACAAAGAGTTACCCCGTTGTCTGTTTCCATTAGATAGGCAGGACTGGTTACATCCCAAGCAGTATATCCTCTGGCTTCAAAAGTCGAGCGGATACCACCGTTAGGGAAAGATGAACCATCAGGTTCACCCTGGACCAAAAGCTTGCCTGCAAATTCGGCGATCGCACTACCGTCACTTTGAGTTGAAATGAAACCATCATGCTTTTCAGCAGTGGCATTGGTCATGGGATAAAAAACGTGGGCATAATAGGACGCACCTCTAGAAATAGCCCAATCTTTCATCGCCGATGCCACAGTATCAGCAATCGAAACATCCAACTGTTCACCAGCTTCAATGGTTTTCTTTAAAGACTTGAACACTGCTTTTGGCAGACACTGCTTCATTTTGCTGAGGCTAAAAACGTCTACTGCCCAAAGATCTTCTAAACGTGATGCAGCTCCAACAGGAATTGGTTCACGATCAGTAATTTGATAGATTGCTTGTGTGCGAGATTCGTATCCCATGACAGTTATGTTCTTCTTACAAATAAATACTTAGTTTTATTGATCGTACTTGTTCGCAATTTTGTAAAATGTCAATTTGGTAACAGAACTTTGTCCCCTGATAAACATTAGAAAGCTCTCCAAAGAATCTCTTGACAGTTAGTTTACTGCTTATCCTTGTAAAGTAATGCCTCAAAGCTAAAGCTGAATTTTACCCTGGTCATAAGTCCCCACTCAATTTCTCGTTCACTCGCTCAGATCATTGGGATGATTCAAATAAAGTTAAGCTGTTAAGCTTTGTTTTAAATTTGACCTATTGTAAGGGCTGTAAGGGCAACAAAAATTTAAGATGTCAAAATTTAAACTAAACCGTAGTCGTTGCTACGAGTTATGGGATTATTAATAAAAGTAGCTTAAGACATAGCTTAAAACTGAAGGCTAGAATTAATAGTCGAATTTAGATAAATTTAAAAAATTGCTGTTGGGAGAAATTAGAGAAAATGCGAGACGCTGTTACCAACTTAATTAGAAATTATGATATTGCTGGTCGTTACCTAGACCGTAACGCCATGGATAGCCTCAAAGACTTTTTTGCTTCGGGTAATGCCAGGGTAGCTGTGGCTACGATGGTCAGTGGTAATGCTGCCACCATTGTTAAAGACGCTGGACTTCAATTATTTGAGGAAGTTCCTGAACTTATTAGTCCTGGGGGGAATGCCTATACTACTCGTCGCTATTCTGCTTGTTTGCGAGACATGGATTACTATCTTCGCTACGCTAGCTATGCTCTAGTAGCAGGAAGTATGGATGTTCTAGATGAAAGGGTTCTCCAGGGTTTGCGAGAGACTTATAATTCTTTGGGAGTGCCAATCGGTCCTACAGTGGTAGGTATCCAGATTATGAAAGACATGCTTAAAGAAATGGCAGCTAGTCAGGGAGTGGAAAATACTAGTTTTATTGATGAACCTTTTGAGTATATGACCAGAGAATTAAGTGAGCTTTCTGTGTAATTATAAGTAGGCTATTAACTTTTGTATAGATTACACAAGTAAAAATCTTTTAGATAATCATCTTGACAAATTGACAAATCGTCCCTAAATAATTTTGAATTTTATTTTAAAGATTGGGGCGATTTTTTGCTGCAATTTTGGCTTGAATCGATCCCCAAACCCCCCAAAAAGAAATGTAAATTTACACCATTGCTTTAAGCTTGCTTTTGCTTTTCAAATATCTCTGTCTCAATCACTTCTGGGTAGATAACTGCTTACTTTGTACGGTAAACCACACTAAAAAAACTGTTGCCAGAGGTTACGTAGTTTAGCTAAATTAGCAGTCGGATGGTGAGAGTGCTAATCTAAACAAAGAGGCAGCTTTCACATTGATTACGAAGTATGACTCGGAATATTTAACTTTTTAGTTATCTGGAGAATTTTGCATGGCAGCTATTAGTATCAACGTTACAACTGTAAAGCCACTAGGCGATCGCGTATTCATCAAAGTTAGTGCTAGTGAAGAAAAAACTGCTGGTGGAATTTTGTTACCCGATGCAGCCAAAGAAAAGCCTCAAGTGGGTGAAGTTGTGGGTGTTGGCCCTGGTAAACCCAAAGATGACGGCGGTTACGCACCTTTAGAAGTGAAAGTCGGAGATAAAGTTCTGTATTCCAAATATGCAGGGACTGATATCAAGCTAGGTGGTGAAGACTATGTTTTGCTATCTGAGAAAGATATCTTGGCAGCAGTTGCTTAATTTGTCTTTTGATGAGGTTATCAGTTAGTTACCCAGATTAAGGTTGTAGCTACTGGCAACTGTTAATCACAGCATCAAGAATTTTTACTATTCACTGTTTATCTTTTCATTAAGGCAAATACAAAACAAATGGCTAAATCTATTATTTATAACGACGAAGCCCGTCGTGCGTTAGAAAAAGGAATCGATCTATTGGCTGAAGCGGTAGCCGTTACCCTTGGGCCTAAAGGACGTAATGTTGTCCTTGAAAAAAATTTGGCGCGCCCCAAATTGTTAATGATGGGATAACGATCGCCAAAGAAATTGAATTAGAAGATCACATTGAGAATACTGGCGTATCTTTGATTCGTCAAGCCGCCTCCAAAACCAATGATGTAGCGGGAGATGGAACTACTACTGCTACAGTTTTGGCTCATGCCATCGTTAAAGAAGGTCTACGCAACGTCGCCGCAGGGGCAAATCCTATTGCCATCAAACGGGGAATTGACAAGGCGATCGAGCATTTAGTGGGCAAGATTAAAGAACAGGCACGGCCGGTAGGTGATTCTAAAGCGATCGCTCAAGTAGGAACTATTTCTGCTGGTAACGACCAAGAAGTGGGCGATATGATTGCTCAGGCAATGGATAAAGTCGGTAAAGAAGGAGTTATCTCCCTAGAAGAAGGTAAGTCTATGACTACCGAACTAGAAATTACTGAAGGGATGCGCTTTGATAAAGGCTATATCTCTCCTTATTTTGTCACTGACACTGAAAGAATGGAGGCAGCCTTAGAAGAACCTCTAATCTTGATTACCGACAAGAAAATCAATCTTGTACAGGATCTTGTACCTGTATTAGAACAGGTAGCACGTCAGGGCAAGCCTTTGGTAATTATTGCTGAAGATATTGAAAAAGAAGCCTTGGCTACTTTGGTAGTGAACCGTTTACGTGGGGTACTTAATGTAGCTGCAATTAAAGCTCCTGGTTTTGGCGATCGCCGTAAGCAAATGTTAGAAGATATTGCCGTTCTAACTGGTGGTCAGGTTATCTCCGAAGATGCTGGTTTGAAACTAGAGAGTGCTAATGTAGACATGCTTGGTACTGCTCGTCGGATCAATATTACTAAAGACAGCACTACTATTGTTGCCGAAGGTAATGAAGCGGCAGTTAAAAGCCGTTGTGAGCAAATTCGTCGTCAAATAGAAGCCACTGAGTCTTCTTATGACCAAGAAAAACTACAGGAACGTTTGGCTAAACTTTCTGGTGGTGTTGCTGTCATCAAAGTTGGTGCTGCGACGGAAACCGAAATGAAAGACCGTAAATTGCGTTTAGAAGATGCGATCAACGCAACTAAAGCTGCGGTAGAAGAGGGGATTGTTCCTGGTGGTGGTGCTACCCTCGCTCACTTAGTTCCTGGCTTAGAAGAGTGGGCAAAGGCTAACCTTAAAGATGAAGCTTTGACTGGCGCAACAATAGTTGCCCGTGCCTTAACTGCACCTTTAAAAAGAATTGCCGAAAACGCTGGTCAAAACGGCGCGGTAGTTGCCGAAAGAGTCAAAGAAAAAGACCTGAGCATTGGTTTTAATGCTGCTACTAATGAATTTGTCAACATGTTTGAAGCTGGTATTATTGACCCTGCTAAGGTAACTCGCTCCGCATTACAAAATGCTGCTTCGATCGCGGGAATGGTTTTGACTACCGAATGTATCGTCGTTGATAAGCCAGAAAAAAGTCAAGGTGCTGCTGGTGGCGGTGCTGGTGATTTTGATTATTAATTGGCAAAGCTTTAAGCTCTAGGCTCTAAGCTGGCTATACAGCATTTAAGACTGTCTCATGTTATTTGTGAGATGGTCTTTTTTTAAGTAATCCTAGTCATAATCTCTTCTACTATCGCTTCAGGATCAAGAGCAATATCAATAGCGATCGCATCTTGTGGTTCTTCGAGGGTGTCAAACTGACTGTGAAGCAAATTAGAATTCATAAAATGCCCTTGGCGCTGCTTAACTCTGCTTTGAACGTGGGCATAGTCTCCTTTGAGATAGATAAAAACAACCTCAGAACTTTCTCCCCGCAGAATTTGACGATATTGTGCCTTGAGTGCAGAACAGGCTAATATGCCATTCTGTTTGCTGCCTAGAGCATGAGAGATTAACTGCTGAAGTTCTTTTAACCAGGGGAGGCGATCGCTATCTGTCAAAGCAATACCGCGATTCAGTTTGTCAAGATTTGTTGGAGAATGAAAATCATCAGCATCATAAAAATCCCAGCCAGTGCGATCGCTCAGTAGTCTGCCAATAGTTGATTTTCCCGTACCTGAAACTCCCATAATCACGTAAAACATACACTTAAAATCTAGCTTTGACGGTAAACTATATATCTAAACATTGCTTGACTCTATTTCAGCATCTTTTTAATTAATTATATGAATGCGATCGCAACAACTCCTGCCACAACATCTTATGACGTGGTGGTTATAGGTTCTGGTATTGGTGGTTTGGTAACGGCTACTCAACTAGCAGCCAAGGGAGCAAAAGTATTAGTTTTGGAGCGTTATTTAATTCCTGGCGGGAGTGGTGGTTACTTTGAACGCGGGGAATACCGCTTTGATGTTGGAGCATCAATGATTTTTGGTTTTGGGGACAGGGGTACAACTAACCTACTAACCCGTGCTTTAGCAGCGGTGGACATGAAGTTAGAAACCTTCGCCGATCCTGTTCAGATTCACTATCATTTACCCGATGACTTAGAATTAAAGGTTCATCGCGATTATGAAAAATTTTTGCAAGAGCTAATTGCTATTTTTCCCCATGAAGAAGAGGGAATTAGAGCATTTTATGGCAAGTGTTGGGAAGTATTTAACTATCTTAATTCCATGGAGTTGCTTTCCTTAGAAGAACCCCGCTATCTAGCGCGAGTATTTTTCCAAAAGCCCTTTTCCTGTCTCGGTTTAGCTAAATATCTACCCTTGAATGTGGGGGATCTTGCCCGCAAGCATATTAAAGATCCCAAGCTGCTGCAATTTATTGACATGGAGTGCTATCTCTGGTCGGTAGTACCTGCTGATAAAACCCCAATGATTAACGCAGGCATGGTATTTAGCGATCGCCATTACGGAGGAATCAACTATCCTAAAGGTGGTGTGGGGCAAATTGCCCAAAAACTAGCTGAGGGTTTAATTCAGTTTGGGGGGGAAATTAAGTATAAAGCTAGAGTTAGCAAAATTATTTTAGAAAATGGTCAAGCTGTTGGGGTTAAACTCGCCGACAACACCGAATATCGAGCTAAAAAAATAGTTTCCAATGCCACCCGCTGGGACACTTTTGGTAAACTAATTCCCCCTGAACAAACTCCCAAACAAGAAATCAAATGGCAGCAACGATATCACAAATCTCCTAGCTTCCTCAGTTTGCATTTAGGAGTTGAGGCTAGCTTGTTGCCTAAAGATACAGACTGTCATCATATTTTGTTAGAAAGCTGGGACAAAATGGAGGCAAACGAAGGCACAATTTTTGTCTCAATTCCTACTTTGCTCGATCCTAGTCTGGCACCGCCTGGACATCATATCATTCATACCTTTACCCCTAGTTGGATCGACGATTGGCAAGGACTATCACCTCAAGCATATCAAGAGAAAAAAGAACTGGCTGCAAATAAACTCATTCACCGTTTAGAAGCAATTTTTCCAGGACTTTCTGCTGCTTTAGATTATCAGGAAGTGGGTACTCCCCGTACTCATCGTCGCTTTTTGGGTCGAGAAGACGGTACTTATGGACCAGTGCCAAGCCGTAAACTGGCTGGCTTATTAGGAATGCCCTTTAATCGCACCAGCATTCCTGGATTATATTGTGTGGGTGACAGCACTTTTCCTGGTCAAGGTTTAAACGCTGTGGCTTTCTCAGGCATGAGCTGTGGACACCGCGTAGCAGTAGACCTGGGACTATAAACTGTGACTAAAACTATCTATTAAATTTCTCCATGGATACGATAGTAATTTTCAACTACAAAAGCTAAGGTATCAAAGCGAGGCGGAACTTTATGATGACTTCTGCATTCCGCCACTGAAGCAAACTCTAGACGAGTTAAGAAACACAAATAATACACTGCAAACACCGTCTAGTAAAAGGTACGCCTTTACAGTTCGCGATCAAAGCCAAACTTATCTCTTATTTGGGAATTAAAATACTGTCCCACAGAGCCAGTTTCTTTTAATTCTTTATAGATCTTTTCAGGCACTTCGGCATATTTATAGACACTACCGTTACCAAAGACAATCCGCAGAATTTGCTTGTCTACATCATAGTCAAACTCTTTAACTGCCGTACTTTGATTTTTGAGTAGAGGGAAAGCAATTACATCGCGGATGCTGGGAGAATCGGTTAGCAGCATGACTAGACGATCTATACCGATGCCTAAGCCAGCAGTAGGAGGCATTCCGTATTCTAAGGCTGCTAAAAAGTCTTCGTCAATATCGTTAGCTTCGAGATCTCCTGCTGCTTTTTTGGCGGCTTGAGCTTCAAGTCTAGCCCGTTGATCTAGAGGATCGGTTAACTCCGAGAAGCTATTGGCAGTTTCTCTACCCACCATAAATAGTTCAAACCTTTCTACTAATCCTGGTTTGTCGCGGTGAGGTTTTGCTAAGGGGGATATTTCAACGGGATAATCGGTGATAAAAGTTGGCTGGATCAAAGTGGTTTCGACTTTCTGTTCAAAAGCCTCGTTCAACAATTTACCGATAGTTTGACAGTCGCTGGGGACTTCAATACCCGCATCTTTGGCAGCAGTTTTTGCCGACTCGAAGTTAGTAAACTGAGCAAAGTCAACTCCTGTAGCATCTTGCACAATTTCGTACATGGTTACTCTGCGCCAGGGGGGAGTTAAGTCTATTTCTTCTCCCTGGTAGGTAACTTTAGTTGTGCCTAACACTTCTTGGGCTACATCGCTAATCATGGTTTCTGTCAGCGCCATCATGTCGTGATAGTCGACGTAGGCTTGATATACCTCAATGGATGTAAACTCTGGATTATGGCGCGTAGAAACTCCCTCGTTGCGGAAGATTCTGCCCAGTTCAAATACTCGCTCAAATCCTCCGACGATAAGCCTTTTGAGGTGTAACTCGGTGGCGATACGGAGATATAAATCCATCTCCAAAGTATTGTGATAAGTGATAAAGGGACGAGCTTCTGCGCCTCCTGCTTCGGTTTGTAAGACTGGAGTTTCAATCTCTAAAAAGTCTCTAGTTTCTAAATAACGACGAATAGCAGCAGTAATTTTTGCGCGGATGCGGAAGGTTTGTCTTACTTGGGGGTTGACGATCAAATCTACATAACGCTGACGATAGCGTTTCTCTGTATCTGTTAGACCATGCCATTTATCAGGCAAAGGCAATAAAGATTTAGTCAGAATTTGAAACTCACTGACATAGACCGAAAGTTCGCCTTTTTCCGTCCGTTTAATAGTACCTTTGACACCCAAAATATCCCCTGTGTCGGAAAGCTTTTTGAGGTGATTAAACGCCCCTTCTAACTCTGCCGCCATGGTCTGGTTAATTCTTTTTTTCTCTAGGTAAAGCTGAATTAATCCCGTTTCATCTTGGAGTTCAAAAAATGCCAGTTTACCGAAGACTCGGCGCGCTCGAATTCTACCAGCGATCGCCACTAGATCTGCTACTTCCTCTCCCGCAGCCAGATCGACGTATTTTTCCTGTAGTTTAGCAGCATGATGACTCGATTCCCATTTATAAGCATAGGGATTTAAGCCCAACTCTTTTATCTGGGCTACCTTTTCGATTCTGGTAGCGCGAATTTCGTCTAAGTTAGAACCACTCTGAGGCTGATTGGAGGAATTATCTGCTGCCATTACTACTAAAATTTAAATAAATCGAGATTAAGTTGATTTGCTGTTATACAAGCTAATAGCTGTTAGCTTTTTACTAACCGTATTGTTTAGCCGTATATTTGAGTCCGCCACTGAATACTTGCAGATTGACAGTGCTGTTTGATGTTGAACAGATTGAATTATAACGTATCTGAGAGCTTCACCTTGAGGATCGTTGAAATTTATTATCGATTCTAGGCAGACTAACTAGTTATAGAGATTTTAGAGAACTTTCTCGATCATAAGAGCTTGTCAATCCACAATTTTATTAGCTTCTGCTTGATTTTCAACTGGCACTAATTGTTGATGAGAATTTTGAGCCAAGATGCCATATTTGGGTGCAAAGACCATTGCTACCATAAACAACACCGTCAAAAGTACCACGATCGCTCCACCTGTGGATACGTCAAAATGGTAGCTAAGATAAGTTCCCCCAACACAAGAAAAGACACTCGTAGCGATAGAAATTCCTAACATATGGTCAAAGCGATCGGTTAACAGGTAAGCTGTCGATCCTGGAGTTACCAGCATGGCAATAACAAGTATAATACCTGCGGTTTGTAGGGCGGTGACGATGGTAAGAGCCAGCACCGAAAGCAGAGTATAATACATAAATTGCGTATTAAGACCAATGGCTTTAGCGTGATTGGGGTCAAAACAAAACAATAGTAGATCTTTGCGTCGAATCAAAATCACCAATAAAGTGATTGTACCTGCAATCAGAGTTTGAATGATGTCCTGTTGGGATATACCTAGTACGTTACCAAACAGAATATGAAATAGATCGATATTACTGGGGATTTTAGTAATCAACACCAAACCAAAAGCAAAAAAGCCTGTAAAAACTACTCCAATAACGGCATCTTCTTTAAGGCGAGTCTTTGACTTAATATAGCCAATAGCCACTGTAGCCCCAAATCCAAAGACAAACGCACCGATCGCAAAGGGAATATTTAAGGCATAAGCTACTACTACCCCAGGCACAACCGCATGAGAAACCGCATCTCCCATCAACGACCAACCCTTAAGGGTAATGTAGCAAGAAAGCACCGCACAGACTAAACCCACAAAGGCACTAACCCAGATCGCCTGAACTAAAAACCCATACTGAAAGGGTTCAATCAGCCAGTCTACCAGGGGAATCTTGGCAATTAAATTACTCATACCTTGCCTCTACTTCAGAATTATGAAACATCTGGCGTAAGCTATTAACTGGTAAACCACCAAAGGTCATGGCTAAGTTTTCTTCGGTAAAGGTTTCTTCAGTTTTTCCAGCAGCCAGAATGGTTTGGTTGAGAAGAATAGTGCGATCGCAAAACGTAGAAATTGAGGCTAAATCGTGAGTGGATACCAAAATAGTGTGTCCTTCATCTCGTAGCTGGATCAGCAGATCGATAATCCGTTTTTCGGTTTTAACATCTACTCCTGTAAAAGGTTCATCGAGTAAAATTACTTTTCCTTCTTGAGCCAAAGCACGGGCTAAAAATGCTCGTTTTTTCTGACCACCAGACAGTTCGCCGATTTGATGAGTGCGAAAATCAATCATACCCACCCGTTCTAAACTTTCCATCACCAGCCGACGGTCTTTAGAACCAGGGATACGCAGCAGGTTCATGTAACCATAGCGACCCATCATTACTACATCAAATACGCTCACGGGAAAATTCCAGTCCACTTCATCCGACTGAGGCACATACGCCATTAACTGTTTTTTCTGAGCTTTTTGCACGGGCAGACCAGCAATGCGAATTTGTCCCTGGCTGGGTTTTAAAAATCCCATAATGGATTTAAACAAGGTAGATTTACCACTGCCGTTTGGTCCTACTAAAGCTGTGATACTGCCTGGTTCTATAGTGCAGTTAGCATTATAAAGAGCGAGTTTAGCATTGCTGTAGGTAACGCTGAGGTTATTGACGCTGATATCTAGAGTTTGTATTGCTGTTGGCATAATCTTTTAATTAATGATTATTGTTTACTGTTTACTGGCATTGCTACCCGCCAGCAAACCATTACTAATAGTGCGGGCATCGTATTCGAGTAAATCTAAAAAGGTGGGAACTGGCCCTTCTTCGGTAGAAAGGGAATCTACATAGAGATTGCCCCCAAACCTTGCCCCTGTGGTTTTAGCAACCTGTTTTTGCCCTTCATCGTTGACGGTGCTTTCACAAAAAACAGTCGGCACATCGTTTGCTTTCACGGATTCAATTACGCCCTGTACCTGCTTAGGAGTAAACTGCTGTTCGGCATTGATCGGCCACATATAAATTTCTTTCATGTCGTAGTCGCGAGTTAGATAAGAAAATGCCCCTTCGCAGCTTACTAAATAGCGTTGGTTTGGGGGTACTTGCTCTAAATCCGCCCTTAGTTCTTCATCAATTGTTTTTAACTGTTCGCTATATGCTTCTGCATTAGCATTGTAGGTATCGGCATTAGCTGGATCTAGTTCCACAAAGGCTTGACGAATATTTTCCACGTAAACCAGGGCATTGCGAGGCGACATCCAGGCATGAGGGTTAGGTTTGTCTTCGTATGGTCCTTCGACTATGGGAATCGGGTTAATTCCTTCTGTCAGTACCGCCGAGGGTACATCCTTTGCATTACCTAAAAACTGCTCGAACCAGCGTTCTAGGTTCATGCCGTTGTACAGAATTAAGTCGGCAGACTGGGCTTTTACTATGTCACTAGGAGTAGGTTCGTAGCCGTGAATTTCCGCGCCAATGCGAGTAATCGATTCTACATTCAGCTTGTCCCCTGCCACATTTTGAGCAATGTCTGCTAGGACAGTAAAGGTGGTGAGGACTTTCTTTTTACCGTCTGCGTCTGCTGATGAGTCGGCAGCAACGCTACTTGCATCTGCATTATTTGATGTAGCTGCTGAGGGGTTTTCCTCTGTTCTATTACAGCCAAGGATCCCCATCCCTAGCGCGATGCTAAAGAATAAGATAATGCCTCGTCTCAAAATAATTTGTGCCATAGAAAAATAAGTGAATCCGATTTCATAATCATATCACTTTTCTTTCACATTCTTCTCATAATTGAATTAGTAGCGATTGTGGGCGATCGCTTTCCCTTGAAAAATCATTAAAGATTTTCTGAAAGTTATTTAAATTGTAATAGTAGTTGAGATTAAGCGATCGCTGATAGCTGTAACCATAATCACTTCGTATTAAAATAATTACTAAAAAAAATCTGCCACTAAAGGCAGAGTATTAAGTTTCTATAAGTACAATCAAGTTACTTACTGATAGTATTGCTATGGTGAGACTATTTTGCTGGGCTTTCGCCTTCAATATAGATAAACAACAGAGCCATTGCAATTCCTGCTCCAACAAGACCTACTAAAGGAACCATCGCTACGGGTAACCAAGAAGCTGCATAATCGCCAATCATATTTATTTTCCCTATTTTTTAAATCAAACGTTAACAACATGGATATTACTGTGAAGCTTAACCTGATTAGGTTTAGTTATAAAGATTCTTAACAAAAAGCGAACTTAAACCAAGTTAGAGTGATGCTATTTAAAGGATTCATTGAATATTGAATCCAATAGATATAAGGAGAAATCAAACTTTATGAACGAATATAATGCGATTCAGCCCGCAGGAGATCCTCAAATTGGTAATCTAGCGACACCGCTAAATTCTTCTGATTTTAGCTTATCTTTGATCCGTAACCTTCCTGCCTATCGTGAGGGTTTAGCACCTCTACGTCGCGGATTAGAGGTAGGTATGGCTCACGGCTACTTACTATATGGACCTTTTATGGTTTTAGGTCCTTTAAGAAACACTGAACATGCAGATATAGCAGCGCTGCTATCATCTTTTGGTTTAATAGTTATCTTAACTCTCTGTCTATCCCTATATTCTAGTGCGATGGGTGGCAAACCAACAGAAACCATCACAACTGGCAAAGTGCCTTCTGCTTTTGCTTCCAAAGAAGGTTGGAGTGATTTTACTACAGGTTTCTTCATCGGCGGTGGCGGTGGAGCATTCTTTGCATACTTCCTGCTGTCGACAGTTTATTTGGGAGGCATTAAAAGCTTAATTGGCAATTAATTGCTTAAAATCCCAAATTGCCTAACTTGAGGCATTAAGAGATTTTTAGCCGATCAATCGATTAGATTAGAGCCTGGAGGTAACTCCGAGGCTCTATTATTATTTATATAGGCATTCAGCAGTTATTTTATGTTGAGGGCTAAATATATCTTTAAAGTAAGTGTAAGTAGTTATTTAGTTATTTGAGAACAACAATGAATCTTTTGTCTATAAAAGCGGTTTTACCGCGAACTAATCTATTAAAATCAGCTTTCTCTACCCTATTGCTGATGTTAACAATATTTTGCTTTACCACACCAGCGATCGCCACAGGACTATTTGACCTACCTAACTTTGATGCGGAAAACTTATGGGTAGTGGATACTGCCGATGCTATTAGTAGCGCCAATCAAAACAAGTTAAGCAACACTTTTAAAGACTTGGCGACGGAAGCAGGTCAAGAAGTTAGAATGGTCGCAATTCGCCGTCTAGACTACGGTGAGACGGTGGACACTCTGGCAAACGAAATATTTGAGAATTGGTATCCTGATGCTGAAGTTAAAGCGAATCAGACGTTGTTGGTATTAGATACCCTAACAAACAATGTGGCTATTCGTTCAGGAGATTCCGCCCAAGAATTGATTGGTGCAGAAGTCGCCAAAAGTATTGTTGATGACACTGTTGGCTATAACATTCGCAAGGGTAATAAATATAACCAGGCTTTCCTTGATGCAGGCGATCGCTTAGTGGCAGTATTGTCAGGACAAGAAGATCCAGGACCACCAATCATTGAAGATGAGATCCAAACTGAAGGTACTTTTACCAAAGCCGAAGATACAGATCAAGGAAGCGCTACTGTTTGGGTAATTGGATTTTTGATTGTAGCGACTGTCGTGCCAATGGTCACTTACTACTGGTATGTGGGATTGGGGAATTAATCCTGAGTATATTCAGTACCATTAACTAAAGCATACTCAGCCCTGGTAAACTCTCTCCCTAAGTAGGCAGCATGGTCTAACATAGTCAGAGGACAGGGTTGAGGCTTTTCAATTACCTCGACACACAATTCTTTAGCAGTTCTGGCGGTATAGAGCTTTTCCACGCTGCGCTCAACTTTCTTCCCACCACAGGCAATCACTTCTCCTGTTTCTGGATCTGCTGCTAATCCCTGCTCGTTAATAATATTAGTATAGTGTTTGGCGCAAATTAGCCCCGCCTCTCGATCTAGGTAGATAATATAGTAGCCCCCAGGATCGAGAGCTATAGGGCGTTTAGATAGCTCATCATCTATAGCTTGAAGTTCAAAATTAACAGTAGTCTGCATTAAAAATAGAGCGCTTGTTGAGTTTAATAGAGCAACTATTATAACAAAGCGTCTTCTCATCCATTAGCGATCGCCATAAATCAAAAGAAATATTTATAGCTCAGATCATCATCAATATTTATTCCTTTAGAGGGATTCATTAGCAGCAGAAACCTGCATAAATTAGTAATAATAAGAATTTATTGGATAAAAATTTTATGTCTGAACAAAAAGCAGAAGCTCAAGCCATCTCCAAAGCTAAAGAAAAAATCACCAAAGGTATTCCCACTCCCCCGCCAGCTACGCCTAAATCGAGCGCTCAGGCTTTAAAAGAACGCTTACAGTGGGGCGAACCTAGTTTAACCATTATCGATGCCCGCGAGCGCGAATCTTATTTAGAAGAAAGAATTACAGGCGCAATGTTGATGGAAACCGTGGTAAATTTACCAAAAACCGCGAGATCTATGTCTACAGCAGCAATGATCAAGAAGCTGAAACAGTAGCTAATCAGATACGTAAGGAAGGTTTTGAGAGTGTGTCGCAACTTCAGGGCGGTATAGCTGGTTGGAAGGCAATTCAAGGCCCAACCGAGGGCAGATCTGTATAACAAGATCTAACAAAATAAATATCAAGGGAATTACATCGATGATGGAGCAAGCAAATTTAACATTTGAATGCTCAAGACGAGTTTGAAGTTTAAAAGTCAGAAGATTTAGCAATTTTTGCCAATTTTCTAGTTATTATCTTCTAATTCTCGTCGGCGCTCATCCGCATCACGATCGCTGTCTGAATCTGAATTTGAGTTGGGAACAGTAATTTCTGACCCCTCTCTTGCCTCATCTGCTTGGCGGCGATAATCCGATTGATGCTCATTATCAGAGTACTCCCCTGGATAAGATTCGTTTTGTTGTGTTTCTAATTCTCGACGGCGTTCGTCCGCATCGCGATCGCTGTCTGAATCTAAATCTGAATCTGAATCTGAATTAAAGATATCGTTTTCTTCTCTGGCTTCGTCTGCTTGACGGCGATAATCTGATTCATAGTTATTCTCAGACTCAGGTTCTGGGTTTTCTAATTCTAATTCTTGGCGACGTTCATCGGCATCGCGATCGCTCGTGTCGGTCTGAGAATCATCGATAATAATGTTAAATCTCTGGAAAAGTTGTTCTAGTTCGGTATTACGACCCGACCCAGACTCGTTATCTGCCAGATATATCTGATTGCGCCAGATATTTTGTTGAACCAAGCTAGATTTTGCCATATCTATGAAAGCAAAATCATTTAATTTTGGCTTAACAGAGATGTTTGTTGAGAAGAACAAAGAACCAGCACAAATTACTTCTATCATTAAGATTACCTCTTTAAATAATTTTCATAAGTCAAAAGTTTTACCTCTTTCTTCAGAAAGAAAAGTTTTTTTAACATATTTTCTCCTTTGTTTTTGTCATTAGTCACTCGTCCTTTGTTTTAAGAAATAATGACCAATGACTAAATGACCATTAACTCCACTGCCAATTAACCACTTCAGGTTGATCCATACCCTCAGAATGAGCATAAGCCAAATTATCAATAATCTCATCTCTCATTCGTTCTCTGACATAAGCAGCACGAGAACCCAAGTGAGGAACGCGATCGATTACATCAATCACTAAATTAAAGCGATCGATCTGATTGAGAATTGCTAGTTCCAAAGGCGTATTGATATTACCCTGTTCTTTGTAACCACGAACGTGAATTCGTTCTTGATTCGTACGGCGATAAGCAAGTTTATGAATCAGCCAGGGATAACCGTGGAAGTTAAAAATTACAGGTTTATCGGCAGTAAAGAGAATGTCAAATTCCTTGTTAGATAAACCGTGAGGATGTTCAGTTTCGGTTTGTAGACGATATAAATCTACCACATTAATAAAGCGGACTTTTAAGTCGGGAAACTCTTCCCTTAGAATTGCCGTGGCTGCCAAAGATTCCTTAGTGGGAATGTCACCACAACAAGCCATAATTACATCAGGCTCATCTGGTTCTTGACCACAGTCGTCATTACTCGCCCACTCCCAAATACCAATCCCTTTCGTACAGTGCTTGATTGCTTCTTCCATCGTGAGGTATTGCAGGTGCTTTTGTTTGTCAGAGACGATGACATTTACATAGTCCTTACTCCGTAAACAATGATCGGCAACCGAAAGCAAACAATTAGCATCAGGAGGAAAATAAACACGGGTAACATCAGCACTTTTATTAGTTACCAGATCGACAAAACCTGGATCTTGGTGAGAAAAGCCATTATGGTCTTGTCGCCAAACCAAAGAAGATAACATGATATTGAGAGAAGAAACCGAAGTTCGCCAAGGTACATAATTTTGCAGATATCTAACCATTTAGCGTGTTGATTAAACATCGAGTCAATGACGTGAACAAAAGCTTCGTAAGTGTGGAAAAAGCCGTGTTTCCCTGTCAATAAATATCCTTCTAGCCATCCTTCCAGGGTATGCTCACTCAACATTTCCATAACTCTACCGTCAGGAGATAATTGACTGCCGTCTTCATCTTCAGGTAAATAATCTGCCAACCAAGTTTTTTTAGTGACTTCATAGATCGCAGAGAGACGATTAGAAGCGGTTTCGTCGGGGCCAAAAACGCGAAAGTTATTCAGGTTGTTGCGCATTACATCCCGTAAAAATTTCCCTAATACCGCCGTATTTTCTACTTCCACCGTGCCAGGCTTGTCCATTGCCACTGCATAGTTACGGAAATCGGGAAGCTTAAGGTCTTTACGCACCAAACCAGCGTTCGTTACTGGATTAGCACTCATACGACGTATCCCCACAGGTGCAAGTTCTTTTAATTCGGGGAGCAAAGTACCATTCTCATCAAATAGTTCTTCTGGTCGATAACTCTTCATCCACTCTTCTAGAAGTTTGACGTGTTCGGGATTAGAGTGCATTTCTCCCATCGGCACTTGGTGCGATCGCCAGAATCCTTCAACTTTATGACCGTCTACATCTTTGGGGCCTGTCCAACCTTTAGGACTACGCAGGATAATCATCGGCCAACGAGGACGGAAAGCTTTATTTTGACTGCGGGCTTCTTGCTGAATCTCCCGAATTTTGACAATGCATTCCTCCATTGTGGCTGCCATTTGTTGGTGCATCAGTTCTGGGTCAGAACCTTCGACTACATAGGGTGTATAGCCATAGCCTCGGAATAAGCTATCGAGTTCTTCTGGGCTAATACGAGCGAGAATGGTTGGGTTAGCTATTTTATAGCCGTTGAGGTTGAGTATGGGTAATACTGCCCCATCACGGACGGGATTAAGGAACTTATTGGAATGCCAAGCAGTTGCTAAAGCTCCTGTTTCTGCTTCTCCATCTCCCACAACACAAGCTGCAATTAAATCGGGGTTGTCATAAACTGCGCCGAAGGCATGGGAAAGACTGTAACCGAGTTCGCCTCCTTCATGAATTGAACCTGGAGTTTCGGGAGTACAATGGCTACCAATATGACCTGGGAACGAGAATTGCTTGAAAAATTTCTGCATTCCTTCTGTATCTTCGCTTTTATCGGGATAAATTTCCGAATAAGTACCTTCTAGATAAACAGGGCCTAATACCCCTGGCGCACCATGCCCTGGACCAGCGATATAGATGGCGTTAAGGTCGTATTTTTTAATCAGTCGATTGAGATGAATGTAGATAAAACTAAGGGCGGGAGATGATCCCCAATGTCCTAGTAATCGTTGTTTGATATGTTCCGGTTTTAGGGATTCTTTTAACAGAGGATTATCTCTAAGGTAAATCATGCCAATGGCAAGATAGTTACAGGCGCGCCAGTAAGCATGAATTTTACGAAGTTGTTCGGGAGTTAAAACTGATTCTGATGCAATATTTCTGTTAATTGGTGTTGTGACCATAATTAAATTAAGTTTCTAGGGTGAAGAGTTTTCCGAGTTAATTAGAAAGAAGCAGCAATGAAAATTTCTAACTGCCTTTGAGCGAGGTCAAGTATTGACCTTTCATTAAACCGACAAAACGTAAATTATAAAGCAATAATTGTTACGGTTTGCCAGCTATACTATTAATATTAGATAACAAATGATATTTATTTGGGCAAATAGCTAAAATTCTTTAATCTAGAATATTTTGATTCTTGAGACTTCTATCTAAAATTAAATTCACACCAGAAGTTATCGATCCTACTTTGGCGATACCCTGCGCCGACTCACCAACCAAGTGACCTATTTCTATGTCGATAACAGCGATCGCATTTCGCCTGAATCATACCCGAATTCAGACGAGCAGAGGTAGCCCAGCTAACAGTATCCGTAAAAAAACTTTTGCATCCATGCAAACGCAAAGCATCAAGCTGTAAATCCAAATTCTGATTTTTTGTACTAATACGAGCATAACCAAGCAGCATTTTATTCGTTATTGTTTAGTAACGATTAGAGATATTTTGCAAGAAAAAGCAACCTTCGATGTCTGATTGTGGCTGGTTGTGTAGTTGTGTTAACTGGTGTCTGCTGGGTAATTTTGCTCCAAGGAGGATGGTTAGCTTGGATTCCTGGAATCATGGCGATCGCTTTTACTACTACTGGTATGTGGATTTCTGGCAGTGTTGCACAAAATTGGACAACAGCTAGTGGACGTGAACATAAATAAAGCACCTATTCAAAAAGTTTGAAACCTTTGAAATAAAAGACTTTTGATTTGCCCTAAAGGACTAGCTCCTTACGTCCTAAAGGATACCGCTCCGCATATCGCGTCGCGAAGCTTATGCTAAAGCCCTAAAGGATTCGCTTCGCATCACACTAGCTCCGCGTCGTCCTTTAGGACTTTTGACTTCCGCATAGCGGTACTAGTGGTGTATCAAAAAATGTGGCGTAGGTGATTAACTGTGATGCCCAGAAATGATAATTAAACCCAGAATAACGGCGGATCATAAGGTTGTCATCAATTAGAAGCCATTCCAGCCGATTGTTGCGCCATTTCCATAAAGATATCGTGGGTACTATGAACCTCTTCTCCTTTTTGCGGTTTTCTTTGGATAAAACTTCCGTCTGACTGCAACTCCCAAGCCTTACGATTATCCGCCAGCATTACTCCCAAAATTTCCTGAAGGTCGCGAAAGATTTCAGGGCTTTCAATTGGTGTAACCGCTTCGACTCGACGACTCAAATTACGGGTCATCCAGTCGGCACTACCGATATAAATTTCTTCTTGTCCGTCATTATGGAAATAGAAAATACGCGAATGTTCTAAAAAGCGCCCAATAATACTAATAACGCGAATCTTCTCACTGATCTTGGGCAATCCTGGTCGCAGACAGCAGATCCCTCTAATAATTAAATCAATTTCAACTCCAGCCTGGGAAGCTTCATATAGCGCCTCAATTACTGGCTGGTCGACTAGTGAGTTCATTTTGACGACAATCCGTCCTGTTTTGCCCTGACGACAATTTTCTGCCTCGCGATTGATCATCTCGACCATGCGCTCTCGCAGATTAACTGGAGCAACCAGCAACTTACGATAGGATTTTTGCCGAGAATAACCAGTTAAGAAATTGAATAAATCCGTTAAATCTGCCCCCAAGTCTTCTCGACAGCTTAATAGACTCAAATCTGTATAAAGCTTGGCGGTTTTAGGATTATAGTTGCCTGTCCCAATATGAACATAACGGCGAATTTTATCTTTTTCCTGTCGCACTACTAAAGTAATTTTGGTGTGGGTTTTAAGTCCAGTGACACCATAAACTACATGAACTCCTGACTGCTCTAGTTTTTTTGCCCACAGGATATTATTCTCTTCATCAAAGCGCGCCTTAAGCTCAACTAATGCCACTACCTGCTTTTCATTCTGTGCTGCGGCAATCAAAGCTTTGATGATTGGTGAATCTCCAGAGGTACGATATAAAGTCATTTTGATCGCCAGAACATTGGGATCGTGAGCAGCTTCGGTGACAAAGCGCAGAACAGTGTTACTAAAGGAATGATAGGGATGATGTACTAGCAAATCACCATTGCGAATCACGTTGAAAAAGTTTTTGCCTTCACTCATGGATTCATTTTCTTCCTGTAACCAACTCAAACGAGGGGGCAGTACGGAGTTCCAGGGTTTATCTTTAAGCTCGCTTAGGGGTAGGGATAAGAAAGACATCAAATCCCCTAAGCTGAGTAAGCCATCAACATCATAAACATCGTTTTCTTCCAAACTAAGTTCTTGAATAATCATCGAGCGCAGTTCGGCAGGAATCGAAGCTTCTACTTCTAAGCGCACCGCAGACCCTCCAATACGCCTTTTTTGTAGCTCTTTTTCAATTGCTAGCAATAAATCATCTGCCTCGTCTTCTTCTACTGAAATATCGGCATTACGAGTTACTCGAAAGGCGTAAGACTCTAAAATATTCATTCCAGGGAATAAATACTCTAAATTATGAGTCACAATCTGTTCCATCGGCACTCCTGTCCAAACTCCAGGATTACCTCGATACTTTTGTCTTAATTCTTCTGGTAAAGCGACAAAGCGAGGTAGTACTTTAGGGACTTTTACTCTGGCAAACAATTCCTCATCGATTTGAGGATCTTTTAAAACCACTGCCAGATTCAAGCTGAGATTAGAAATGTAGGGAAAAGGATGAGAGGGATCTACAGCTAGCGGAGTTAAAACAGGAAAAATATAGTCCTCAAAATAACTATTGATATAGGCTCGTTGCTCTTGATTGAGATCGACATAATTTAGCAAATGAATCCCTGATTTAACCAAGGATTTTTTGAGTACTTTTTCAAAATGCCGATGTTGCTCTTGAAACATCGGTGTCAAAACCTTGGTGATTGCCTCTAGCTGTTGTTGGGCTGTACGACCATCTGCCGATAGTTTACTCACTCCTGCTTCCACCTGTTTTTTTAAAGCAGCAATTCTGACCATGAAAAATTCATCTAGGTTCGAGCTAAAAATCGCCATAAACTTAAGACGTTCTAGCAATAGCGTTCTCTCATCTAGTGCTTCAGCTAAAACTCGTCGATTAAATTCTAGCCAACTTAATTCTCGATTGAAATAATACTGAGGATCGCTGAGATTAATGGCACTATTGGTGGATTTGGTGCTAGTCATTGTTTGCGCGCTTACCGAATGAATATGTAGAGAGATTATTTGAAATACTTAAATGTTTACTACAAATGGCATGACTGGGGGAGTCATTTTTGTATTTCATCTTAAAAGTATTTTAGGCAATAAACCTGGCTGTTCAAATCTTATCCCGAATCAATCAAAGAACGTTATCTGCCCATAGTAATAAATGCTGTCTAAGGATTGATTAAGAAGTAGCTATTAATTGCTGAATTTAGGTAACCCTTGTCGGTATTTAAGTACTGATTTGATATAATACATTTTCTTAAACATCTAAATAATTATAGGAGTTCGCCATTTATACGCCTCCTTTAGCTCGTTTAATTGAGCAGTTACAGCTTTTGCCTGGAGTAGGACCTAAAACCGCCCAGAGATTAGCCCTACACCTCATCAAACGCCCCGAAAAAGAAGTCCAGGCACTAGCTCAGGCACTTGTCGCTGCCAAACAACAGGTGGGCTTATGTAAGGTTTGTTTCCATCTTTCTGCCGAACCTGTCTGTTCGATCTGTAGTAATCAAAATCGCGATCGCACTACTATTTGTGTAGTCGCTGACTCTCGTGATACCATTGCCCTAGAAAAAACTAGAGAATATCGTGGTCTATATCATGTCTTGGGGGGAGTAATCTCACCGATGGACGGTATTGGCCCTGAGCAGCTTAATATCGAGGCATTGGTGCGTCGCCTAACTAAAGAGCAAATTGAAGAGGTGATTTTAGCGATCAGTCCCAGCGTTGAAGGGGAAACCACGACACTGTATATTAATGGTCTAGTTAGACCTTTTACTAAAGTCACTAGAATTGCTTTTGGTTTGCCGATGGGTGGAGACTTGGAATATGCCGATGAAGTTACCCTCGCTAGGGCTTTAGAAGGCAGACGAGAATTGGATTGATTTTCTCCCGATCCTTGTTTTAACTAAAACTTATCCTATCGCTTGCTGATATACAAGCTTAATTTGTTGTGCGATCTCCTTCCAATTATAATTGGCTTCCACATAGTCTAAACAGTCTTGACTACTAGGCAAAGAGCGATCGCCCGATAAGGCTTCGATAATTCCTGTGGCTAATTGATCCCGATTGCAGCCTTCAAATACTAAATCTTCGGAAAAAGGTTTGAGTATTTCAGGAATCCCCCCGATGGGAGTTCCTAATACAGGAGTACCAGCAGCCAAGGATTCGATGACGATCAAACCAAACCCTTCTAGAGCAATTGTAGGCACTACTGAAAAATTTGCAGCACGATAGCATAAAGGCAATTGTTCATCTGGTACATATCCTAATAGTTTGACGTGATTAGCTAAGTCTAATTCGGTAATTTGAGTTTGGAGGGTTGCAGCTAATGCACCTTTACCAGCAATATAAAGCAAAATATCGGGATGGCGATCGCGTACTTGTGCCATTGCGCTAACTAGGTTTTCTAGTCCCATACGTTTGGCTAAACGACGGATACAAAAAATAGTTGGTCGATCTTGATGCCAGTTTAGGAGATCGCGGGCTTCGGTGGGAGATAAATTGATATTAAAGCGACCTATATTTACTCCACCAGGGATAATCTGGATTTTTTCCAGAGGAACTTGATATTCTTGATGTAAAATATTGCGAAAAGTTTGAGAAAGAACGATAAATTGAGAAGAACGATTATATACAGTTTTTTCTAAGAGCTTTTTAACTTTAACCGCTACATTTTTCTTGGCTTCCACATCACTTTCTAATGCCCAAGGACCATGGAAATGGGTAACTAAAGGAAGGGTTTTTAGTTGATTCAGAATAGGGAAAGTATAGAGAGCAAAATGGGATACTATGAGGTCATATTGATTTTCCACTACAGTTTGAGCAAAGATTGCCCTCATTTTAGCCAACGCTGCAACAGAGAATCATTGGGAGAAGCGAAGGCTGTAACTTGTCCTTTGCTGTCTTGGGCAACTTGATGTGAGCCAGCTAACAAGCCTGTAATCTTGATATCTGCTTGGGGTAGATATTGGCAACAGTCATAATAGTAGCGATTTAGTCCTCCTGGTTGTTCGGAAAACCAACCCATTCCTATCTGAAAGCTTTTAATTTCAGTCATTAAAACTCTAGGGCTTTGTCTATAATGCTATGAAGTTATTGGAAGAGGCATCGGAGTAGCCACAAGAAATATTCGTGTTCCAGGAGAATGAGTTGGGTCATCAATAAACTGTAAAATTTTTAGGTTTGCTGAAGTGCATAGTTGTTGAATATTTTTGCGAGTTAAAGATGTCCCTGTCCAAGTATCATCAAACGTAAATGGTTTAAACCCTAAAGTCGTCCATATCGAATTAGGAATAATTCTTTTAAGAGTTTTTTTGACAGTATTTGGTGAAAATAACGATTCTGTTCGGAGGTGAATAAATGCTACACCTTTTGATTTAAGAACTTTGTGAATATCCTGAAGGTTATTCAAGATAACTTCATAAGAAGGCATATGTTGGAAAACTTCATAAGAAAAAATAAAATCAGTACTTTCTGTAGGCAAAAAGAAATAGATTTGCCATCAGTTGCCTGAAATTCTAGATTAGGATACTTTTGAACTGGATGTAATTCTTTAGCTTTTTTTATCATTTCTTCAGATACATCAACTGCCACTACTTTACAAAATCTTTTTGCTAAAGCACGACTAAATCTTCCAACACCACATCCAATTTCTAATGCAGATGCGTTACTTGTATTAGGTATGAATTGAGTAATGTGTGGATCAATAATCAATTTAGCTCTTTCTTCTCCAAGGGCAAAAAAAGCATCAATATTGCCATTCCAAAATGCAGATTCTACATAGTAAAAGGCATCTTGTTTTGCCCGTTGGTTCCACATTTCTTGCATTAAATTGTTGTTCATAACTTGTTACGATTGAATTATGTACCTTGACAAATAATTTTATTATATGCTTTTTTAAATATAAGTAAGTTAATAGTTACTTAAAGTAACTATTTTTTTCTATAAGATGCTTTTCAACAAGACAATGTCAAGTGTCACTTGATAATTCGTCATATAAAACATGAGTTTTATTCGGAGTTTTTCAGTAATCCTTACCTGTAACTTTAGTAACAGTTAATTTGTCAATGTTGTACTTTTTGATGTATCCTTCTCCTTTCAAAATGAGTTCGGAGTTTTCTTCGTCAAATTTCATCCAGGGATTTTCAATTAAAGACCAAGATTGATAATTCATAAGATTACCATTCACACGCTGCGTTTTGTTGATATATGTTTTATCATTTTGATAGGTAATTTCTATACTATCTCCATTAGTAGAAATATAACTTAAATTAGGAGCAATATTATCAATCTTACTAGTATTTAGCTTAGATTTGTTTAAAATACGATTTGCAAATTCTTGCAATGATGGAAATTGATCTTGAGAAGCTGTTTCAATCACCCAACCTCGATAATTTTTAATGTTATGGAAGGCTATGTAAACACCATCGCCACCTTGCATAAATTCCCATTCATTTTCAAAAAAACGTTCTACGATGTTTTTCTCATAGCGTTTTATTTCCCTTGGTTTAATTGTTACACCCAATAATACATTTTTATATTGAAATACTTGGTTATAAGCTGTATCTCCTGTTGGATAATTAGCATTGTTAACATCTTTGAGAGTAAAAAAACCATTATTCCAAGCAATTCCCCATTTATGATATTGTCCGCTTGTAAAGTCTGTTACTTCATTACCATCATAAGTAGAATAAATACCATATTTGCGATCAATCCATGAATATTTATAAAAAGGATATGCTCCACTTTTTACCCGTGAATGTTTTTCTCTATGTACATAAGGTACAGATGATTTATCCCTCTTCACGGCAGATGCAACAATTTCTATAGGAATACGATAATTGGAAACTGCTAAAATCATTGTTCGCGCTTCACCCATTGTTTTTCTGTTATGTCCAAAAGCCAGCCAACTAAATGAAATATTACCGTCAATATCTCTATAGTTAGCATTTGTAGGAGTATACGTTCTTGAAGTAGAAGCTGCCCAAGTGCCATCAATTATTTCAGGTGCTATACCAGAAAATATGCTATCTAAAGAAATTTTAGCAAGTTTTTTAATTTTTGTATCTTTGGCAAAATCATGTAATAAAAGCCATGAATTTATATGAAACGCTATATAGTTAGAAGAATCAAATTCCCATAAGCCGTTTTTAAATTCATCTTTTCCTTCTTTTTGGAGAAACTCTTTGGCTTTTTGATAGACTATTTCATTTGAATAGTTTTTCCAATTAGATCCTGGTAAGTATTCCGCAAGAATATAAGCAGCAGAAATGTTGAGCAATTTATGATTTTCTGAAGCACCAGTAAACGGGTCAAAACTTTTAACTTTTTTAATTAAAACAGACTTACGTTGATCTCCCATTGACTGTCCATAGCGCATATAAGCATAAGTTAAAGGCATAGAAAGAAATGCGCCAATATGAGATTGAGACGAATTGTCATAATTAAGATTGATTACATCATCAATAATCTCATTAGCCAAGTTTATTTTTCCTACTTGATAAGCTGCTATGGCTTGATAGATTTTATGCTGAGAAGTATCACTATCTTGAATCTTTCGCGCTGACCAATAGCTAGTAACTTCTTTAGCTCTATTATTAAAATTAGGTTGTTTATTATTTAAACTAGCATTTGTCTTAGTGGTAACAAGAGACAATATTATCACTAACCCTATTTTAGAAAAATTACGAAACAGCATATTTGATCAAAGTATTAGATATAATTAACATTGTTAAAATATAATTTAGTAATTTTAAAATGTCCACAATCATAACCCTCGAATCTAGCTACCTTACACATCCATGTCAACTCTAGCATTTTTGTAAAAGTTGAATTTTAAAGGTAGAACCTATCAATGTCTTTAAGCAATCACATAATAGCAAAATAGCCTTTTCGCATAAAAAACAAAATCTATAACAGAGTACAAATTCGAAGTATTTTGTAATACGCTAAATAGTTAGTTCAAATTCTTTTAAAA
>JAAUOU010000133.1 GCA_012034765.1 Pleurocapsaceae cyanobacterium CSU_1_1 | reverse complement strand
TACGAGAAAGCAACGAATCAAGGTAGCCAAACAACACAACCACATAGCATTCAAGCGTACTGACTACCAATTCAAAACTAGCTCACAAACTCTGTGACATGGCAAATACAATCTTTATAGAGGATTGTGATTTTCGTATTATGGCTAAGGGGATGTTGGGCAAACATACGATTGATGCTAGCTTCGGGCAGATGAGAACTATCTTAGAATATGTGGCTAGAAAGCGAGATGTATTTGTAGGTAGAGTCGATCACCGTGGAACATCTCAAACTTGCCCTAATTGTAGAACTGAAGTCAGAAAAGACTTGAGTATCAGACTGCACGAGTGTCATGAGTGTGGCTATGTTGTAGATAGAGATATAGCTTCGGGACAGGAAATCTGTAACCGAGGTCAAGAAACGTATCGGGGGACTCCCGAAAAGCAAGAAATTGGCTCTCAAGTCGTACTGTCGGGGAACTTTGTTCTAGACAAGTGGCGTAACTCAACCTCGGTTGTTAGGGGAGCAAGATCCATTAGCGATAATGGAAGCCCACGCTGTATTAAAAACGAAGCGTTAGCGGAGTTTTGAATTAGCGTTGGGAGGAAGTCACTAATCTCATCATAACTGGAAATCAACTTACTCCAATGCCTAATACTCTATATAATCTATACAGGTTTAAGCATAGTTACTCTTTAGCTATCTGCTTGTGGTGTCTATCTCTGGGAATGACTCATCCTGCTCAGGCAGAATATAAGAAACCCCCAACGCCAACAGGAAATGATGCACCTGATGCTCAAACCACTAGCATTGCTGCTACTAGAGGAGTTTGTAATCCAGCCGCCGATCGTTCTGAACAAAAGGCTAATTCAGCTACTCTTACAGCTTTAGCCCCCTATAGTCATGTGGGACAATCTAGCTCTACTCACCCCACTTTCACCTGGTATCTTCCTGACCAAGAATCTTATCCAATGGAATTTTGGCTCTATGAATTTGACCCTACTAGTTACGATGGTAAAGGGAAACAGGTATATCAAGCAAAATTATCCAGTTCTGCGGGAATTATGACCCATGCTTTATCTAAGGAACAAGCTAGTTTAAGTCCAGGTAAGACTTATGTTTGGCAAGTGGCGGTGATTTGTAATCCCAACAGTCCTTCTCAATCGTTGGTAGTCAATAATCGAGTAAAAATAGTGCCAGTCGATCCTACTATTACAACTCAATTAAATAATAGTAGCGATGGCGATTACCCTAAAGGACTAGCTTATCCGAAGGTGTACCCTTTAGGGTCGCGTCGCGCTCCGCGTACCCTTACGGATCGCCTTAAGAGATCTGATATTTATGCTCAAGCTGGTTTATGGTACGATGCCCTAGCGGAAGTCGCCACGATGCCAAATGATCCCCAAGCTCAAAATTTGACGTTGAAGTTAATTTCTCAGTTAGCAGCTACAGAACAAGCAAAGAATAGTCCCTCGGCAGAGAATACTAAAGAAATAAAGCTGATTGAAACCCATCAACAAAACTTACAACGAATTATTGAGACTCTACAACCATAGGTAGGGGCGAATGGCGACGCGCCAGCTTATCCGAAGGTGTACACCCAACTAAGCGGCGCAAGCCCTTTAGGGAATCCTTTAGGGAATTCGCCCCTACAGCCAATTGCCAATCAGAATAAAAGGCGACCAAAAGGCAGGAGAAACACCTTGCTCGATTAAAGCTAATTGTGCTTTCTGTAAAGCTTCTGCTTTATTAATACTTTCATCTTGTAAACCGAGATAAAAGTCTTTAACCACTGCGGGGGTTACTTCATCACTAATCGACCACAAAGAAGCTAAAGCACTACTCGCCCCAGCTTGAATGGCTACTCCTGCTAACCCCAGAGCCGCCCGTTCGTCTCCCACTGCGGTTTGACAAGCGGTTAGGGTAATTAGGTCAATAGGTTCGTTTCTCATCGCAGTACGGCGAATTATGCGGTCTAATTGGGAAATAGTCAGTTTTTCGTTGTCTCCCGTAATTAAAAAAGTATCTTCTGGTTCAGAACTAAATTGACCGTGGGTAGCAATATGGACAATCGGATAAGATGTTTCGGCTAATTTCTGCTGCATCCGCTGGCGGGTAAAGTTAGCATTTAGTAGTCCAGTACTGTCGGGAAAGAAATTTTGAACCTGGGTAATTTCTTGTTTGACATTGGGGAGGGGAGGAAAGGATTGATTATCTATTTTTGAGGCTTTACTAAGACCTAGGGCTAGAGTTTTTAACTCTTTTCTGGTTAAAGTATTGGGACTGGTGAGATTTAAACTAGGGGTAGTGCGATCGCATATTTTTGAATCAGAAATTGTTTGCCATCATGGAGTGCAGCCATCGGGATACTTCGGAGTAGACCATCTTGGATAAAGACCAGAGTGGTTATTTGTTCTTGTTGTAAGTCCTTAGCAAAAGGTTGGATCAGCCAGCGATAAAGATTTTGTCCCAAAGCAAGATCGAATTGGGTATAAAAATTCTCTAATCCCCGTCGAAATTGATTGATTTCTTGGGTAACAGCCGCTTTTCCTTTATTTTTGTGCCAAACTATTTTGGTTTTTCCTCCAGGAAAGTTCACAATTACCGCTGTGCGATCCTCTAGGATAATGGTGCTGAAGTATGCCGTATGGGGATTAGGATTAAGTAAGTCTACTCGACTAGTTGCCACAACATCATTAATAGCGCAGTCATTGCCAAAATAGTTTTGTAGTTCCGCCAGTCTTAAGGAATCGACTGTCGTTAAAATCGAAGTGACATTTTTTACTTGTTGGGTTTGGCTTGGTTCAATTTCCCAGACATTATCGGCAGTATTTAACCTTTGGGCGATTAACCCGCGATAAATCGGTTCGACAGTATCACGAAAGTCGAATTGAATATCCCGATTAGCACTCAGGATATTATCTCGAATACTTTCTAAGGTGCGATCGCCGTTTCGTAAGCTGTAATAGCTGCTTCTGACTTACCTTGAGCGAGTAAAATTCTCCCTGTTTGCCATTCCCAGAGGTAAAGACTATCTTTGTCTTTTTCTGCGCTTAAACGGGCTTTTTGAGTCAATTCCAGGGCTTGTTCATAGTCTTGAGAACATTCGTAGAGATGTCCTAATTCCCCTAAAGCAAAAGAGGTTGCTCTGTTGTCTTGTAATTGCTTCGCTAGATCTACTCCTTGCTGTAATAAGGCCTGGGCTGCGGGTAAGCTATCTGCATTATAACAACTGGTAAAACTGACTTGTTCTGGTTGTAATAACTTAGCTAAATCAATCGTGGCGTAGACAGTAGTTGATTCTGGGGTAAGAGTAGCAATTAAAGCTTGCGCTTGTTGTTTGCTCTTTGCTGCTGCACTAAAGTCTTGTAAACGATAATATATAGGCAGAGAACTAATTAGACTGCGTACTTGCTCACTTGAATTGCCTTGCTGTGTGGCAAGCTTGAGACTAGCCTGAAAATAATTTAAAGCGCTCTTGTCTTGTTGTTTACCTTCTGTTCGCAGCTTCATGACAGGGCTATCGATCGCATATTCTACCCCTCTGCTGCCATAAATATCGCCTCTGCTGACTGCTGATTCTGCCCGACGATAACTAACCTGTGCCAAACTACTATAGTTATTACCCAAACTAGTTAATGCAGACATCTGCAACTGTCTATTTTTAATAGCTTGAGCAATTTTTAAACTAGCTTCTAAATAACCAACTGCCTTTGCATAATCCCCCCGCAGACGATAGGTTTCCCCCAAACTTCCTTGAGCAGCAACTTCCCCTAAAGGATCTGCTGTTGCTTGAGCAATGGCGATCGCTGAATTATCAGAACATTGGTTTTTATGGTTGCTTTCACCGCATAATATGGCGATCGCCTGACGATGTTGTCCTAAACTACTATAAGCTTGAGCTTGTTCCGTCAAACTTCTTCCCAGTTTTTGCTTGTCCCCTAGTTGCTGATAGCGATCTGTTACCTGCGACCAAAAAGCGATCGCCTGTTCCGCCTGTCCGATGTGTTGATAGACTCTAGCTAAATTTTCTAAAACAATGACTGTATTAGGATTATCCTCTGTTGCTTGATAATCTGCTAAAGCCTGTTGCCAAGATGCGATCGCTGCTTGATACTGTCCTTGTTGATATTCTTTGACTCCCTGTTGTACCAAATTGCTAGTGAGGGTTTGAGCTTTAATAGTAGAAACTTGTCCGAGTGCCAGAGCGATCGCCAAAGCGATCGTAAACAGAGTAAGCAAAAAGCGAAAAGAGCGACGCGCCATGAAAGCAATTTCTTAAATATTTAAGGATATCTAAGATTATGCCGAAGATTGGCACTTTTAATCGTACGAAATCAGAATAATTTGGGATTTGACAATCTCCACGATCAGATAGGCAGAGAAAATTAAGCACAAACAGAAGTTAGTTGAGTAGTTGCAGGTACTTTGCTCTCTAACGTTTTAAGCTGTTGCTTTAGCCAAGACTCAAACATTTCATTGAGTAAACTCTTAGCAGTAAAAGAATTGAGTTTAGCAGGGATTATTTGTTCTAAACGGACAATGACAAAATGATTATCCGAGACAATCGGGCGATGAAGCTCTTCTGGATTGAGAGATCTTAATATTTGAGCTAATAGCTTGGGTAGACGACCAATCCCTATAGGGTTCATGATTCCTCCAGTATAAGCTTCTATTCCTTGAGAATATTGGCTGGCTGCTGCGGTAAATGTTTGCTCCCCTGCGGAGATTCTAAAATATAATTCTTGAGCTAAATCCTGATCTTTGACTTTAATCATCGAGTAAACAACCAAATCTAGATCTGGTTGGCGCTGCCAGAAATAAGATTCTAATTGATTGCTCCAAGTTTGTTGTTTAAACTTATGAATTTTTATTGGTCTAATGACAGTTAATTCTAGCTGAGGCACAGTCATATTATGGCGTTGTAACCAAATTTGCAGTTCCGTTTCAGAATTGATCTGATTAGTCTGATAAAAGTTTTGATAAGCCTGGTCAATTTCGGCTGGAGTACATTCAATAGATCCTACCGCCTTATCAATAATCCGCTCTCGTAATAGTTGAGGCATCATCTTATAGCTCGCAAGTAGAGGAATTATGTTGTGGTGGTTAACTGTAGCCAAAGGATCGATTGTTGTGCTAGGCATGATTTTTTTCCAACTAGTTAAATTAAACTCTTTTTAAATAATAGGAATAGTACTAGGGGTAAGTCTTTCAGCTTTTGATGTACTTAGTAGCAGAAATTTACTAACGCCATTGCCGAAAAGTGCCAACTTAGCAAAAAAGCGATCGCTTTTTTGCTCTGATTCTGGAAAAGTTACAGGTTAAAATCATGTAAGGGCAGTAGGTACTCCACCATGATCTATGCTGAAAGTGTAACTACCGCTACCCAAGTTATCGCCTACTTCTAAATAATAAATTCCATCAGCAGGTGCTTGGAATTGAAGTAACGGATCTGAACCAAAGGCAAATGAATTATCTGCTATGTCTAAAATATTGCCTTGACTATCATAAACAGCAAGATAAGGATCTTGTAATGTTCCTCCTTGCATTGATGCACCATATACTGCTGCTGCATAATCAACTCCTCCAACCAATTCAACTTGATAAATATCCGTAGGATCGCCACCAGCAAAATCGATTGTTTCTGTTACCGCACTCATACCAGTACTGTATTCAAATAAAGCCATGTCTTTGTCTCCTAAGAACTTAATTAATTGATTGATTACTTCTAAATAATAAAAAACAAGTCACTGCAATGTGTTTCAGTTTTTGGTGGGATTACTTGCTGATGTAGGCTGGGTTAGTGGCAGAAAAGTGCAAGGTAAAATATTATTGACTTTTTGCAGCCATCAAATTATGGCAACCTAAGCTAAAAAGAATTAATCAAACAGTAAAAGATTGTCTTGACCAAATCTATTAGGATAATTAGGGTTTAATTGAAAAAGTGAAGTAACTAAACCCTATAGTTGCTAAAAAAATTAGATTAGCGAAGACTCTTGCGACATTAGATCGGCGCTTGAACCTGCTCCTACCGACGACAAAGCAAACTCGCCAGAAGATATTGTCAGATCGTAATCAGTAGCTTCACCGTCGAAAGAGGATACCCCCAAGAAATAAGTACCATCTGTTAAATTGCCTTCTAGAGCTTCTGCGTCCAAATCATAGTTGTCGGAAGTACCGATAAGTTCGACATTTTCATCGAAAATATATAGGTCAGCATCAGCACTCAAATTATCTAAAGTAAAGCTAAAATCAGTACTTTCTTCAACAGTAAATTGATATAGATCCAGAGAATCGCTACCAGATAAATCCTGTGTAATAACTCCTGAAGCATCAGTATCCAAAATACCTAAATCATAAGTTTCGCCTGTATCATCAACATAAATAGGATCATCAAGTTCAATCGGATTTGTAGCGTTACTAGGCGCTGTAGTCTCAGTAGGATCGATAGGAGAATTACGATCAACAGGAGTGGAGCGATCGGGCAATTCAAAATCAGAAGAATTAGAATTATTGGTTAACAAAGATTGATTTGGCATGATTTTAAGACCTGGAAATTAATTTAGTTAAATTGTTTTGAAGGTTTATTTGTTTCCTTCACAATTTAAATTTATCAATTCGAGCATTCAAAGTCTTTCAGGGTTATGTATTAGTAAGTTCTGATTTTGTCCTAGGAATCTGCTGAATTGTTCAAAGCATTTGGCAGTTTTGTGCATCTTCGTTTAAACAGACAAAGAAAGTTTAGTAGCGATCTCAAACCTTAATCTAAGTCTTATGATATAAAGATAAACCGAATTGACCTGAAGCCAGGATAGATTCAGTTTCGATTAGACAAGCATAATAATGAGTTGGCTAAATGATGGACAGAGTTAGTATTCCCGATATTCTCACCTTAGAAGAAACCTCAGAGTATTTGCGTTTACCAGTGGAAACAGTCTTAAATCAGGCATTGAAGGGTAATATACCAGGTCGAAGAATTGAGGATAACTGGAGATTTTTAAAAGTAGCAATTGATGACTGGTTACGAGCCAAAAACAGTCGTTCTATTCTTCTTAGTCAAGCAGGTGCTTTTGCCGACGATGATTCTTTAGTACAACTAAGGGATGATATTTATCATGCAAGAGGACGTTCTGAAATCGATGATGATATAGCAAATTAATTATGTATTTGCTTGATACTGATACTCTCACCCATCTTTATCGTGGTAACTCTAATGTAATTAGACAATTAAAAGCAGTCGAAGATGTAGATGTCGGAATTACGATTATTACCAAAGTTGAAGTTTTGCGGGGAAGAATCGATTATTTGCTCAAGGCAGAAACTGGAGCAGATTTACTCAAAGCTCAAGAGTTATTATTTCGCACAGAGGAATTATTAAGCCAGTTGTTAATTGTTCCCATGAGTCAAGCGGCATCTAGGGAATTTGATAGACTGCGTGCGGTTTCTAAATATCGCAAAATTGGACGAGCTGATTTATTAATCGCTAGCATTACCCTGGCTAATAAAGCTACATTAATAACCCGAAATAAACGTCATTTTAAGCAAATTCCTAATTTACGAGTTGAGAATTGGGTTGACTAAGAATTTTATCTGCTCTTGTCAAATTCTGACCAAGGCTTGACGCGATTTGCGAAGCATAGCCAAAGGCATCGCGTGAAAAACTAGAGAATTCAGTAATAGTCTGAAAACGGCATGAAGACATGAAGAAAAACTTTGGGGATACGGTGTGGCGATCGCTTTTATTTAATAGTCTTGTAGTTAGTGGAGTACTGATCTTTAAATGCGATCGCGCGTTTTCCCAGGTTACACCCGACGATACATTAGGTGATGAAAGTTCGGTGGTTAATACGAGAGATGCCACAAGCGACTCCATAGATGGTGGTGCAGTGCGAGGACAAAATCTCTTTCATAGTTTTGAGGAGTTTAATGTCGGTGAAGATAGAGGTGTTTATTTTAGTAATCCTGAAGCGGTAACTGATATCTTTTCGCGCGTTACGGGTAATAACGTCTCTAATATCTTGGGGACTTTGGGTGTCGATGGTGCAGCTAATTTGTTTCTGATTAATCCGAATGGGATTGTCTTTGGTGAAGGTGCGAGTTTAGATGTGCAGGGTTCTTTTACTGCCACAACTGCTGATGGGATTGAGTTTGATGAACAGGGCTTCTTTAGTGCCGTTAATCCTCAAGATTCTGTTTTAACTATTAGCGTTCCTTTGGGGTTACAGTTTGGCTCAAGTCCAGGTATGATTATTAATCGTTCTTTTGTACTAGACAACACAGGCGATAATGTTGGTTTACAAGTACCTGCTGGAGAAAATCTTACTTTAGTTGGAGGAGATGTCAGCTTTGAAGCGGGGGAAGCGACGGCTAGAGGAGGCAATATTGAAATTGGTGGTTTAGGTGCAGCAGGAACAGTTGCTTTTAATGATGATGGTGGTTTGAGCTTTCCTGATAATGTGGCTAAAGCTGATGTTAGTTTGAGTAACGCTGCTGATGCGGATGTAAGGGGAACAAGTGGCGGAAGTGTTAATATCAACGCCAATAATCTCACCTTGGAAACAGGAGAATTTGGCGGAAGTTCCATCAGAGCAGGAATCACAGCCGATTCAACTTCAACAGAAGAAGATGCAGGGGATATTACGATTAATGCTACTGACAATCTAACAATAGATGACAGTACGATATTAAATCGGGTCGATTTGTTAAGGGAAGGAGATGCAGGGAATATCAAAATTACTACTGGCTCTTTGAATCTAACGAATGGAGGAAGAATTAGTGCTACTACTGCGGGCGAAGGAAATGCTGGAGGGATTGAGATTACTGCTACTGATTCTATTATTATCGATGGGGAATCTGATAATTTAGACGAATGTGTTTTCTGCGATAATTCCGATGGTTCTAACAGTGGTGTTTTTAGTTTAGTTGACTCGGACGCATCAGGAAATGGTGGAGAGATTAAGGTTACTGCTAGTTCTTTAATGTTTACTAATGGCGGAAGAATTGATGCTACTACTTCTGGTCAGGGAGATGCAGGAAATATTAATTTAAACATTCAAGACAACATAGAGATTTTAAGTAGCGAAATTTTTAGTAATGTTGAAAGTGGCGCAGCAGGAAGTGCAGGTAATATAGAGATAAAAACCAATCGCTTACTTGTTCAAGGAGGAGGATTGGTCACTACTGCTGTTATAGAGAACGGCAGTGGTAGAGGAGGTAACTTGACGGTGAATGCTTCGGAATCTATTGAGATCATCGGCACAACAGCAGATGGTAGCTCCCCTAGTGGTCTATCTGCTGAAACACGGGGTTCGGGAATAGCTGGGAATTTAGAAATCGCGACTGGACGCTTAAGTGTCCGAGATGGCGGTACAGTGAAAGCTGATACTGCCGATAGTGGTAGAGGAGGAAATTTGACGATTAACGCCTCTGAAATGGTGGAAGTTCTTGGCGGATCAATAAATGGTCAATTTTCTAGTAGTATCTCAGCAGATACTAGTGGCTCTGGAGATGCTGGAAATATAACTGTTACGACTCAGTATTTGGTGACCGAAGCTGGAGGATTTGTTGGGGGTGTTGCTCGTATGGGGAGTACAGGTAATGCTGGTAATTTAACGATTAATGCATCTGATTCCATAGAGTTAATAGGACGAACCCCAGGAAGGAACTTTCCGAGTGGGATATCTGCTTCCGTTCTAGAAAACGCTTCGGGAGATGGAGGCAACGTATCTATTGAAACCCAAGAACTTAGGATTAGAGATGGTGCAGGAATTCTTGTTAGTAATCTAGGCAGAGGTCAAGCAGGAACGCTAGAAATTAATGCTACAGACTCCATCAAAATGTTTGGTTCATCTGGTGGTGGTGATTTGAACGTCTCCAGTGGACTTGAGGCAACAGGGCAGGGAGGCAATTTAACAATTCAAACTGGGAGTTTAAGTATTCTGGACGGCTCTCAAGTGTTGTTAGCCACATTCGGAAAAGCTAATGCAGGAACTTTGAAGATTAAAGCATCTGACTCTATAGAAATCATGGGAATGTCGTTAGATACTCAGCTTCCCAGTCAGATCGTAGCCTCAAGCGGCATTCCTATAAGTTTCTTGGATGATTCACTCATTTCACTAACACCGAACTTTACAGGAGAAGGGGGAAACATTACTCTTCAAACTAGCTCTCTGGTATTGAGAGATGGCGGTCAAATTAATGCTTCTGCTTATGGATCAGGAGATGCAGGAAGCATTTTTATCGATTCCGAGGAGCTTTTAGCTATTGATAGCGATATCTCTACTGCCACTTTTCAATCTTCAGGGGGGGAGTGTAAATATCACTGCTAAAGATGTTAGCTTACGTGGGGGTAGCGATATCCGCACTGAAGCAGCTAGTGGTGCAGGTGGTGGAGGCAATATCAATATAACCGCTGATTCGGTTATCGCCTTTGACGATAGCGATATCTTTGCCTTCGCCGCCGATGGACAAGGCGGAAATATTACCCTCGATACTCCTGCTTACTTTGCCGAAAACTTTACTCTTAATTCTTTA
>JAAUOU010000024.1 GCA_012034765.1 Pleurocapsaceae cyanobacterium CSU_1_1 | reverse complement strand
TGCCATTGTTAATTTTAGCGATCGCATCTACGCTCAATCTGTCTTCTCTACTCAGTTTAAAATGCTTTCAACTCTTTAATTTGACTCCATTTGACAAGTTGTACCTTTTCTTAACTTGTCACCAATGGGTAATGGGTAATGGGTAATGAGTGGGTAGCTTATTCGATGACAAGCTAAACATTAGTCAATTAGTCATGCCCACCAATAATAAATCAGTCTTTTGGCTCTTAACCTTTAATATTTAAGTAGAAAAGCTAATAGCTAAAAAAAGGAGCAAGAGGATTGAAGGATCAGATAGTTGAACAGGTAATCGACCTGGCAAAGAAAAAAGGAATTGAGGCGGAGGTTTTTTATGTTGCTAGTCAGGATACGCCCATTGAGTTTGGTAACAATCGCTTGAAGTCTTTGGAAACGAAGGCTTCTGAGGGGATTGCTTTGAGGGTGATTGCCGATCGCAAGTTAGGATTTGCCAGCTCAAGCGATCTAACTCGTTTAGAAGATTTGGTCGATGCGGCGATCGCTACGGCGGAAATTGGCGATCCAGTGGAGTTTGACTTTGCTCAAGACGTTAATTCAATCGAGAGTAAAAGTAACTATCAGCCACCTACTACAGAAGCTCTAGTAGGAGTGGGAGAAGATTTGATTAACAAGGTACATCAATATAATCCTGATATTTTGGTAGATGTCAGCTTTCATAGTGGCACTAGCCAGGCAAAATTAGCCACCACCACCAATGTTTATACTGAACAACATAGTCAGAGTTTAAGTGCGGTCATATCGGGCAATTTGGTTCGTGGAGAAGACTTTTTACAAGCCTATACCTATGAAGTAACACGCGATCGCCAACCCGACTATCAAGCAATCTTGCAAAAGCTGATTACTAAGTATCAGCAGGCGGAAGAGGCAGCCAAGATTACTAGCGGGACTTATCCTGTCTTGTTTACTCCCAGTGCTGTCAGCAGCACTATGGGCAGCATATTCGGCACTATATTCTCTGGTCAATCTGTGGTGCAAAAAGCCTCTCCTTTAACGGATAAGTTGGGAGAAAAGATCGCTGATCAGCGTGTCTCTGTGTTTGAAGATCCCAGTATTGGGGTTTCTGCCTGTGAGTTTGATGATGAAGGAGTACCTACTAGTAAAAAACATCTAATTGAACAGGGCGTAGTTAAGCAGTTTTATTGGGATAGACGCTGGGCTGCTCGTCATGGCATTAACTCTAGTGGTAATGGTTTTCGGGGCGGCATTTCCCGTCCTAGCCCAAGTTTAGCGAATGTTTGTATTGCTCCTGGTCAAACATCAGTGGAAGATCTAATTGCTGGGATGTCAGAAGGTATCATTGTTGATCAAGTTTTAGGCGCGGGACAGTCTAATGTTTTAGCTGGAGAATTTTCCGTCAATATAGATTTAGGTTACAAAGTCGAACAGGGTAAAATCGTCGGCAGAGTAAAAGATACAATGGTAGCAGGGAATATTTTTGAAGCTTTTTCTAATCTGGTAGATTTAAGCGATCGCCCTGAATGGGTCGGCAGTAGTGCATATGTTCCTTATATCTTGTTTGCTGGCTTAGGAGTCGCAGCAAGACATTGAGCATTGAACATTGAGCATTGAGCATTGAACATTGAACATTGAGCATTGAGCATTGAGCATTGAGCATTGAGCATTGAACAGTGGGGTGGGCATCTGTTTCAATGACAATATAAACAGAGTGGATTAACAATGCCCACCAACTATAGATCAACAATAAATTTAGTCAATGCGAAGTAATAAACAACCAATCATGAAAAACAGTAATGTTATGAGATTTTTGTTGCCAATTATTTTATGTTTGGCTACTTTGCTGACAGGCTGTGTTGACTATCAGGTGGGAGTCAATTTTGCTACTCCCTATAGTGGAGAGATTACCCAGCAGATTAAAGTTAGCGATCAGCTGAGTAACTTAGCGCCAAACGAGACAAAAAAGTGGTTGCATAGTTTAGAAAAGCGATCGCGTAAATTAGGTTGCAAAGTAGAAAAGCTAAATACTCAGGAATTGATGCTAACTATTCCTTTTGGAAATGGTGCAGAATTGGCCGAAAAGTTTAATCAGCTTTTTCAGACTAATGTTGTGCCTAATGCCACTATCCCCAAGGAGAAAGCAGATCTAATCAAGCTTAATTCTCAGGTATCGATACATCAAAGCAATCTAGTTTTTGTGGAAAGAAATAATTTAGATCTGGCGATCGATTTAAGAGCTTTAAAAGTTCTGACTCAACAGGATAAAATCATTATTAATCCAGATTCCGTGGCTAACTTAAAGTTTCAGTTAACTACTCCCTGGATTGCCCACAGTATTTCTAATGCAGATCAGCTTCAGCCAACTAAAAATCCCCTCCAAAAAGGTCTGGTTTGGCAACTGAAGCCAGGGGAAGTAAATCATATTGAAGCGGTATTTTGGCTACCAAGTCCAATTGGTATCGGTGCAGCAGTTATCGTCCTCTTAGGGATCTTGGGTTACTTACTCAAATACCGTCGTTTTCCTGGAGTGGCGTAATTTACAGCAGTTTCTAATTCAATAGACTGCGCTTTTAATTAGCTAGTTTTTAGCTTTTGACCCATGCGTTGTACTCAACTGAAAAGTACTGTAAGAGTTTGACATGTTTAATTAATTTCAAAGGAGATCGCCTTAACAGTAGGGGCGAATACTATTCGCCCTTTAATTTAAAATTCTCCCTAAGACTTTAAAACTTTTTCCAAGGCATCAAGCAGCAACAAAACATTTTCAGGACGACTATTGTAGCCCATCAAGCCAATACGCCAGACTTTACCGCCTAATTCCCCTAAACCACCAGCAATTTCAATATTGTATTCTGTCAAAAGTTTTTGGCGATCGCCTTACCATCAACACCATCAGGAATTTTAACCGTTGTTAAGGTAGGTAAACGGAATTCTTGCTCTACATGACAACTTAAACCAATTTCAGCTAAACCAGTCCAGAGCATTTCGGCATTACGTTGATGACGCTGCCAGCGTTCTTCTAATCCTTCTTCGGCAACGATGCGTAGAGACTCCCGCAAGCCATAGTTAGTATTAATCGGGGCGGTATGGTGATAAACCCTTTGTTCGCCCCAGTATTTTGCCAACAGAGTCATATCCAAATACCAATTCGGCACAGGTTTAGTACGGTTGTTGAGCTTGTCTACGGCACGCTGACTCATTGTAAAGGGAGATGCCCCAGGAGGACAGCCTAATCCTTTTTGGCTACAGCTATAGGCGAGATCGATCCCCCAATCATCAATATATAAAGGAACGCCTCCCAAGCTAGTAACGGTGTCTACCAGCAGCAGACAGTTATGTTCACGACATAAATCCGCCACACCTTCCAAGGGTTGCCGTGCGCCTGTAGAAGTTTCCGCATGAACTAAGGCAAGAATAGCTGGCTTATGGGTTTCGAGGTCACTTTTAATTTCGTCGAGGTTAAATATCTGTCCCCAAGGTTTAGTCATGGTGCGGACATCTGCACCATATCGCCCCGCCATATCTACCAGGCGATTACCAAAATAGCCTTTAACCCCAACTAAAACCACATCTCCAGGTTCAACAGAATTAGCCAGAGTAGCCTCCATTGCTGCTGTTCCTGTTCCTGCTACGGCGATTGTCAATTCATTTTCCGTTTGCCAAGCATAGCGCAGCAAATCTCTAATCTCATCCATTAACAATAGATAGGTTGGATCTAAATGCCCAACAGGACTAACACTGGTGGCTGCTAAGACTCTGGGATTGACATTGGCGGGCCCTGGTCCTAACAAGAGGCGCGGAGGCATATCAAGCTGTTTGGTTTTGATGCGATAGCGATCGCTAATTCCTGTAGTTACAACCATATTTTTAACCTCATCAACTGGTTTTGTTATTGCCTAGTGTATCAAGGGGATTATTAGTCGATCTCGCTTGCTTGCAGTTTCTTAACTGATTTATTGGTGTTGTTGCTAGTAAGATTCTGGGCTACCTGGGCAACGTCTACCCCTGTAGTTTGTCGTAGCTGTTCCACAAAAGAAGCAATTTGAGTGGCTTTACCACCGTCTTTACCGTCAATTACAGTTAGGCTTTCAACCTTTACGTTAGGTATTCCCGCAGCCATCATTTTCATTAAAGTTTCTAGCTTTTGGAACAAGAAGATATCTTTAGCATCTGCCCCTGCTGCTTTCCAAGACTCTGCCAGACGTTGTGTACCTTCAGCTTGAGCTTTTCCATTTTCAATAATACTAGCAGCATCTCCTTTCGCTTTGGCGATCGCTTGCTTACATTTTGCTTCGGCTGGGGCGACTATATCTGCCTGTAGCTGCTGTTTTACCTGTTTGATTCGTTCATTTTGAACTGCTAATTCGGCTTCAGCTTTAGCTATCTTAGCTATTACCTCCGCTTCGGCTTCAGCAACCAAAGCTTCTCGTTTAGTTACAGCGTCACGGATTCTTTTTTCCGCTTCGGCTTTGGCAATTTCTAAATCTCGACCAATTTGTCTGAGGGAAGTAGATTTTTTGTTCGCCGAATCTTTAATGTTGGATTCCGCTTTGGCAGTGGCTTCAGCGATACGGGCATCCCGTAATAATTCTGCCTGCTGTTGTCGCCCGATAGAATTGAGATAATGTACCTCGTCACCCTTGCTCTGAGCATCAAAAGGCAGTTCAACAATCCCCCATAAGCCGATTACATCTTCTGGCTTCATTAAGCTATCAACAATCTCTCGTTGTCGCCAAAAATAAATAAACCAGACAATTAATGCCCCGATGAAAATACCCACGGTGACAGAAATCACGGTGATAGTTAATAAAAAATAGTTCATGGGGTCATACTTTTACTGTCTAACTGTGATATCCCAGAGATTTTTGCATTGATAGTAATTAGATTTAATTGAAAATTATTCATAATTATAAAGTTAGACCTCGTTTGCTTTCTCCGTATTCTAGTCTCATTAGCCAAACTAAACTCAGTAACTAGCCATTAATGAAAAAAATTGCTTTGTTTGGCACAAGTGCCGATCCCCCAACCATAGGACATCAGACTATTTTACACTGGCTATCACAGCATTACGATCGCGTAGTAGTTTGGGCATCAGATAACCCGTTTAAACAGGATCAAACCCCCTTGCAATACCGCAGCCAAATGTTGCAGCTGGCAATTAGCGATCTGAAGCTGAAAAATACTAGTGTCCATCCAGAATTAAGCGATCGCTATACTTTAATTACCGTCAACAAAGCGAGGAAAAAATGGGGACAGAATATTGAGTTGAGCTTGGTAATTGGTTCGGATATTTTACCGCAAATCCATAGCTGGTATTGTATTAAAGAATTACTAGCACAAGTAAAAATGTTAATTGTACCCCGTGTGGGATATGGCATTGAAACGGCAGATTTAGCCAGCTTGAATTGTCTGGGTGGAGAATATGCGATCGCCAGTTTAAATGTCTCGCAGGTATCTTCAAGTGCTTACCGTGTGCAAAAAGACCAAAGTTTAGTTACTCCTTCGGTTAAAGATTATATTGAGCGGTGGAATTTATATCAAATCAACTAAATAGATTTACTCAAGAGCTAAGAGCTAAGAGCTAAGAGCCAGGGCGTAGCCCTTTACTCCACTGCTCCTGGTGAATGATTGTATGCTCTTGCCAGCTATCTAAAGTGTCAGGATAATCTTCACGATAATGTCCACCACGGCTTTCAGTGCGGAATGCTGCGCTTTGAAGAATTAGATAGCCTATATCAAGTAGATTGAGTGTTTCTGCATATAGTTTTAACTGCGATTCTGCGTTGGCATGAGGTAGTTTGAACTGTTGTGTCGGCGATACAGTCACATATTGATTCAGGGTTAAATTGTGCATTTGCGATCGCCAATCTTTTACTTGAGCGATCGCCTGCTCCATAATCCTTGCAGTACGGCATATTCCCGCACTCTGCCACATCAATTCGGGTAATTGATTTCTAATGGAAGTCACTAACTTTAACTCTATTTCCCAATCAGCAGATATTTCCTGAATTACTGGTGCAACAACAGTTGGCAGGGAAAGAGGTTGTAATTTTGCCAGTTGAGCAGCATAGACAACACATTCCAACAAAGAATTACTCGCCAGACGATTTGCTCCGTGTACTCCAGTACTAGCAGTTTCTCCTACGGCATATAGTCCAGGAATCGAAGTTTGATTCATCGTATCAACGACAATTCCGCCCATCCAATAATGAGCAGCAGGCGTTACGGGAATTGGCTTAGTAAAGATATCTACATCCCAATGTTGACAGACACGAATAATATTCGGAAAACGATAACGGATGCGCTCTGGAGGAATTGCTTGGAGATCGAGAAAAACATGACTTTCCCCTGTCTTTTGTAAATGACTGAAGATAGCTCGGCTGACTATATCTCTAGGGGCTAATTCTCCGTCAGGATGATAGTCAAAAGCAAAACGTTTACCACTATGGTCAATTAAGTGCGCTCCTTCTCCCCTAACCGCCTCACTAATTAAAAATCTGGGTGCGCCAGGTACAGTTAAAGCCGTGGGATGAAACTGGACAAATTCTGGATCTCTAATTGTTGCTCCACTACGCCAGGCGATCGCTACTCCATCTCCCGTACTTACCTCGGGATTAGTAGTCTGGGAAAATACCTGTCCTCCTCCTCCTGTGGCGAGGATAACTGCCCCTGCTTGAATCCAACTCACATGATGGTCTTTTAAAATACTGATACCCTGACACTCTTGGCGGGAATTTAGCCAAAGCTTGAGGGCAAATGCCTGGGATAATACCTGAATATTATTTTTTGTAATACCTGTTGCGCTAAAGTCGCCACGATCGCCCTGCCCGTAGTATCGGCAGCATGAAGTACTCTAGGGCGAGAATGGGCTGCTTCTAGGGTCATAGCTAGCTGGCTTTGATGTCGATCAAATGCCACTCCCATCTCTACTAAAGATTTAATTGAACTTTCCGCATGATCTACTAAAAATTGAACTGCATGGCGATCGCATAATCCCGCTCCCGCCTTGAGTGTGTCGTTTAAATGTAACTCAGGAGAATCTTCAGCACTGATCGCAGCAGCAATCCCACCCTGCGCCCAATCACTAGCTCCTGTATTTAACTGATCTTTGGTGACCAAAGCTACTGACAAATTGTCAGGCAGACATAAAGCACCATAAAGCCCCGCAGCTCCTGAACCCACAACTATTACATCAAACTTAGGGTAAATCAATTTTGGTTATCTTAAATTTCAATTGGACATCATGCCATATAGGGTCAAAAAAACCACGCTTAATCAATAAACGTGGTCATAAAGTTACCTTTAAAAGCTTTAAGCGTGATAGCAATTAAGTTAGTCTAATATAGTCCAGGATTATAGCGATCGCCCCCAGCGTTCATGGAAGCTTCTACATCCGTCACAAAAAACTCATCTATGTTAGCCTGTAAGCGTTCTGCTTGACTAGGACTCAAGCCAGGAATATCTAAAACATCTTCTACCGAGTTGTAGGGAGCGTTTTGGATGATTTTACTAGCTAGATCTGGATAAAATCCACGCAGTCTACGGAATTCTCGAACATCACTATTATTCAGGTCTAATTTACCCTTAATCAATTCCTTACGCTTGGCATCAGATGTATTGACACGAGCTAAAAGCGTTGAAGGCTGGACAGTAAATATTCCTGCACTAGCATGAGCTGTGGGAGCAAATCCCCAAGCACCGACAATTAATAATAAGGCAGCGACAACGCCTACGAATCTCTTCATTGATTTTAATTTCTCCTGATTTGAAAATATTTTACAGCTAGAGCAATAATTCTCTATAGTTAATAAATTTTGTTGACTATTTATTTTCTCTTAAGGTATCTACGTCTGAATGACGATGGAAACCTACTCACAGATCGCATTGATATATATCATAATTCTTTCAACCCATTTTTTGAATACTAAGTTTCTGTAATTATATTTTTAGCGTAGCAAAATCACGATCGCACCAAAGGTAAAGATAAAGATGTAGATCTATAAACAAAGCGATCGAAATCATTTCTCTTCCATATGATTTAGGTAATGATTTTAAAATATAGTTTTCAAAAAACAAGTTTTTTCTATTACTGAGACATTTTTAAACATTATTTCATATGTTGCTATCTAAATTACTGACGTTGTTCTCATCCAAAGCTAGCTACAATCCTCAATTGGATCGAGCTAGAGAAAGACATCACAACTTGCCAAAAACTGAAAACGATAAATTTTATTTCTTGGCTCATCAAAACTACCACCAGGCTTGCCAAACTGCTCAAGATAGATATGCCGATCTAGCCAAAACTCTACGGGCGATGGTCAAAGAGCATTATGCTTCAGCAGAACAAAATAAAATTAATGCCATTATCATCTCGGCGATCGACATTTTAGCAAGTAAAGCCAGCATCTTTCCTGATATGGATTACGAAGACGTTTGGTATACCGATCATTACGACTTGATTGAATTAGCAAGAAATATGGGAGTAGGAGATGAGACTTTGCCCCATTGGTCACAAGAATCTAATCTCTATAATCGCTATTTGGAACTGCGTAGTTCAGATTTAGTGCAAATTTTGCTAGAAGTTTCTGAAGAAGCTTTGATTGATGGTTATCAGTCTGGGGCTGATGTCAATAAATGGTTTAGCTATGTAGCTAGAGAAGCGCTTAAGTCTCGTAAAAGAATATCTCGCTATCGTCGCAAACAAAGTGAATCGCTTTATATTTCCTGTAGAGGTTCAAATATTAGTGACTGGGATCAAAATTAAGTCAAAAGTCAGAAGTCAAAAGTCAGAAGTCACAAAGGCTTTTCCTAAAGGATTCCCTAAAGGGCTTGCGCCGCTTAGTTGGGTGTACCGCTTCGCATAAGCTTCGCGTCAGCCGCATGTAGTCAGAAATTAAAAGTCCTAAAGGATAAGCTTCGCGACGCGATATGCGGAGCGGTATCCTTTAGGACGTAAGGAGCTAGTCCTTTAGGGCAAATCAGAAGTCAAAAGTTAGAAATTAAAACTAGCATCGAAAAAGTGTATTTATGCAAGAGATGCCATGAACTGTCGTTCATAACCCAGGGATAAAAATAGAGTAAATGACGAATTTAGCTTGTTCTAACTGCTATTTTCAAGACAGGTTTATTATTTGTGATTTCTTAATTGAAAGTGGCGACGGGCAATTTTTCGGTAATCATAGCAATTAACTTTACCTCAAACTCTTCTTCAAATACTTCTTTCTTATAGCTAAGATTCCAGAGTTCTAAGGAACAAGGATCGCCAATTTCTGCGGGCTTAATTTGCAAAGAAAGAGCGCGATTATGACTATCGTACTGACAATTTACTTCGGCGATCGCCCTTTATTTCTTCGGTCTAAAGCTACTGCTAATCTGAGAATTGCGCTTAATTGACGTACCATTAGCTGATACTGTTTGTGGGGTAGTTTATTGTATTCTTCATGTTTTTTCTTGGGTTTGCTGCGGCGATGATAGCGAGCGATATTAGCGATTAGTTCAAGCTCTAGTTCAGTAAAGCCCAAAAGTTCTGCATTACGAATTAGATAGTAAGAATGTTTGTGATGGGATGAGTGGCTAATATATACGCCACTGTTATGTAAAATTGCTGCCGACCAGAGTAATTCTCTTTCAGCCTCACCCCAATCATGGAGTTGTCCCTGTAACTGATCGAAAATGCTTAAGGCAAATTTTGCCACTCGTTGGCTGTAGTCTAGATCGACATGGTATTTTTGAGCAATTTTGATGACGTTGCGGTTTTTAACTTCGTTTTGATACCTAAGTCGACTATTAATTAGACCATGGGTTAACATCCAATCAACGATCATGCCTTCCCGTAAGGCTCGTTCACAAATGATGAGAGAATCCAACTTAAGCATCTGCATCGCTTCGAGCAAAATAACCGCTCCTGGAACGATAATTTCGGCTCTTTTCTCCATCAATCCAGAAACTTCCAAACGTTCTCCATAGCTCATTCTCGCTAGTCTTTTGACGATTTTTTCAATATCCTTGTATTTGATTTCATAGCCATTAAGAGGTTCGGGAACTGCTCCTAATGTGTCTTTAGCATGAATTTCAGCAATAGTTTGAATTGTGCCAGAAGTCCCGATAGTGCGGGGAACTTCATTTAACTGAAGATTCTGCCAAATTTCATCAATAGGACGTTCTAACATTCCTCTAACATAGGCTCTTAAAACTTTTAATTCGCGATCGCTAATGGGATCGGTAGTCACAAATTCTTTAGACAGCCGTACTGCTCCTATTTTGGTGCTGCTGAGGATACGAGGTTCATGGACATCAGCGAGGATAATTTCGGTTGAACCGCCACCAATATCAATAATTATATGAGGCTGGTCGTTAAAGTCCATGCCCGAAAGCACACCAAGATAAATTCTGCGCGCTTCTTCTCTACCAGAAATCAGATTGACGACGATGCCCAACTCTGATTCAATCTGACGTAAGAAATCCTCTCCGTTAGGAGCTTCTCTGGTGGCGCTAGTAGCTACCGCAATGATTTGTTCTGCTTGAAGACTGTTTGCCAGTTCCTGACAGCGTCTTAAAGTGTTGAGAGAACGCTTGATTGCTTCTGGGGTCAATTTTCCCGTAGCTGGATCGCGATCGCCTAATCTTACTGGATCTTTTTCTTTAGCAATTACTGTAAACGAAGGCAGAGAAGGCTCAATCTGCACGATTACCATGTGAATTGAATTAGTGCCGATATCGATCGCTGCAATAATCTTTTGGTTCATGACCTTTGACGACAAGAGGAATTTCCCTAGAGTCCAGATTTTAGATAAAATCAAACTTAAAACTGAAAAAATCTAGCAAACTAATAACATTTTTAAGTTTAGGCATTAGTAACCAGATATTGTTCATAATCTCATGTATTTTGCCCAGGGCAACAAATAGTCTTAAGATTTTATAAATATTTATCAACTTATTAACTAAATTATTTAATTTTAAATTCAATATGTCCTCATCTCAAACCAGTGAACCAACCTGGCAAAAAGTAATTCGCCTGCTGCGCTGGGATAAACCAGCAGGAAGACTAATTTTGATGATTCCCGCATTGTGGGCAGTTGTGTTGGCGGCGAAGGGTACTCCACCTTTGCCCTTAGTAGGAGTAATTATCTTAGGCACTTTAGCCACCAGCGCAGCAGGATGTGTGGTTAACGATCTTTGGGACAAAGATATTGATCCCCAGGTGACTCGAACTAAGACCCGTCCTTTAGCTTCTCGCGCCCTTTCCGTGCAGGTGGGGATCGTTATTTTATTCATTGCTTTCGCCTGTGCTGCGGTGTTGGCATTTTATTTGAATCGCCTCAGCTTTTTGCTTTGTATAGCTGCTGTTCCTTTAATCATTTTCTATCCTTTAGCCAAGCGAGTGTTTCCTGTTCCTCAGTTGGTTCTATCCCTGGCTTGGGGGTTTGCCGTATTAATTAGCTGGACTGCGGTAACTGCGCAGATTGAAGCTGCAACCTGGTTACTTTGGGGGGCAACAGTAGCCTGGACTTTGGGTTTTGATACAGGATATGCTTTGAGCGATCGCGAAGATGATCTCAAGTTGAAAATTAATTCCAGCGCGATTTTTTTTGGTAGATATACTCCTGAAGCGATCGGCTTTTTTTATGCAATCACCTCTTCATTGCTTGCTTTGATAGGTTTCAAGCTAGCTTTGAATTCAGCCTTTTGGTTGAGTTTAGCATTAGCCACGGCAGGCTGGATCTGGCAATATTTAACCTTACGCCAACCCTATATTCCTCGTTCGGTTTATGGCAAAGTTTTGGGTCAAAATGTATGGCTAGGCTTTATTTTGTTAGCAGGAATGATTTTGGGTTATGTAGCCTAGAAAATGATAGTTATTACCCTAAATCTCTGAGGTAAATTATGGTAGTATTTTTACTATTAACTCGAGCATTCCCTTGTCTTTAGTCAACAGTTTGTACTTTTATCAAGGTAGAAGCTTTTCGGCGATGCGGTAAGACAGTCTGTAGAGGTTAATCTAACTCCCTCTTAAACTAACTGTCGAACCTTTTATGGGTTTCTCGTCATTTTAAAAAATTTTTGGAAGGTATATAGATATATGGAAGCTGCAATGATCTTGGCAGATTTGCCTGAAGCTTACGCTATGTTCAAACCCTTGGTAGATGTACTACCAATAATCCCTGTATTTTTTCTTGCTCTAGCTTTTGTTTGGCAGGCAGCAGTCGGATTTAAATAAATTAAATTGATTGTTTGATTATTTTATTTAATTATCTAAATAATCTTAAATTAAGGCATCTAGGAATATCTAGGTGCTTTTTATTTCCCCCAATTAAATTTCGAGATAAATTTCTGTGGGGGCGACAAGCAGCTTATAAGCTAGACTGAACAAGGGAAATAGCCCTCATCCCTTTAAGATAATAAGGCAATTTGTGAGCCGAAAAAGAGAGTAATTCTTGAACCACATCTTGAAAAAAGACAATTGAGTCTAACCAGTTTTGAGCATTCAAACCAATAGAAAAACTACTATGTCTGCGGGTTGTTCTCTGGGGTTCAGTAGGACGAGAAACATATTTAGAAATGCCTTTTGACTTGATATTTTGCCCAATAAAAGTAGATAGACTGTAAGATAAACAGATTAATAAGACAAGAGAAATAAGTCGGCGATCGCGCTTGTCTAGTAATTTCTAGATTATAACCACCTCTTTTAAAATCTCGAAACATTTCTTCGATGCCCATTCGTTTAGTATAAGAGTCAGTAGCAGCAGACAAGCTATTCAAATTAGTTAAAATAAACCAAGTTTCTTTACTATACTTTTCACGATAGTTTCTCTTCCATTTGGCAGCTAAATTAAAACCACCAAACCCCTTAGTTTTAGTAACTCTAACTCCTTGATAGTAACAAGACATTCCAGGAGTTAATCCCAAGTCAGATAATTGAAACCAAATCTGTTCTTCTAATTCAACATATTCATTCTTTTTTAATCTCAGGCTGAAACTGACTTTTTGCTCTTTTAGCAGCCATTTTACTAGTTCTACTCCGCAGAACTCTCGGTCGCCTAATACGGTTATTTTGTAATCTTCTAAGAGTTCAAAGACTGGTAACAATACCTGTTGTTGTTGAACTAAATTACTATTACCTTTTTTTTCTAAAAGAGTGAAATATATGGGAATTGCTCGCCGTTCATAAATTATACTGACCATTAATAAATTAGTATCTCGCCATTGACTTCTATCAATCACAAGATAGATTATTTCTGATAAATTCCATTCTTGCTCGATCCAAGTTATTAAAATAGGAAACCAAAGCTGTTTGATATTAAATTGTGGGAGAGACAAGAACCTCTGAATTTTCTTAACTCTGCTTCTTAATTGAATGGGAACTGGAAAACAACGTGCTAGTTCTTCCAATCTTACTGTTTTCAAATTTTGAAGTAAGTTAATGAGAATTAACAAGATTAAATATTGAGGATAATTGAACTGTTTCTTGAGATGCTTACTATATAATTCAGGTAGTTGGAACATACTGTTTTCAACAATTAAAGTTATTGATAACAGTTTCTCATGTTTAGAGAGGCTGTTTTCTCTATTCCTGTTCCTGACTACCTTTGCAGCCACTTGTCGCCCCCACAGGATCGCATTAAGTAACTACCAAAAGATTAGACAAAAAAATCTGCTGCTCGTAATTCTCGTGTACTGTTTTTAACAGCCTTAATTAAACGATCGAGATCTTCATCTGTATGTGCAGTTGAGAGGAAACCACCATTCCCCTGAAGTGAAATTCCTTTGTGAAGTAAACTGTAGTACAGTAATATTAGTCCAATATCTGGAGTATCAGAATCTTTTGAGAGGGCAGAACTCTCTGAAGCGGCAAACTCAAAAAGTGAGCCAAAATGATTTATTTGAATAGGCAATCCATCTGCTTCAAAATAAGCATTCAAAGCTTTAGTAAACTGCGAAGTGCGTTGATTTAGGTTCTGCTGAAGAGAAGCGCCTTGACTTTTTAGATACTTAAGTACAGCTCGTGCAGCAGCCATTGCTAAGGGATGCTTACAATGAGTACCTGCAAAACACGTTTTTTCCACCTGAGGATAGGAAGCATCCCCATAACTCCACATCCCACCATCGATCGCATCCATGTAAGCCGCCTTACCTGCAATAACGCCTATTGGCATTCCGCCACCCACAATTTTTCCATAGGTGGCTAAGTCTGCTTCAATACCAAACCAGGCTTGCGCTCCACCTGGATGAATGCGAAAGCCAGTAATCATTTCATCAAAAATTAAGACAATTCCAGCTTTTTTGGTCAACTGCCTTAACTGCTGGAGAAATTCTTGAGGCTGTAAGCTGGGATTTCTGCTTTGTACGGGTTCGACCAGAACAGCCGCTAATTCGCTTTCTTGGTCTTTGATAATATCGAGCGATCGAGAATTTCCATATTCTAAAACCAAAACATCTTTTACAATATTGGGCGATACTCCTAATGCCCTTGGTACTGTATGTAGAGTTCCATCTACTGTTTGCGTTTTAACTAGAGTGCCATCAGAATGACCGTGATACGAACCTGAAAATAAAGCAATTTTGTGGCGATTGGTTGCAGTTCTGGCAAGGCGAATCGCTGACATTACAGCTTCTGTACCTGTATTACTAAAGGCGACTCGCTCCATCTGGGTTAATTCGCATATTAACGCGGCAACTTCACCAACAATTTCTGATTGGATGCCAAGCTGTATACCTCGATCGAGTTGCTCGTCTATAGCTTGTTTGACAAAGGGGGGATTGTGACCAAAAAGATTGATTCCATATCCCATGATCGTGTCTATGTATTCGTTTCCATCAACATCCCATAGTTTAGACCCTGAAGAGCGTTTGCATACAAGTGTGTAAGCTAGTTCTTTTAAGGGAGGGTAGAAGAATTCTGGGGCTTTATTGTCAGCTAAGTAAGGACGGAATTTTTGAGCGATTTGTTTAGAGGTGTTTGTGCGTTGGTTGTAGTTGTGAACAAATTCTGCCAGATACTTGTCTTGTAGATTTTGTATTACTTGGGTCATGATTTATGGTTCCTAATTTATCAAGAGAATTGGGTGTGGTGAAAAGTAAAGAGTAATAAGTAATCCCCATGCGGGGACAATGTAAGTAATGAGTTAACAGCCGCTAGCCGCTCTTGACTTGCTACTTGCTACTTCCTACTTCCTTCTAAGGTGGAGGATTGAGAAAGCCAGTTTGAATCAGGTATGAAAAGTAGGTACTGAGCAATTTAGTATCGACGGGTGGACAAACGATTGACGTGCCTGCTAGTCCAGTCAGTGTATTCTGGCAGTCGAACTGTTGGATTGATGAGTCTTGAGATTCGGAGTCGCGATCGCGATCGCTGACTTCCTCTGAAAAGGTAGAAAGCAGAGGATACAAAGCATTGTCTGGAGAATTTCCCGCCTTAAAAAGTTGCGATCGCCATTGGGTATTGGAAACTCGCTCGATCGGGTAGCCCAAGGAACGCATGTAGTTCACCATCTCACTCAACGGTAGTGGTTGGGGATTGACGAGGTGAAATGTTTTCTCCAAGGATTCTTTCTGTCTTGAGAGATGAACGATCGCTTGACTTATATAGTCAACTGGGCTTAAGTCTAACTGGATATCTTGGTTGGAAACACTTCCCAGTTGAATACAACCTTTTATTGTGCGGTAGATATTATCGCTAGTATTGCAAGTACCTGTTTTGCTGTGTCCCGATATGCTTCCAGGACGGTAAATAGAGACGGGAATCCCTCGTTCCCTTGCGATCGCTACTAACTTTTCTGCGACCCATTTGCTTTGCGAGTAACCCCCAGAAGGGATGATGAAATTATCGAGGCTATCCTGTTCTCGAACAATTCGAGCGCTAGATTTTCCATCGCCAATAACGCCGATCGTAGAGATGAAGTGTACGGGTTTGATCTTGACAAGACTTGCTAGTCTTAGAACTTCCTGTGTTCCAATCACATTAGCAGCTTTGAGAACAGAATAGGGATAGGTGGAATTAACTAACGCACCATTGTGATAGATAACATCGACTTGACCAGCTAATTGTTGAAATAAAGCTTCGGAAAGTCCCAAAAGTGGCTTAGATAGGTCGCCGATCTCTGGGATAATTCTTTGACTGAATGATTCATTCCAGAGAAGATAGGATTTGAGGCTACTTAGAATTTTTTGCTTACCTAAATCAATAGTCTCAGCACGAACTAAACAGTAAATATCGGCTTGAGTCTGCTGTAGGAGTTCGTAAAGTAAAAAGCTTCCCAGAAAACCAGTCGCTCCAGTTAAAAAGATAACCGATGGGGAAACATCTGGGTTATAAGTAACGCCTCCAGGGTGAATTGTGGGGTCTAAGACTGCTTCAGCTTTTAGGTTTATGGCATCTTCTGTAGGAATTTCCCCCCCCGATTTCGACTGTTGGGCGATCTCGATTGTCTCGGCTACATTGGCTACGGTAGGCTCTTTAAAAAGACCGCGCAGGGATAAATTGACCTTAAAGGTATCTCGCATTTGGGCAAACAATTGAGTAATCAGTAGAGAATGTCCCCCCAAAGCGAAAAAGTTGTCGTGGATGCCTACTGTCTCAATACCGAGGACTTGCGCCCAAATCTCCGCTAGCTGTTGCTCTAGGGGAGTGCGTGGTGCAACGTAGGCGGTTTCTAGCTCATCACGAGTTTGTTCTGGTTCTGGGAGCGATCGACGATCCACCTTGCCGTTCGGTGTCAGGGGCAAAGCATCAAGCTGCATGAAGATAGAAGGAACCATGTATTCAGGTAATTTCTCTTTGAGGAAACTTCGCAGTTCGGTAATCGTGAGAGTCTGCTGCGGCTTGTGGACTAGATAAGCTACTAAGCACTTATTTCCAGGTCGATCTTCCCGAACCACGATCGCAGTTTCTCGTATCCCTGGATGTTGGCTCATTACAGCTTCAATCTCTTCCAGTTCGATACGGAAGCCTCGAATTTTCACTTGCCGATCGATGCGCCCTAAAAACTCGATGTTCCCATCCAGTCGGTAACGTGCCAAATCGCCTGTCTTGTATAAAGTAGGAGGCAGGAAGTAGGAAGTAGGAAGTAAAAACTGGCTGTTAACTTCTGACTTCTGACTACATGCGGCTAAAGCCTTTGTGACTTCTGACTTCTCAAAAGGATTGGGTATAAACCGCTCGATCGTTAGTTCTGGTTGGTTAAGATAGCCCCGCGCTACACCCACGCCCCCAATATAAAGTTCTCCAGGTACGCCCACTGGTACGAGTTGCAGATAGGAATCGAGTATGTATGCTTGGACGTTCCGAATCGGTCGTCCAATTGGCACAGTGGTTTCGTCAGCGATCGACCTCGATAAATCGCAGAGTGTCGCACCAATCGTTGTTTCTGTAGGGCCGTAGATATTAACGAGTCGCACTCGTTGACCTACCTGCTGCTGCCAAATTTTTAGGCGATCGGGTAAGGCACTTTCACTACCAATAATGACTAATCGCAGTGTTTCGGGTAATGGCATTGTCGCAGTCAGTTGAGACGCTAATTGATGCCAGAAGGCTGTGGGCAGGTCAAGTACCGTCACCCCCAGGCAGTGACATTGTTGCAGGAAATCGGGGATGGAACTCAACATCTCATCAGTACGCAGCACTAAAGTTGCACCCCGCACGAGACATGGAAAAATTTCTTCGGCAGCAACATCGAAGCCGATCGAGGCAAATTGCAGGATGCGATCGCTTGGTTTTAGTTCGTACTCCAAACAGACGGTTTCGGTATAGTTGACCAACGAGTCATGTTGAATCGCCACGCCTTTCGGGGTTCCAGTTGAGCCGGAAGTATAGATCGCATAGGCTAAGTTTTCACTTTGAGTTTGATTAACCAGGTTTTCCTGACTTTCTGTTGCGATCGGCGAAGCCGTGCCGTAGGCATTCGCTTTCCAGTCTGTATCCAGACAGACAAATTTCGCTTTATGTTCGGAGAGTACGTCCAGTAGTGACTGCTGGGTCAATAGGACTGGAACTTGGGCATCTCTCAACATGAATACCTGACGCTGCTTGGGATAGGCAGGATCTAGGGGAACGTAAGCTCCACCTGCTTTGAGAATGCCCAAAATTCCTATGATCATTTCTAAAGAGCGTTCTACGCAGATACCGACCAGTATCTCTGACCCCACACCCAACTTTTTTAGATAGCGTGCGAGTTGATTAGCACGGCTGTTCAGTTCCTGGTAAGTTAAGCGTTCATCTTTATAAACCACTGCCACAGCATCGGGCGATCGCTCTACCTGTTCCTCAAAGAGCTGATGGATGCACTGTTTCAGGGGATACTCCGCCCAAGTATCATTCCACTCCACCAATAACTGATGCTGTTCGGCTTCGCTCAGTAACGGTAACTCTGAAATTCGCTGTTCGGGAGCAGCTACGATAACTTCGAGTAAGTTTTGCCAATGCTCGATCGTCCGAGTCATCCGACGCGCATCGAACAAATCGGTATTGTACTCGAACCTTCCTTTAAGTCCCTGTTGTGTCTCCTCCATCGACAGAGTTAGATCGAACTTGGCAATACCCGTGTCTAACTCCAACGGATCGAAGGTCAAGCCTGGTAGCGCAAAAGGCTCAGAGGGAGCGTTCTCCAAGCTAAACATCACCTGAAATAGCGGCGTGTAGCTTAAAGAGCGTTCTGGCTGTAGTTGTTCCACCAGAACCTCAAAGGGCAGGTCTTGGTGAGCATAAGCGTCTAGAGCTACTTGCCGAACCCGATCCAACAATTGTTGAAAACTGGGATTGCCTGATAAGTCCGTACGTAAGACGAGGGTATTGACAAAAAACCGATTAATGGCTCTATCTGGTGGCAGTTGCGGTTAGCGATCGGCGAGCCGATACAAATGTCTTTCTGATTAGTATAGCGATAGAGTAAGGTCTGAAAAGCCGCTAGCAGAGTCATGAACAAAGTAACCCCTTGCTTCTGACTGAGCTGTTTTAGCTTTTGGGTGAGGCTAGGTGATAGCTCAAAAAATTGGGTCGAGCCTCGGAAAGTCTGAACTGCGGGTCGGGGTCTGTCCGTGAAGAGTTCCAGTACGGTCGGAGCGTCTGCTAGCTTTTGCTTCCAGTAAGTTAGCTGTTGTTCAAGTACTTCTCCTTGCAACCTCTGTCGCTGCCAATGGGCGAAGTCAGCATATTGGATGGGAAGTTCGGGTAAGGGAGAATACTTTCCACGGGAGAAGTTTTCGTAAAGCGTGGCTAATTCTCGAACCAGTACTTCCCTAGACCAACCGTCGAAGACGATATGATGCATGGTTAACAGTAATATATGCTCTGTCTGACCTAGTTTGAGCAGCGTTACTCGTAGCAACGGTGCCTCGGTTAGATCGAAGGGTCGATCGGCTTCTTGGATAGCAAGCCTCTGCACCTCTTTTTCACGTTCTTGATCGGGGAGTTGCTGGAGGTCTATTACTGGCAGCGTTACAGTCAGGGTTGGGGCGATAACTTGGACGGGTTGCCCGTTGGCGATCGCAAATGTGGTACGCAAGATTTCGTGACGCTGGACGATTTCATTCAAACTCGCGGCTAGCGCTGCTACATCGAGAACTCCAACCAAACGCACGGCACCGCCCGTATTATAAACACCACTTTCCGATTCCAGTTGTTCCAGGAACCACAGCCTAGATTGAGCATAGGAGAGCGGTGCGGGGTCTAGATTTTCTCTGCGGGAAATCTTTAGGGTTTGAGGCAGCTCGATCTCATCATCTTCAAGTAAATAGTCGAGAAGCTCGAAATCGTCTACAGAAAGGGCAGTTGGGTATTGAGAATCGGTTCGATCCATTAGCTACGGACTCCTTCTATTTTCTTGTGGGTGAGCAGTTTTTCCTTATCCTCGGCAGACATTGTCTTAATTTTTTTGACCGCGATCGCAATCTTTTCGGTTTGCCCTGGCTTGGCTTCATTAGCGATGAGGATTTTCGACAAATGAGCGAGGGTAGGTTCTTCAAATAAGTCACGTAGGGATATTTCTACTCGGAAGGTTTGACGCACTCGCGATATTAACTGAGTTGTTAGTAATGAATGTCCGCCCAAGTCAAAGAAATTGTCCCAGATTCCTACACGTTCGACCTTCAAAAGGTTAGCCCAAATACTGGCTAACACTTCTTCAACGGCATTTTGAGGTGCTACGTATTCCTTGAGATTGAGTCCGACGGTTTCTAATGCAAGCAAGGAGTGGCGGTCTAGTTTGCCATTAGGCATCAGTGGAAATGCCTTTAACAGTACAAAGGCAGCAGGCACCATGTAGTCGGGTAGCTGTGCTTGCAAGAAGTCTTTCAAGTCTTTGGTGGCAGGATTTTGCTCGGAGTGGGGGATAACATAAGCAACGAGATGTGGATTGCCTGGTTCATCGCCCTGTACTAGAACCACACACTCTCTTACAGCAGGGTGTTTGGCAAGGACGAGTGAAATCTCTGCCAACTCGATACGAAAACCCCGAATCTTCACTTGGTCATCTACCCGACCTAAAAATTCAATGGTTCCGTCTGGCAGGTAACGCGCTAAATCACCTGTTTTGTAAAGTAGGGGCGAATGGCCATTCGCCCCTACAAAAGGATTGGCAATAAACTTCTCGTTGGTTAATTCTGGCTGGTTTAAATAGCCTCGTGCTAACCCTGCACCCCCAATATATAGCTCTCCTGGGACACCAATAGGTACTGGTTGCTTCTTAGAGTCGAGAAGGTAGATTTGGGTATTGGCGATCGCCCAACCAATAGGAACTGTAGCAGCTTGATTATTTTTAACTCCCTTGGGGACTTCAAAAGTAGTTACGCCAATGGTGGCTTCTGTAGGACCATAATGATTGAGAATCTTACATTCTGGGGCTATCTGTTGGATGCGATCGATTAACTCCCAACTGGTGGCTTCTCCTCCCAGAATTAACTGTTGACGAGGTAGAATTTTGTCGGGATGTTTTGCTGTTAGCAGGGCTTTTAAATGGGAAGGAACGATCTTAAGGCAATCTATGGGATGGCGATCAAAGTAATCGGCGATCGCACTGGGATCGGTAAGGCGATCGGTGGCAATGATATGCAGACATCCGCCAGTACAGAGGGCGGGGTAAATAACGGTGTTACCTAAGTCTGCTGCTAAGGTGGAAACAAGTGCAAAACTACTGCCTGGGGTTAAATTTAGTTGGGATTGAATGGCATAGAAATAATTTAATAGTTGTCGATGTTCGATCGCCACACCTTTGGGTTTGCCTGTCGAACCAGAGGTATAGATGGTATAGACTAAATTTTCGGGTTTTACGTCACAATAGAGGTTTTCTGGACTTTGATGGTTAATTATTTCTCGATCGCTATCTAAACTAACTATTTTTGTCGTTATTTCAGCAAGATTATCGATTAATTCCTCTTGAGTTAGGAGTACTTTTGCCCCAGCATCTTCTAATCGCAAAGCTATAGCAGCAGGAGGTGAAGCAGGATCTAGGGGGAGATATGCCCCCCCAGCTTTGAGAATGGCGAGGAGGCTAATAATGATTAAAGGCGATCGCTCTAGATAAATTCCGACCAGTACTTCTGGCTTGACTCCCAGGTTTTGCAGATAACGTGCCAGTTGATTAGCACGGGCATTTAGTTGGGTGTAGGTTAATTGTTGGTCTTCAAAGACAATTGCCACCTTGTCTGGGGTTTTGGCAACCTGTTCGGTAAATAGTTCATGGATACACTTGTCTAGAGGATAATCTTTCTGGGTTTGGTTAAACTCAAAGAGTAGTTTATGGCGATCGCTATTACTCAGAATTTCTAACTCACCAACTCTAGCTTCTAAATTGTTCACCGCACTTGTAACCAAGGTTTGCCATAGTTTTCCCCAATCGGAAATACTTTCGGCATCGATAATTTCAGGATCGTAATGAAACTCTGCGGTTAGAGATTCTGCTTGACGGATACAGGTAAGCTTGACTTTGAATCTGGCAAAATAAACATCCTGACGCGCCAGGGAAAAGGTAACCCCCCCCGCATTATATTTATCTGACCAGTCTGCAAACTCGAAAGCAATTTGGTTTAAGGATGCTGTCTTCTCTGACCAGAGAAAATATTCCTGCCATTGATCATGATTTTCTAAAATTTGACTTGTTTTAGCTAAAATTTCGCTAAATTTTAAATTATCTTGAATTGAACAAGAGACAGGTACACATTTGGCTAATAATCCTAGAGTTTCCTGCAATTGATCATAGTTTCTACCATCGAAAACAGTTGCGATCGCCATTTCAGACTGTCCTGTAATTCGCGCCCAGAATATCTGCCAACAGGTTAATAAAAATTCCCTAATTGTCGTATTATGTAGCTCGGCGATAGATTCTAACTGGGCTACTACTGCTGGATCGAGCTTTAAAGACCATATATCAGGATTGAATTCCGTGTCAGTTGGTTGCTTATCAAAAGGAATTGCTGGGGTGAGTAAATCTAATTGCTGTTGCCAGTAGTTTTCGCCAACTTCTGCTTCTTCTTCGAGTAATTCGTTATGCCATTCAGAAAATTGGATATATTGTACTGGTTCATCGGGTAATTGTGCGTTATTTAAACATCTACCATAAATATGGCTAATTTCTTTGACTATATTTTTGAGTGACCAACTATCCGCACATAAAGATGGCAAGGCAATTAGTAATATATGCTCCTGGGAAGAGAGATGCAGTAAAGATAGACGCAATAGAGGATCTTTTTCCCAGTCGAAGAGTACTTTTCTGGCGGTTAAAAATAATTCATCTATTTTTACTTGTTGTTCTTGGTCAGTTAAATCTGTGAGATTATAAGTCTGCCAGAAGTAATTACTGCTAGGGCTTATAACCTGCATCGGGATCGCAATTCCAGGTCGGGTATGAAAACTGGTACGAAGAATTTCATGGCGGTTGACGACATGCTGGACAGCTTCTTTAAGAATTTTTAGCTGTAGTTCACCTTGAAGCAGAATCGCACATTGGGCAGGATAAGGAGAATTATTTGGTTGTAATAACCAGAGCTGTTTTTGTTGAGGAGAAAGCCGAAAGCCTTCAAGAGTTAGATTTTGCATTGATTACTTGATTATTTGATTACTGTTCACTGTTCACTGTTCATTGCTCCCATTGCCACCACAATTTTGCGATCGCCTTGGTAGGGATTACGTGCGTGGGCAACGAGCATGTTATCGAGCATTAAAAGATCTCTTTGCTGCCAGGGAAAGCTGACTTGGGCTTGTTGATAAGCTGCGCCGATTTCTGCCATTACTGAGTCTTCAATGGGTGAGCCATCTCCGTAATAGACATTGCGCGGGAGGTTTTCTAACCCCAGGTTAGAGAGGAGAGATTGTCTGACATCTGGTTCTAAGCAGGAAATATGGTGCAATTGTACTTGATTGAACCAGATTGGTTCCCTGTTTCGGGATGGTAAGAGATGGCTGGACGTACTTTGCGAGTTCTCAAGCCATTATCTAACCATTGGTAGTCCATTCCCGACTGACGGCAATATTGTTCTACTAGGGCTTTATCAGTGGTGTGAAAAAAATCTTGCCAACTGACATCTAAACCTTCGATGTAGTTGCGAACATACATTAATTGTTTTTGTTCAAAGTGCGATCGCAGTTGGGGATTGAGCAATTGATATACTTGGTGACAGTCTACAATCGGTGTTTCTCCTCCTTGTGAGGCTGGTTGGACGCAGAAAAACCAGATTTTTTGGGGGTATTGCTCTAGGTGGGAACTTTCGTTGTGAAAAAGAATCGCGCGATCGCTAGGATAAGGGGTAGAGTGATAAACTTTCTCGCTTTTCCCTTCTCTGGGTAAGTCGCCATAGTTGGCAAATAGATCGGGGCAAATAGCACTTGCTACCTGTTCAAACTTAGCCACGGAATTTATGTTGAAGCCTCGAAAGAGAATAGCACCGTGGTTTAGTAAATTGGTTTCTAGGTATTCCCGTTTGTCGCTTGCCCAGTCTGTTAAGTCGATGTCTTCCCCATTAGGTTGAATTACTAAAGGAAGATGTTGTTCTGGTTGGAGATAGCTCGTTCTAACTAATTCTTGTTGGGCAATATTGATCGCTTTGGGTTTAATTTTGGTAAATTTATGAAATTTAGAGCGATCACGCCGATTTTTAGCGATAATTTGCTGTTGTTTTGCTGATTCACTCAGCATTTCTAAGGCATCGATCCGAGTATCGGGGTTTTGGGCAATACTGGATAACAAAGTCTGAAGATTATCGGTAATACGGGCGATCGCCTCGGGGCTAAATAGGTCAGTGCGATATTTCCAAGTCCCAGTAATTCCCTCTGGGGTTTCTGCCATAAATAAAGCCAGGTCAAATCTCGCTAAACCTGGATTTAATTCCATTACCTGAACCTTTAAACCTGATAATTCAAAAGCTGGCATGGTAACACTTTGAAGCACAAATAAGACTTGAAATAAAGGTGTAACACTACTTTTTCTGTCAGGGCGCAAAGCTTCCACCAATTTAGTGAAGGGTAAATCTGCGCGATCGTAAGCGGATAAGGTAACTTCCCTCACTCTGGCTAATAGTTCTCGAAAAGTAGGATTATTAGCTAAATCGCCCCGTAAAACCAGAAGATTGATGAAAAAACCGATAATTGATTCTATTTCAGGGCGATCGCGATTTGCCACATCTGTACCGATGACAATATCTGGCTGATTGGTATAGCGATACAGTAGGGTTTGGAAACCTGCCAGCAGAGTCATAAACAAGGTGACTCCCTCTTGATTGCTTAAGTTTCTAATTTGGTCGGATAAATCGGTAGGTAAGAGGAAGGATTGGACTGCACATTCTCTGGTTTGGTTATTTGTTTGGTTATTTGTGGGTGGATTTCCTGCTAGTTTCTCTAGATTTAGTGTGGTGGGCATTCCTGCTAATTTTTGTTTCCAGTAAGCCAGTCGATTTTCTAGTACTTCTCCTTGTAACCATTGACGCTGCCAATGAGCAAAATCGGCATACTGAATTGGTAATTCTGGTAAGGGGTTGGGGATGCCCTCACAGAAACAGGTATAAAGTGTGGATAATTCTTGGATTAGGATACCAATTGACCAACCATCGGTAGCAATGTGGTGCATGGTAAATAATGCTACATGGTCTGTGGGGCTTAGTTTCAGTAGGGTGACTCGTAGTAGTGGTGCTTGTGCCAAGTCAAAAGGTAATTTTGCTTCTCGATCTGCTAGTTTTAGAACTTGTGCTTCTTTTTCTTGTTCTGGGAAATCCTCTAAATTTATTAGGGGGATGTTTAAACTGAGATTAGTCATCACAACCTGTACTGGCTTTCCTTGTTCCAAAGCAAAACTAGTGCGTAAAGCTTCATGTCGTTCCAGAATTTCATTGAGACTTTGTTGGAAAGCGGGAATGTTTAATGAACCAGTAAGACGAAGTGCAGCAGGACTATTATAGAGAGGTTGGTCAGGGTTTAACTGATGGATAAACCATAATCCCTCTTGAGCAAAAGAAAGAGGTAACTTAGCATCCCTAGCCACAGGTACTAGGGGGATTTGTAAACCTTGCGGAGATTGCTTCATTGATACCGCTTGAGCTAATTCGGCAATGGTGGGAAACTCAAACAGGTGGCGTAAAGGCAACTCGATCTGGAAAATGTGCCGTAGCCTAGATATAAGCTGGGTAGCTAATAAAGAATGTCCTCCTTGCTCAAAGAAATTATCATTTACACTAAAAGACTTACTTTTTAATACTTGAGTCCAAACTCCAGCTATTACTTCTTCTACAGGGGTGCGGGGGGCAATATCGGTTTGTTGTCGGTTTTCTCGGGAGGAATCTGGCGCAGGTAATCCTCGGCGATCTACTTTGCCACTGGGAGTTAAGGGTAAAGTCTCTAGTAAGATGAATGCGGAAGGGATGGAGTATTCAGGTAGTTTTTCTTTAAGGAAGTTGCGTAAGATTTTAGATAGTTCATCAGGAAGATCATTTTTTGGTTCGGGAACAATATAGGCAATTAAACGCTTGTCCCCTGGAATATCTTCCCGCACGATAACGACAGACGATTCTACAACAGGATTTTGAGTGAGTATTGCTTCAATTTCTCCCAATTCGAGGCGAAAACCGCGAATCTTTACCTGATGGTCGATTCGCCCTAAAAACTCAATATTAGCATTATGCAACCATCTACCTAAATCTCCTGTTTTATATAGCAAGGATGAATGATCATTTGCCCCTATAAACGGATTGGTCACAAAACTTTCCTTCGTTTTCTCTTCATTTCTCCAATAACCATCTCCCACCCCAATACCCGATACGCAAATTTCCCCAGGCACACCAATGGGCTGTAACTGCATCTCTTGATCGAGGATATAGAGATTTAAATTAGCTAAAGGTTTACCGATAGGAACATTGCGCTGGTTGGCTGGGAAAGGCTTGGTAATGATAAATTGAGTGATATCATCAGCAGCTTCGGTTGGACCATAAGCATTAGCAACTTTAACTGTCGGATATAGATTCAGCCAGCGATTGACCAATTCCACCGCCACATATTCCCCCGTAATCATCATGCACTGGAGATTGGGTAATAATCTTTCCTGAGTTGATAACTGGGAAACGTAATCAAGTAAACTTCTAAGAACAACTGGAACAAGTTCAACTAGAGTAAGTTTCTCTGATTTAATCAGTTTAAATAACTGTTGAGAATTACAAATAGTTTCCTTATCGGCGATAACTGTTCTACCACCGATGAGAATAGGGGCTAAAAATTGCCATACCGAAATATCTGATGACGCGGGCGCACTTTGGAGAAAACTAAACCCTGGCTGCAAATCCAAAGCATCAAACTGAGCATAAATATGATTGATTGCACCATCATGTCTGACGATCGCGCCTTTCGGTAATCCTGTTGAACCAGAAGTATAAATCATATAAGCGCGATCGCTTGCTTGATTTATCTGGGTTGTATTTTCTGAAGCAAATTGATTAATATTTACTTGAGAATATAGATTTATATTTGCTAGTTTTGTCTTGATTAAATCTTGAACATCTAAACAAATAATATGTTTTAAATGTTGATAGTTGTCTAGAGCATCTAGGAAGATATTTAATAGTGAAGATTGAGTCAAAAGAATCTTTACTTCGCTATTAGTTAGCATGTATTTAATTCTTTCAGGAGGATAAGTACAATCAAGAGGAACATAAGCAGCACCAGCTTTTAAAATAGCCAGAATCGAGATTAAAAAATTAGGACTGCGTGGTTGAAAAATGCCCACAAAATCTCCTTGTTTTACTCCTAGCTCGAGCAAAAAAGCAGCTAGTTTATTAGCTTGATTATTTACTTCTTGATAAGTTAATTGATCTTGTTTATAAACTACAGCAATACGATCTGGGCTGTTCTCAACCTGTTCTATAAATAAATCTGAAATTGTTTTATTAACTGGATAAGTTTTAGCATTATCATTAAACTGTTTTAAGAGTAAATCTTTTTCATTCTCTTTCAGCAAATCAAGCTTATAAACTTGATGGTCAAGATTTTCAATTACAGATTCAACAACATTAATATATTGTCTAACAATTGTGGCGATCGCATCATCCTTAAATAAAGATTGACTATATTCGATTTCGCCTTTAATTACCGAACCATCAACTACAAAAGAAACTTTAAGGTCGTTATTTAATTCCCTACAACAGTTTTGATCGTGAATATTTTCTAAGAGAATTACAATGTCATAAATCGAACAGCGATTTGCACTTTGTGGAATATTCAATAACTCGCACAATAATTCATCAAGGGGATAATTCTGATGAGTATAGGCACTAATTACATTTTCTTTAACTTGCAGCAGTAATTCCTTAACTGTAAACTTACTGTTTACATCTAAACGTAAAGGCAAAACTTGATTAATTACTCCCTCATTTCCTACTACTGATTGATAACTAGGAATACCCACAATCAAATCATTATTACCAGTATATTTCTGCATTAAAATCTCAAATGCAGTTAAAAGCAGCAGATAAATTGACAAATAAGAATTATTACTAAGCTGAATAACAGCTTGAGATAAACTATCCGAAAACTCAAAAGCGATTGCGTAGCTAGCCGCAGGCATCGCTTTATTCCTACCCTGATAAACCTCTGGTCTTAAATAATCTGTGATAATATTTGTCTCAGGCAATTCCCCTGCAAGTTGATTTAACCAATAAACTTTATGAATAAATAAACTCTCAGGAATACTTATACTTGGTTCTCTAATTATTGTTTTCATTTCTTTTTACCTACTACCTACTACCTGTTGTCACAACCAAGCATTCCTCAAGAGCATGTTTAAAAATAGAACATCCTGTTTGCAAAGTAGACATTTCAATATTCAACGGTGGTAAAAATTTAATTACCGTATCATTTCTACCAACTCGTTCCACAATTAATCCCGAATCAAAACAAAGAGCAGCTATTTCTTTTGCCAAACCTGCACCACCAAAATCAGCTAGATCTATTCCCCAGATCATGCCAATACCACGGATAGATATCCTATCGCTAATTGATGCTATTTCTTCCGTCAAAAAAGTTCGTAAAAAAGCCTCTTTTAATTTAACTTTCTCTGGCAAATTACTATTTTCTCGATACTCTAAGGCAGCCGCTGCCCCCACAAATGCTAATTGATTACCGCGAAAAGTACCAGTATGTTCGCCAGGTTGCCAGACATCTAACTCTGGTTTAATCAACAATAAAGACATCGGAAAACCATAGCCACTAATAGATTTTGATAGCACTACCAAGTCGGGAATAATGTTAGCTCTTTCAAAAGAAAAGAAAGAACCAGTACGACCACAACCTACTTGAATATCATCACAAATTAACAAAATATCATGGCGATCGCATAACTCCCTCAGTCTTTGTATCCACTCAATTGGTGCAACAATAATTCCCCCTTCTGCTTGCACTGTTTCAAAAATAATTGCTGCGGGTTTTTCAATACCAGAATTAACATCATTCAGTACCGAATCCATATAGGCGATCGTGTCAAAGCTATTCATAAATCCATAGGGATAAGGCATAAAAGTAACATTATTTGATGTTCCCCAAATTCCTGCCCGAATAGCGGTATTACCCGTGACTGCTAAACTACCAGATGTCATGCCGTGGAATGCTCCCATAAAGGAAAAGATTCCCGTTCTGTTTTTGATTTTTCTCACTAATTTCAAAGCTGCTTCAACTGCATTTGTCCCTGTTGGACCACAAAATTGAATGCGGTAGTCTAAGTTTTTGGGAGTTAAAATTGTTGCCGAAAACTTAGCTAAAAATTTTTCTTTGGCAGAAGTATGTAAATCCAGACCATGAATAATCGTGTCCAAGTCCAAATATGACATTATTTCCTGTTTAATTTGGTCATTATTATGTCCATAATTCAAAGCACCTGCCCCAGCCAAAAAGTCGATATATTCTTTTCCCGAATTAGAGTAAATTACCGAACCTTTAGCTCGATTAAATACTTCTGGAAAATTGCGACAATAACTTCTAACATTTGACTCGTATTTTTCAAAGATATTCATGGTTAATTACTAATTATTAATTCAAAGTTATTAACTACAAGGAGCAAAATTAAATGTCGCTTCTCGTTCTAAAATTTGACTAAATTCTTGTTCGGTTGGTGTTAACCAAGATAAGTCTTGAAGATGTGCTTGAGGATTACTTACTATACCTTCAAGTAATATGGCAAAATGCTGGAGAATACCCTTAATTGTGACAGCATCAAAACGACTGCAATCGAAAGAGATTTCCAGGGTTAACTTCGCAAAAGGGTAAATGACTATATTGAGAGGATAATTTGTCTTATACAAGATATCGGTCATCTCGATCTCTAACTCCCCTTGACTTATTTGAAAAGCCGACAGCATGGGGACTTTCTCAAATACCACTAAACTTTCAAACAAAGGTAGATCTCGCGGTAGTTCAGTCCAACCTTGGATTTCTACTAAGGGACTATACTCATACTGGCGCATCTCCACCAATTGCTTTTGTAGTTGCTGACTCCAGGTGAGAAATTGCTGCTGTTCATCTACTTCAACCCAGACAGGTAAACTATTAATGGTCATGCCCACCATCGATTCTACTCCGATTAGGTCTACTGGACGACCTGCCGTAGTGTATCCATAGACGACTTTTTGTTTTCCTGTGTAGCGGCTGAGAAGTAAAGCCCAAGTTGCTTGAATTAGGGTATTTAAAGTTAATTGATGCTTACGTGCTAAAGATTTTAGGGCTGTTGTTGTTGTCTGGGATAAAAAACTTCTTTGGTAGTCATAATTTTGTTCTTCAGGATCGCTTTGGTTGACATATAAATTAGTTAAGGGAGTAGGTGCTTGTAATCCCTTAAGCTGTTCTCGCCAAAAGGTTTCCGCTTTGTCAAAATCTTGTTGTTGCAACCAAGTAATATAGTTCTTAAAAGAGCTACCAGGTGTTAAAGATAGATCTCGCTCTTGACAAAAAGCCTCATAAAGTTGCACAAACTCACTTAACACTAATGCCACTGACCATCCATCCATATTGATAAAATGGGAAGTCCAGACAAATTTATAATCATCTTTACCCAGACGGAATAAAGTCAACCGCATCAAGCATTCCTGAGATAGATCGAAACCAAGATGGCGATCGCGTTTCAGAAAAGACTCAAATTGTAGTTGCTGCTCAACGGTGGTTAATTCTTGCCAATTTTGCTGTTCTATAGGTACTTCTACTTTCTGGTACACAACCTGTAGGGGTTTATTAATGTCTTCCCAATAAAAACCAGTACGTAAACTCGTATGTCGAGCCACTACTGCTTGCCAAGCGCGATTAAAAGCGACAAAATTAAGCTCGCCTCGCAAAGTAAAGATTTTTTGGACGAAATAAAAACCCGACTCGGGGGCATATATCCCGTGAAAAAGAATTCCCTGTTGTATTGGCGATAGTTCGTAAATGTCTTGGATATTGTCAGTTTTCATAGTTATTACAGAATTATTCAGCAGAGGACATATATCTACTTACCGACGGTTAATTTTGGTCAATAATTTATCGAGTTCAATTTGACTCAGATTGGCTGTATATCCATTAGAAGACTGAGAAGAATTGCTGGGTTCATTTTCCCTACTCTCCTCTTTCGGCTGAATCGGCTGAAGAAGATCAGCTACCTTTGCCAAATCAGCAATTGTCGGGTGTTCAAAAAGCTGGTTAGGTTGAAGTTGCAAACCATTTTGTTTAGCTTTTAATGCCACCTGGAAACTTAAAATCGAATCTCCGCCCAACTCGAAAAAGTTGTCGTAAATCCCCACTTGTTCAATACCCAGCAGTTGTTGCCACAGATCGACAAGAGTTTGTTCAACATGATTGCGAGGACTAACATAAGCATTACCTAAATTTGGACGAGGGTACAATTGCTCAGAGGGAATAACTTCGCTTCCACCAACGGTCAGAGCAGGCTCCGTCGTTTTACGGCGGAGTAATCTCTGACTTTCAATTGCTTTAGCAGCATGATGTTGCGCGATCGCCTTTTCTAGATCGCGTCCAGTTACAATAACTTGGGGTAAGGAATAACTAAGAATACGATTAAACGCATCTATACCTTCTGCTGTGGCAAGACTATTTTGCTGATTTTCCGCATAAAACGGCTTTAATTCCGCCGAAACTGACTCTTGTACGGCCATTCCAACTTGTTGCCAGTTATCCCAATTAATCACTACAGTAAACGGCTTATCATTAACACTGCGATAGTGGGCGTAGGAATCTAGAAAGGCGTTGGCAGCCACATAATCTAGGGCATATCCCCCAGAAAGAGAACTAAGTGAAGAAAACAGTGCCCAGAAATCTAAAGGTGTATCTTGGAAAATTTCTTCCAGCACCAAAACCCCTTTAACTTTAGCGGAGAGAACAGACTTTACTGTTTCTAGGCTTTTAGAAGCAATTTTACCTGGAATTGCAACTCCTGCTCCATGAATGATGCCGTTAATCTTGCCAAAACGCTCTTGAGCTTGATTTACTAGTGATTGCATTGAGGCGCGATCGCTCACATCAGCCCTAGCCACTAAAACTTCTGCACCTAATGCTTCTAAGGCTTGAATCTGACGAATCTTGACACTAATCGCATTGTTTTCTTCGTGGGAGGTTAACCATTCTGACCATCGATCGCACTCAGGAAATTCCGAACGTCCACAGAGAATTAATTTAGCTCGTACTTTTCGTGCCAGGTTTTCTGCCATAACCAAGCCGATACCACCTAATCCCCCCGTAATTAAATAAACTCCTCCTGCTCTTAATTGGGGTGTGTTTTCTGTCCTAGTTTCCAGTCTGATCGGTTCAAAAGTTTGTATCCAGCGATGTTTACCCCGATAGGCAATTACTCGATCGCCCGATGGAGTAGAAACTTCTGTGAGCAACTGTTCGACGAGCTTCTCTTCTAAAACAGCAGGCAGAATAACATCGATACTACGACAGGAGATATTGGGATACTCTAGGGGAATGGTTTTAATCCCTCCGAGTAAAGTTGCTTTTTCAGGAGCGATCGCTTCTTCTCCCGTCACTGATTGGAGATTGTTAGAAATAACTGCAATTTCCAACTTAGTCAGATTAGACTTAGCTAATGCTTGTACCAGAAATAATAGAGAATAAAATCCTCTTTCTTGAAGGCGATCGACTGCTGCTAATCCTGATGGTGCTTGATTCTGCGAGGTAACACTCCACAGATGTAGAACTTTGCTTGGTGTCCAATTCAAGTCCAGCAATTCCGCAATTAAAGCCTCGTAATCATCCCGACTTTGAGGGTTAATGGTATATATTCGTTGACCTCGGGGAGATTTACCCTGATAACTAAACGAATCGCCTACTTGAATTGCGATCGCGGAGCGTGGGCATAGCCCAATCGCATTTTGTCCCTCAAGCTCTAATCGTTGCCAAATTTGCTCTCCCAAACCCTCTCGATCCATAAACACTAACCACGATTCAGATCTAGTTAATCTATTTTGATTACCTATGGGTTGCGGTAATATAGAGCGTTTCCACGAGGGAACATAAAACCAGTCAGCAAGATCTGGCTTTTTAGCTGTTTTTTTAGCTGCTGCAACTTGCGGAATTTGACGAGTATCTTGTTTTTTGGTTGAAGCTTGAGCCAACAAAATATGTTCTCCCAAAGCTGCCGTTTCTGGTAAAGCAGCCACCTCAACAAACCCGCTATCATCGAGTGCTTTTTGCCACTGTTTTGCCGATAAATAAGGACTATCTAAGCTGTCCCCTGAAGGCTCGATTAATAAAGCCCAAGTAAGCTCAAAATCTAATCCCGCCTGGGTTTGCTCCCAAAGTAATAACACGCCCCCAGGAGCTAATAAAGAACGAACATTATCTAAAGTTGCTGCTAGATCTTTGGCAGTATGCAGTGACTTAACGGCTACGATTACATCAAAACTACCTAAGGAATACTGTTGTTCGGAAAAAGGGAGATCGAGATCTAAAGCACGACATTCAATCAAGGGATACTTGCTAAATTTCTGCTGGGCTGTACTTAAAAAAGAACCACTTACATCGGCAAAAGTATAGCTGGTTGCGGATGAAGATAAGACAGGAATTAATTCTTCCGTCGCTTGACTAACTCCACTAGCAATTTCTAAAACTCTTAAGTTTCTCTGGGCTGGAAAGGAACTACTGACTTGTGCTAAAACGGCTCGTATTATAGAGCTATAGCGAGCATGACCAGGAGATTCTGGCTCGTTCCCAGCTTCTTTGAATTCGTATAGCAAACCTTTAAAAAACTCTAACGGTTGTTGTTTGCCCGTAATTACCCCTGCTAGATTTTCACCACAGCACCGAACTAAATCTAATATTTTCGGCGATACTGCCTGATTAACCCTGACTTGTTCTAAAAGAGCCTGAATAGAATTAGGACATGGTACAAGATTGGTAAATTTATCCCCTTTTTGCTCTAGCTGTCCCTTTTCTGTAAGTATTTGTAACCATCTATTTAATAATGGTTGATAGCGAGCAATAACTTGACATTGTTGCGCTAATTCTGATCGAGTATATTGCTCTTGAGGATTGCTAAAAGCTCCCTGCTGCCTTAATGCTAGGTTCATATATGCCATAGATAAACTTGCCAACAACTGCTGGTTATCTACATATGTTTTCTGTTCCTTTTCTCCTATTTCTTTACTAGCTTGAATACCAACTGCTAATAAAGAGTCCCAAAGCTTTGATGGTTCATTTTTAGCTATGGCTAGTGGCGGTTCGATCCAATAACGCTGACGCTCAAAAGGATAAGTCGGTAAAGGTAGACGGTGATGTTTTTCCTGCTGATAAAAACCCGACCAATCTATCTCCACACCAGATAGCCAAAGTTGACCTAATGTATTTAAGATAAACTTGAGATCGGATTGTGCTTCTTTTGGATGACGTACAGAACTTAAGACTATCTGACTCGGTTGCTTTTCTGGATGCTGTTTAGCTAATTTACTTAAAGTCCTACCTGCTCCTACTTCTAAAAGAATATGCTCTGGTTGTTTAAATAACTCCTGTAAACCTTCCTCAAAGCGTACCGTTTGCCGTAGATGAGTAGTCCAGTAAGCAGGATTGGTTGCTTCTGCCGCCGTAATCCAAGTCCCCGTAACGTTAGAAATATAAGGAATCTGTGGCGGTTTGAGGTTAACTTGTTGGACTCTTGTGAGGAAAGACTCTAGCATCGGCTCCATCATGGGGGAATGGAAAGCATGGGAAGTATGAAGACGACGGCAATCTATTCCTTGAGTAGCTAATAGATCTTGTAGTGTTGCGATCGCTTCTGTCGTTCCTGAAACTACACAATTAGATATCCCGTTAACTACTGCCAAAGATAGGTTTTCACCTAATAAAGGTAATATTTCGGCTGACGATAAAGGAACAGCTAACATACTCCCCGATGGTAATTGCTGCATTAGTTGACCTCTTGCGGTTACTAAAGCCAAAGCATCTTCTAGAGAAAACACTCCCGCCAGACAAGCTGCCACATATTCCCCAATACTGTGACCGATCATTGCTGCGGGTTTAACTCCCCAAGACATCCATAATTTTGCTAGGGCGTACTCAATGACAAAGATTGCAAGTTGAGTAATTCCAGTCTGCTGTAACTGCTGGGCTGCTTGCTCTGTGTCTGCTACTGTCGGATATAAATGCGATCGCAAATCCAACTCTAGATCGGGCTTGAGTAATTCAAAACAGCGATCGCACTCTTGACGGAATATTTCTTCAGTCTCATAGAGTTCCCGCGCCATATTAACGTATTGAGAACCCTGACCTGTAAACATAAACACCACAGGACGATCCTTTGTTTCTTGGCACTGAGTTAAAATTTGGGGTGATTCTAGGGCGGTAATTGCATCCTCGACATTTTCAACCACAACAATTCGACGATGATTAAATACCCGACGACCAACTTGTAGGGTATATGCCACATCATCAAGGTTAACTTCTGGATGCTGTTTTAAGTAGTTAACTAAATTATTAGTAGCAGTTTCTAATGCCGAACTAGTTTTAGCCGAGATAACTAGAAGGTGATGTTTTATCTCCTGCGTCTTGGAAGCAGGGCGCATACCATGCGCCCCTACGGGGGCTTCTTCTAAAATTACATGGGCGTTTGTACCACCGAACCCAAAAGAACTGACCGCAGCACGACGAGGTTTTCCGTTGCTTTTCCACTCAGTAAGCTTATTATTGACATAAAATGGGCTATTATCAAAATCAATTTCTGGATTGGGAGCATCAAAATTAAGACTGGGGGGCAACAATTGGCGATCGAGTGCCAGAACAGTTTTAATCAAACCCGTAATCCCCGCAGCAGCATCCAAATGTCCAACATTGGTTTTTACCGAGCCGATGGCACAATATTTCGTACGGGCGAACGGCGACGCGCTAGCTAATCCTTTAGGGGGTTCGCCCCTACCTGCGTTAAAAGCCTGAGTCAATGCAGCAATTTCAATGGGATCGCCTAAAGTAGTTCCCGTCCCGTGTGCCTCAATGTAAGATATAGTCTCTGGCTCGACTTCCGCCATAATTTGGGCAGCGCGAATTACCCTCGCTTGTCCTTCCTGACTGGGTGCTGTGTAACCAACTTTGACTGCACCATCATTATTGATCGCTGAACCCTTGATAACTCCATAAATATAATCTCGATCGGCGATCGCATCTTCCAAACGTTTTAAAACCACCACTCCAATACCATTGCCGCCAATTGTCCCATTTGCCCCCGCAGCAAAAGCTCGGCAATGTCCATCGGCAGAAACAATTACCCCTGGAGATAAGGTGGATTCATCTTGGGGAACTTTAATCGCAACTCCCGCAGCTAAAGTCATGTCGCATTCCCCACTCAGCAAGCTTTGACAAGCTAAATGGACAGCTACTAAGGAACTAGAACAAGCTGTCCCCACGCTCATACTAGGCCCCGTGAGGTTTAATTTATAGGATACGCGAGTAGGGAGATAGTCTTTATCAACTCCTACTAGGGTGGGTATAAAACCTCTGGATTTAATGAGTTCTTGGTTGGGACTGAGGTTATATAGTAGGTAAGTACTGATGCCTACCCCTGCATAAACTCCTATGGGTCTAGATTCGCGCTCGGAGTCATAGCCAGCATTCTCTAAAGCTGTCCAGGCAGATTCTAAAAATAAGCGGTGTTGGGGATCCATCATTTCTGCTTCTCTGGGGTTGAAGCCAAAAAAGCTCGCGTCAAATAGGTCAACATCTTCGAGGATGCCCCCTGCTGTGGTTTTGGTTTCGGGAAATGTTGAAGTTAATTCTCTGCCATTGATCAGATGCGACCAAAAACTTTCAATATCTTTACTCTGGGGAAAACGTCCTGAAATGCCGATTATGGCTACTTCTAAACCAGTTGTTGCTTGTGTCATTTTTGTTTAGGGAGACTAATTGCTAATTGTTTTTGATTTTTGTAGTCTTTGTTGGAGGCGGTTTTTTCCTGCTGTTAGTTGTTTAACTAAGTTGGAATTTTCTGGTGCTGGTGTTGTTGCTTGTTCGCTGAGGTGTTGGGCGAGGGAACGAATGGTGGAATATTTAAATAGATCGACGATGGATATTTGATTTTCTATTCGCTCGGGTAAAGCCTTTTTCAGCTTGGTATAAACCTGGGTAATTAATAAGGAGTTGCCACCAATTTCAAAGAAGTTATGCTCTATTCCTACTTGTTCTAGGTTCAATACTGTTTGCCAAATGGTGACAATGGTTTGCTCGATCGCATTTTCGGGTGCTGTATAAGTAACAGCAAATTCTTGTAGTATGGTTTCTGGGTTTGGTAGTCCACGGCGATCAATTTTGCCATTTGCCGAGAGGGGTAGTTGGTTCAGGTACATAAATGCCGAAGGAATCATGTATGCTGGAAGTTGCTCGCGGAGGAAATCCCGTAGTTGATGACAGCTAATTTCTTGGTCAACAACAACATAGGCGACAAGGCGTTTTTCCCTTAGTTGTTTACCTGTGACGACGACTACTACTTGCTCCACTGCGGGGTGTTGAGTTAATACTGATTCAATTTCCCCTAGTTCGATACGATATCCGCCAATCTTGACTTGGAAGTCTTCTCGACCAAGGAATTCGATATTGCCATCCCTCAGATAACGCCCTAAATCACCCGTGCGATACAATCTTTCGCCCGTATGGGGATGGGTAATAAAACTAGCTGCGGTTTTAGCTTCTTGTTGCCAGTAACCCATAGCTAGACCAATGCCACCGATGTATAGTTCTCCTGTAACCCAAGCAGGACAAGGTTCGAGGAATTTATTGAGTACATAGAAATGCTGGTTAGCCATCGGACGACCATAGGGAATACTTTTCCAGGCTGGATCGACTTTGGTAATGGGATAGAGAATTGACCAGATTGATGCCTCTGTTGCCCCACCCAAGCTAATTACCTGGACATCTTTGGCTAAAGTTTGAATTTGAGTCGGTAACGTTAAGGGTAGCCAATCGCCACTCAGTAAGACTAAACGTAAATTTGCCAGAATTTGCGAGTTTTCGGCTGCATAGTCCACCATCATCTGCATTAAGGCGGGGACTGAATTCCAGATGGTGACTTGATGCTCGGCGATCGCTTTAGCCCAATGAGCAGGATTGCGAGCCAGCGCATTGTGAAGCCAGTCCGTTGCGGGTGTTCCGCCCGTTGTAGGAACTGGCGCGGTTTGTGACCCATCGAGGGTGGGTTCGCTACTTGCTTCAGGAATGATAATTGTTCCTCCAGCAGCTAAAGTGCCAAAAATGTCGTACACTGACAGGTCAAAACTCAGGGAAGATAAAGCTAATACGCGATCGCTGGAAGTAACCTGAAACCGCCGATTAAGATCGAGAATGGTATTAACCGCACCACGATGATTAATCATTACTCCCTTGGGAACACCTGTCGAACCAGAGGTATAGATCAGGTAAGCTAGATCGTCAGGGTTTTGAATCGGCTCTAGGGGTTCTCTGCTTGACTGGGTGAAGTCTTGGTTATCTAAACATAGCTCGATTGTGACTGCCGATTGTGCCAGTTTTTCTTTCAGCCAAGATTGAGTTAAAACAAGGGTAACCTGACTATTTTTGAGTAAATACTCTCTACGCTCTGGAGGTAAATTGGGATCGATGGGGACATAGGCCGCCCCCGCAGCTAAAATACCCATGACTGCTACTATTTGCTCCCATCCCTGATCCATGACTACCGCTACCAATTGGTTAGAAGTTATGCCCAGGGATCTCAGTTTATGTCCTACTTGATTGGATTTGTCGTATAGTTCTTGGTAAGTCAGATTGCCCTGAGCGGAAATGACTGCCGATTCATTTTTCCTAGTTTCTACCTGTGCCGCAAACAAAGTATGTAACATCTCGTCCGAAATGGGTGCAGCCGTCTGATTAGCCAGAGATCTCTGTACTAACTGACTAGGGGGGAGGAATTGTCGGTTAGTTTCCCAGCTAGTTTCTGAAGCGACTAAATTTTTAAGTAACTGGCAATATGCTTCAAACATATCTTGAATCATTCCTGGGGGAAAGAGTTCTTCTACTACATCCCAATTGAAAGTCAATTCTCCCTTTTCCTCCCAAACTTGTACGTCCATCCAGGCTTGAGAAGCTTGACTGATACCATATGTCAATTCACCAAAATGACTAAAGCTGGAAGTTTCTTGACCAAGGGCATCTAAACCCAGGGTGCTGGTGAAAACAATTGGTATAGCACTGGGCGCAGTACCCTGACGGCGGGCTAATTCCCGCGTTACCCTTACTCCACTAAAATAACGGTGTTCTAAATCCTGCCACAGTTGTTGCTGCAAACGAAAAGCTCTTTGAGTAAATGATTCGGGATGAGAATTGTCTACGGCTAAGAGAGTGGCTGAGATAAAGTCACCTAACAAATCATTTACTTGGGGATGAAGTGGTAGACGATTAAAGAGGGCTAAACTGACGGTAAATTTCGGGTTTTTGCTCCAAATTGTCAATATTTCCGTAAAAGCTGCCATTAATACCCCAGAAGGAGTTAAACCAGCTTTTGCTGCTCGCTGTTTGAGTTGTTGCCATTGGCTTTGTTCCAGTCCTCCCGCATAACGTTGGCAAAGATGCTGTTGGAGTTCTTGCGGACGTTTAGCCAAAGGTAAGTCGGGAGCAGGGGGTAAACTATCAAGACGACTTAACCAATAGTTTTGCGATCGCTCGTATAATTCTGATTGCTGAATTTTTTGTTCTGTTAATACATAATCTCGAAAGGAAATTGCCAAGGGTGCAAATTCAACCTGGGGATTTTGATAGAGTTGATGCCATTCAGCAAATAATCTAAATAGACTCCAGGCATCAAATATTTGTAAGTCGTAACTAATATGTAACCGAAACCGCGATTCATTTAACAGAGTGACGCGAAAATCAAATAAGGGAAAACGATCTGCTGGTAAAACTTGATGAGACAAGAGATCGCGGATTTCTGCTAGTTGAGATGCGATCGCATTTTGATTCTTGACCTTGTAAATCTAAAACTTTTATTTGATAGGTTGGAACAGTTTCGAGAATCTGCTGCTGACCATCAGGTAAGACAACCGCTCTTAACATTCCATGGCGATCGATTAATTTTTGCAGTCCCCCATTCAATCTAGCTAAGTCTAAATTCTGACCTTCAATCTCGTAGTAACCATGATTTGCCACCTTACCCAACTCGAATACACCACTGCGCCCCACCCAAAAAGCGTGCTGCATATCAGTTAGAGGAAAGGGTTCGTAGATTTTCTCTGGTTCGGGAATGATGGTAGGTAAAATGGTTGGATTCAGGTTATTTTGCCGTAATAACTCTAAAATTTCGGCTTTATGCTCGATTATAGAATCCCGCAGTTCAGTTGTTAAAATTCCCTTGGGGGCATCAACATCAAGCGAATCGCCATTAGCAGCCAGTTTTATGTCTTTTTGTGCCAGATTGTGGAAAAGTAAATGTATATTCATGGTTTTAGCTAAATATTTATCTAGAAACTACGAGTAATCGAGTCTGTCAAAGACTCATGGTTTCTCTATCTGATATTTCGTGGCTATTTACTGATGGAAAAATTGCTAAATTGCTGAGAGTGATTCGGTCTAGTATTAGCTGCGTCAGGTCAGTTAAATTGTTTTCGCCCAAGAAATTTTTGATCGGTATGCTTATTTCTAAATCTGTTTCGATACGGCTTTTGAGGGAGAATGCCATTAAAGAATCAAGCCACATTATTAGAGGTAGCTCGGGTTCGATTTCATGGGGTAAAAGCTGTAGGGAATTAGCTAGCCATGTAATTAGATAGCTGGCTAATACTTGTTGTTGTTGTTCTGGTGGTGCAGCTAAGATTTTGGGGAGTGATAGTTTTTGTTCCGTGTCATCCCTGGGTTTTATTTCCTGTAGCTCAATAGTCGTAGGGCGATCGCTAATGGATGGTGCTGGTGCTGTCCCCAAAGCAACATCTCCCCAACGCATAATCGTGGCTGCTGCGGTAGCTGATGCGCCGTTAGTGTAAACCAAAACTAAACTGTTTTCGGCGATCTTCTTTTCTTTCGCAGCATGGTAAAGATTGGCAAGGGGAAAGACTGCCCCGATGTTACCGTAGTGGGAGTAAAGATTAATCGTGCGTTCTGGTTCAATATCTAAAGCTCTAGTGCAGACGTTGGCATACCAAGGCGTGGGAGTATTAAATACCCAAAAATCAATCTCTGCTAAACTCACTCCCGCCTTAACCGCAGCTTCTTGACAGCAGGTACGAACAAAATCAACGGCGGTTTCTGCCAAACTGCTGGCATTTTCTCCTGTTTGCGTCACTATGCGCGGTTTACCTACCTCGTCAAGCTCTAGTTGATGATGGTATGCACCATAGGTAGCAGCCGTAGAAACTATTTTGTTAGCTAAAACTCCTTGATTTGGTTTAAGGCGATCGACGATCAAAGCTCCCGCACCATCTCCCATTGACCAAGCCAGAGTATCTTTTTCTCGGACAGTATTTGAGCCAAAGTGAGCCACAATTACCAAGGCATTCTGATATTCTTCTGTTTGTATTAAAGCGCGAGCATTTTGCAATGCCACCAAGGCACTAGAACAAGTTGATTCAAGATTCCAGGCGGGACAGTTTAAGCCTAATTTTTGAGCTAGCAGGGTGGTATTATCCATTCCCAGGTTATCGGCAAACAGGGAAGCCACGATCGCAACATCTATCTCTTCTACATCTAGTTTTGCTGCTAGTAAAGCCTCTGTTGCTGCTTGACATTGTAAGTCTAAAGAAGATTCATCTAAACCCAATACTCGACGTTCTACATTCCCCCGAAAAGGGTCTGATAAATAAGGTGCAACCTCTTGTGACCAAAGGTCGTAACCATTATCCTCATGGCTAGATCTAACAGCACGATTGCTACGATTTCTTTGAGGGGAAGAACGCACCATCTCAGGATATTTTTGCTGCCAATAATCATTGGTACGAATGACTTGAGGAAAGCTAACCCCTAAAGAGCGAATACCTATGGGTGCTGATGTAGATTTGGACATGATCATTAAATTGAGAGAAGTGAAGAAAAATAGAGGAGGTAGGAAGTAGTAGGTAGTAGGTAGTAGGTAGTAGGTATTATTTGAAAAATGTCCTAACGTTTTTACGTATGGCTATATTACCCATTACTTCCCTACAGCTACACTGGCTACGGCATAGGTAGAAGTATGACTAATACTTAAAAACCATCGCTTTATACCCAGTCTTGTTGCTATTTCTCGGCATTGACTAAATAATGCTACAGACGGTTGACCTGTGGGCAATCTGAGGATTTCGATTTCGAGCCAACAGTGCGATCGCGCAGCGTGGGCGGAGCCCAATCGCATATTATCTTGACCGAGAATGCTGGCGATCGCGCCCTTTGTAGCCCAACGACCAGCTAAATATTGAATCCTCCTTTCACCAGTATCACTAACACTACGTTCTATATTGGTGTAGCGTTGCTGAATAAAATTCTCTCCTTCTTGTTCTAAAAAATGTTTAAAAGATTGAATTTCTAATACTTGCAAGCTATGATTCAACAGCGGAAAATCTGGAGCTTTTTTTGCATACATGGCTAATCGCTATTGTTTCAAAACTAAATTATTTAACATGGTGTTCATTTTGTTTACCGATTCTAAATACTCAGCTTGAGGAACAGATTCGGCAACAATGCCCGCCCCAGCATTTAAACTGATGCAATCACCATATTGATAAGCGGAGCGAATTGCGATCGCTATATCTGCTTCTCCTTGACTGTTGACCCAGCCTATCCCCCCAGCATAAATACCTCTGGGTTCTTCTTCCAGGCGATCGATCCACTCCAAAGCTTTTTCTTTATCAATCCCCGATACTGTAATCCCTGGAAACAATACTTTTAAAGCATCCCACAGGGTTTTATCTGCCTTGAGTTGACCGCCAACTTTTGAGGAGAGGTGCTGTACACAACGGTATTGCTTAACCTCCATGAAGTTTAAAACCCGAACTGTTTCTGGTAAACAAATAGAAGCTATTTCATCCTGTGCCGACCAAACCGAAAGCGAATGTTCTTTAATCTCTTTGGCATCGGTAAATAGTTCGTTATTGAATTTGATATCTTCTTCGATACTGACACCACGAGGTCTAGTTCCTGCTAAGGGATTAGTAGCCACAAAGCCATCTTGATTTACCTCCATTAATGTTTCAGGACTAAAACCAACTGCACCTACATCGCCAATGTTTAAACAATAAGAACGGGCAGAATTATTCGCTTTAGCACCCAGAACATAAGTGCCTAAAAGATCTAACTCTCCAGTAAACTTCAAACAACGAGCAATAATCGCTTTGTGCAAACGAGCATTTTTGATCGCCTTAATCATTGCCATGACAGAGTTTTGATATTTTTCGCGATCGCTCTCATCGAAGTCAAGAGTTGTAGCTTGGTAATTTGGTAACTGAGTATCGATAAACAGTTGTCTTCTCACCAAATCTAAAGACTGAGTAGTTTTAATTTTTACTCCTTCTGGAGTAAACCATAGTTCAGTTTCAGGAACTACAAAATGACATAATGGTTGCGTACCTACTTTGGAGTAAGCAGAATAGAATCGCGCCAGATCGAAAGCAGTATAGCCATATGCTGTCCAGTCTTCAATCGGCAAAGAATTTAACAATGCTTCTACTTGTTTCAAAGGATCGTTGACTGGTTCGACCGCAGATTTTCCTGCACCATCGAGTAACACCTTATCTTGAGTCACTATTACCTTGGCTAGTTCACCTCCAGCAATACGGACTTCGTTTTTTCCTTCATACAAAACATATTTGCTGAAAATTCCCGCTTCAAGGAGATTCTGGAGAACTACAATTGCTTCTCTTTGACCAGGGACGAAGGTTTGATGATACTTAAGTGCGGTTTTAAATTCGACTACCATTAGTTTGTGATTGATAATTATTGAGCAATGGTTAATAAATCGGACTGCTTCTGTTTCAACAAATGACGATGAATTTTTCCTGTAGCGGTACGGGGTAAACTCTCGACAAAGTAAATCTGTTGGGGACTTTTAAAATGAGGCAAATGCTGTTTGGCAAAGTTAAGAATATTCTTCTCTAGCTCTTTACTGGGTGGTTGTTGAGATTTCAAGCTAATGTAGGCGATGATTTGCGTAAGCTTGTCGCCACTATTATGTGGGACTACTGCCACTTCCAAAATTTGTGGATGCTGATGTAGGACTGATTCTATTGCTAAAGGAGATATCCATTGTCCGTTAACTTTGAATAAATCGTCCCCTCGCCCCATAAACCAGAAGAAACCATGGCGATCGCGCTTATACTTATCCCCAGTCCGCATTATATTGCCGTAAATAGCCTGACGTGTCTTTGTCAGTTGATTCCAATAACCCAACATCAGGCTTTCCCCCCGCACTTGTAACTCGCCAATTTCATCATCTTCACAGGGAAGCCCATTTTCATCGATCACCCGCACCTCATAGCCAGGTATAGGACGACCAGAACTTCCAGGCTGAGACTCTCCCAATCGATTTGAGAGGAATATATGCAGAAACTCTGTTGTTCCAATTCCCTCACAAATTTCTAAGTCATGTATTTTTGCCACTCTTGCCAAATAGTCTTCGGTAATTGTTCTGCTGCGGATACACACAAACGCAGAGATGATGAATTTAAAGGAGCAATTTCTTTGACTTCTAAGATCCTGGCATAAACACTAGGTATGCCAAAAAATACTGTCGGCTGATAGCGTTCAATATCATCAATAATATCAAAGGCATTATTAGCATCAGATAACACCGAAGTCGCACCGACTGCCAGCGGAAAATAGAGACTATTCCCTAAACCATAGGCAAAAGCGATATTAGCAACGGAATAGATCAGATCCTTTTCGCTTAAATCTAAGACGGCTTGAGCATACTGTTTAATAGAGACTACTCCCATCCCGCTATAAGATTACCTAAAATAAAGAAGATAAAATTAGACGATAGAAATGGGAAGTCGAACGCAAAAACTGAAACAAAAGCGATTAAATTTGGAACAATGGCAGAAACTATACTAC
>JAAUOU010000023.1 GCA_012034765.1 Pleurocapsaceae cyanobacterium CSU_1_1 | reverse complement strand
ACACCATTCGCCCCTACAATGTCGTTACCTATTCCCCAATCCCCCAATTCCCCAATCCCCCAATCTCCCCATCCACAATCGGGACTTCTCTTGAACAACCCCCATAACCCTACAGGCAAATTATGGACAAAAGAGGAGATCTTGCCATATTTAAAGCAATTTAACCTAGTGGTGATTGACGAAGCCTTTATGGACTTTCTAACCCCCGCTCAAGAGCAAAGCTTGATTCCTTGGGTTGCCGAATATCCTAACTTGGTTATTTTACGCTCTTTGACTAAGTTTTATAGTTTGCCTGGGCTACGAATTGGTTATGCGATCGCCCATCCCGACAGATTGAAAAAATGGCAGCAGTGGCGCGATCCTTGGTCAGTTAATACCCTGGCAGCAGCAGCAACAGCAGCAGCACTGCAAGATAAGGAGTTTCAGCAAGAAACTTGGAATTGGTTAACTCCTGCGCGATCGCGTTTATTTGAGCAGTTAAAAGCTATTCCTGGACTCGATCCTTTAGAGGGTGCAGCAAATTATCTTTTGGTAAAAACTGAAATGTCGGCAACTAAGTTACAGGAGCAACTACTTAAAAAGTATCAAATTGTAATTCGCGACTGTCTAAGCTTTCCTGAATTGGGCGATCGCTATTTCCGCATTGCCGTACGTTTACCCCCAGAGAATGATCGTTTAACTGAGGCTATTGCTGCTATCGTTTTACGAGTAATGGGTAATGGGTAATGGGTAATTTAGTTACTTTGAAGAAATAAGAATTTAGAAAAATAAACAGGATGATGTTGGTTAGTGTATCTATAGTTCCCTAGCGCCCTAACTCCCCAATTCCCCAAATCCTTCGAGAAAGATTAACAGGCGCGTAATATCAGTAATTAGCATGGCGGTAGATTATGACTTGGTAGTAATTGGTAGTAGTTGGGTGGGTATTTATGCAGCGCAGAAAGCAGTGCAACTTCAGGCTCGTGTTGCATTGGTGACAAGCTGTGATGATCTATTTTTGCCTAATGATGCCTTGATGATTAATACCCTCAGCAAGATTGGGTGCTGGAATGATCGACTAGCAAATAATCCTGTTACTAAAGTTTCAGCCAGAGTTTCTCTCACAGCAGCTAAAGATTGTCTCAACAGAGTTACTTCGACAATCCAAACCAAGAATTCTTGGGCTAATTTAGCTGCTTTAGGGGTTGATGTAATTGCTGGAAAAGGTGAGTTTTGTCGTTTGCCTCATCTCGCTTTTCAGACTGCTCAACGTAAACTGCGATCGCGTAATTTTCTTTTGGCTACAGGTGCTAATTATTTTTCTCAGGTTGCCGAAGATGCTGATGATTGTTTAACTTTAGATGAATTATGGCAAACAGATCTAGACAGCTTAGAGCAAAACATAATTATTGTGGGGAGTAATCCTGCTGCTTTGGAATTAGCGCAAACTTTAGCTAGATTTGAGAAAACTATTACTTTAGTTACAGCACAGTCGAGAATTTTACCCCAAGAAGATCCTGAATTTGCCTTATTGCTACAGGCGCAGTTGGAGGCAGAAGGCATTAAGCTTTATCTTGATTCGCCACTGAGTCAGATTAAAACTATTGATGGACAAAAATGGGTACAAGCAGGCGATCGCGCTTTAGCTGCCGAGCAAATTATTATCGCTGAGGCTCGACATCCTAATATTGCAGGTTTAAACCTAGCAGGAGTAAATGTTAAATACGATCGCCAGAGGGTTTATGTTAATCGCAAATTGCAAACAACTAACCCGAATATTTATGCCTGTGGGGATGTCATTGGTGGTTATAGCCTGCTTAATTTTGCACGCTATGAGGCTAATGTAATCCTGAAAAACACCTTATTTTTTCCTTGGTATCGGGTGAATTATCATGCTCTACCTTGGGTAATTTCAACTCAGCCTAATTTTGCTAGAGTTGGTTTAACGACTCAACAAGCTCAACAGCAATACGGCAAAGATTTATATCTAGTCACAGAATATTTTAATGATTTAGAGCGATCGCTAATAGCAGATTATCCTACGGGCATGTGTAAGTTGTTAATTAGAGAAAACGGCGAAATTGTCGGCTGTAATTTAATCGGCGATCGCGCAGAAGAATTAATTACGGCGATCGCGCTAATGATGCAGCACAAAATTAAACTAGAGCGAAACCCCATGAGAGGATTAACTTCTTTGTCTCTACCAACTACTTATTTGAGTCAGTCTGAAATCTGGCAGCGCGTCTGGAACAGTTTTTATCAGCAAAAGCTACAGCGAAATCCAGGCTTATTAAATCGTCTCCGCAGTTGGTTTTCTCTCCGCAAAGAATGGTATTAATGATTACCAACAGTATCTGGATCTCGGCTCAACGCCTAAATCAATTTTCCGAAGACAGTACAATGAATGCCAAGCTTTTTGCGTACCCAGATGGTATTCTCAACATTTAATAAAATTGTGCTGCTGGCTGTGGCGATCGCTGCACCTTCAATTCCCCATCGAGGAATTAACAAAGCGTTTAAAACCACATTCAGTATGGTACTACCTCCGCGACTAATTAGTGTATAGCGTTCATGTCCAGTCATACTGAGCAATAAACCAACTGAACCTGTCGCCACATTTACCAGTTGTCCCACACAGAGAATAATCAGAGAATTTTTTCCTTGGGTAAACTCACTACCAAACAGTAATAAATACCAGTGACCAAATCCTACCAGACCGACAATTATTGGTAAAGAAATTAAACAGACAGCACGGGAACTTTTAATCAAAATCTTTTCTATCTGCTCGGGTTTCCCTTCAGCATAAAGACTAGCAATGTTTGGTCCGAGAACAGTGTTAGCAGCATTGGTAACAAAGTCAATTAGCTGCGCTCCTCTGGCAACAGCAAAATAAATACCTACTGCTTCAGCCCCTTTGATCGCTCCCAGCATTAGCAAATCAGTCTGAGATTTAATCAGATACATACTACCCATGAACATAAAGGGTAAGGCACTATGCAGCCAAGTTCTTACTTGATATTGAGGTGCAACTTCCTTAGCAGCATTGGGCATAATTTTGTTTAGCAATTTGATGCCAATTACCAAAGTGATCGCAGCAGCAAACACTCTTATTACTGCTATCCAGACAGCAGTTAAACCTTCTCCTAGCAATAGATACGTAAATCCACTCAAGACGAGCAGCAACAGTGGGGCAAGAATCCACTCTGGCAGAAGCCCTATCAAAATCTTATGTAGCCCTCTCATCGCTGCTAATCTCAGATTTCTCAAGGATTCGATGGGAATTAATAGCATAGCCACACAGAAAGTCAAGAACTGCTCGGAATTGGCTTGCATATTTAAGCCCCAAGCTACACCTATTGCTCCCAGGGCTAACCCGACGGACACCGCTAATACTATTTGATTAGCCCAACGCAATAGACCCCTCATCAAATTCCAGGTTGACTTACTTTGGTAGATAGCAACTTCGCGGACAATTAAATTATCTAGTCCTAAAGTTGCCCCCAAGCTCAACAATTGAGTCCAGGTAAAAGCGTAAGTATAAATTCCAAAACCCGATGCTCCCAGCAGGCGAGCTAGCAAAATACCAGTAATAAAATTTAAACCAGTAGCAGCAGTTCTCAAACCTAAAGTACCTGCTGCACCTCTAATTAAACGTTGCTTGAGACTGCTGTGTTGCTCTTTGGCGAGCAAAGTTTGCCATAAGTCTTGGATATACCGAACGCCTCTATTCATAATATTTAATCAGTTGTATCTCACGATTAGCGTTTTGATTTATCCTGAGCGATTCAAAATGATGGCAGAGAGCTTAATTTGGTCACTGAATATGCTGGTAACATAATTTCGGGAAAGACAGTGTCGCTTTTGCGCTTGATAACTTCATTTCCCGTTATTAAAGTTTGTGGCGCCGCCGAAAATTGTTGATAGCTAACTGAATCCGAAAAAATCTGCTCTAAATTAATACGGATATTTTGATTTGACAAATTGGTAATTATCGCTTGTGAGTGTTTGCCATCGTTAAACGTCCAGCCATATAAAGCAGGATATTTAAAGTTTTTTTTGCCAACTAAAGTAGATTCGGGAGAAAAATCAATCTTCTGGGCTTGTGTCATGCCTGAAGTTGCTTCCCCAAGTAAACTCAAAGTTGAGCCTGTAGCGGAAAGACTCTTGGGTTTAACCCTAAAATCTTCATCACTAGGATTGATAAAACTCCCTTTATTAGCAAAAATAGCAGCAAATCGAGAATTTCCCGTTAATACATGGTTGCAAGCGATCGCAATTCGGGAATCTTCAAGAAAAAGTAAACTCATTGTCAGTGCATAAAGTCCATGAGTCCAACTACCCATCACTCTTTGTTGTTTATCCCGATTGTTTTTGCCAAATACATTTTCAAATAAATTGTATTCTGTAATCCATATTTGCTTATTGTCTGGAATTAACTTTAACTGGTCATTATTTTGCAGTTTTTGCCAACTTCTAAAAGGTTGTCCCAAAATTAGCTGTACTTCTTCGGAGCTAAAAAAAGGATAGGTGGAGTTGGAGTCTATTTGAGAATTTAAGCCATGTCCGTTATAGAGATGAAGCGTAACGGCATCTGCTTGATACATAGCTGAATTGAGAAGACTTTTTTGCCAGTTTTGTTCGCGGATTGAATCTTTTGGTTTGGGTGCTACTCCTACTAAGGCAATTTTTGCTGCGGGAAACTCTTGTTTGATCGCAACTATCCACTCACTAGCAGTTTGAGCATAATCTGCCGCAGTGGGAAAAACTCGCTTATAGTTAGACACATCAAAATAAAATTCATTACCTAGCTCAATGTATTTTACCGACATTCCTAAATTTCTTGCCGTTCGCAACATTTCTAATTGCGATTCCAAACTGGAAGTAGCAAGATTTAATACAAATATGGGTTCGGTATTAGTTTCTTTGATTCCCCCTTGTAGATCTTCTAATTTGCTGGCATCATACTTTAGATCTTTGTTTCTAAAATTGATGGGATACCCAGCCATTGCTTCTCTAACATTTTTAACTAATCCTCCTTTTTGCCAATCCCAATAATTAGATTCCGTTCCACCTGGAATTCTTAGTAACTTTGGATTTACTTGCCTGACTGCTTGTTGAAACTCTGGGTTTGACCAGGATTTTACCAGTAGAGAATTGACATTGAAACAAGCATAATTTTCTGAGAGGGGACGAGAAACGGATGAAAGTGAAGCAGTCACAACTGATGGTTCGGCTGATGCTGATTTTTCTCCTGGATTTTTTGCCCACTACAACCACTTGTTAGTAATAAGCTGGTTAGAACCAAGAAATTCAACCAAGAAATCGAGCTAGTAAAAGTTTTTATCCTAAACACTAAAGTAATGAACCTATCCCACTAATATCTAAAATCTAAATCATAATATCCTCTTGGTTATAAATGTTGAGATTTGCGAAACTTCTACTGGTAGGCGTATGAGTAGCATTTGGACAGAAAACCACGCCAAGGCTGAGGGGCTTGTGCTATAAGTATTTTAAAGTTGGCGATCACCAACTTTAAATCAATGTCACTTTTTTGTCACATTTATTCATTATAATTGATAATTAATTTCGATATTAATAGGCTTAATAAGCAGATTATTTTAATGTCCAAATACCATCAATACATTGACTGGATAAAATGCTGAAATCTAAATATAAGCAAACAAAAAAGAAAGTCACGCAAATTAGCGATCACTTTCAATATTATCTTTATGACTTATTTAAGCGTGAAGATTTATTTAAATCTGTAGAAAAATATTGTATGTTTGTTGGTTACACTAGAAGCGGACATAGCCTAGTTGGTTCGTTGCTAGATGCACATCCGAATATAATTATTGGACACGAACTTAATGCTCTTAAACTTTTCGAGCAAGGTGTTAGTTGTCAAAAAATTTACTATTTATTGCTGCAAAATTCGCGACGAAAAGCCAATGCAGGGCGACAAGAAACTGGTTATTTTTATCGAGTTCCTGATCAATGTCAAGGGAAGTTCCAAACTATAAAAGTTATTGGCGACAAAAGAGGAAGTGCAACTAACTTTATTATTCGTACTAACCCAAAGATTTTAAAAGTTTTACCAAATAGGCTTGATGTTCCGATTAAATTTATCCACGTAGTTAGAAATCCCTATGACAATATTACTACTATGATTGCTCGCAAAAAAGCTAATTTGGAATATGGGATAAATTCATACTTTACTAAGTGTAAAACCGTTGCTTACTTAAAAACACAAATAGATCGACAAGATATTTTAGATATTCGACACGAATCATTGATTGACGATCCAAAAGCTATTTTAAGTCAACTTTGTAAGTTTCTAGAAGTTGAGACCAATCAAAAATATCTAAATGACTGTGCCAGTGTTGTTTTTAAATCACCTAAGAAAACTCGATTTACTTATCAGTGGGACCAGCGGGCGATCGATTTGGTTAAAAGTCAAATAGAGCAATACAATTTCTTGCAGGGATATTCTTACGATGATTAATCTTTCTCCATTTTCGTTCTTATCGAGTATTGCCAAAACTGAAGCGACTGATATCAATAATCCTATCAATAAAACCAAAATCTTTCTTCAGCAGCAGATATCTGTCTCTCTGCTCAATTTATACAGAGCATATACTTACAATCTTTCTATAGGGTGTAATCAAAAACCATTAAGTATCGTACGAAACCTAATAACTACAACTCAAAAAATATTTAACCAAAGAAAAAAAATACTATTTTATCCAGATTTTCCCTATCGAAAAGCTACACTTTATCAAATTTGCCTTTTTTTAGGGTACGACGTTACCAATAATTCAAAAGAGAAATTTGATTTAGTAATTAAGTGGCAAAGATATAAAACTTTCTTTTCTGAAGAACCAATTTTATCTCAGTTGTCCAAACAAAATTTTGATGTCATCAATTTTCACTGTAAAGATGTTAGTAAGTCATTAACTAATCAATTATTTGATGAAGCTTTTGGCTATAGTATTACTGTAAATCCACTAACATATACAGGAAAGTGTGTAATCAAATCTAATTTAAATGCCCAACATGATGGCAGAATAATTTCTTGTCCTACTGATAAAATAGAATCAGAAGTTGTCTATCAAAAACTCGTTGAGAATGAAATAGAAGAGGAGAAAGTTCTTGAGTATAGAGTTCCTATATTCAGACAAAAAATTCCTTGTGTGTATATATATATCAAAAAAATAAAACAGAAACACAACGCTTTTTTGGTTATCCCAGCTTAATTTCAGTTGAGGTAGCTGAAACCAAGGAAATATTTGACGAAGACGAAATTAGGAAGATTTTAAATTTCTGCCAAAAATTAGGTTTAGACTATGGCGAATTAGATATATTGAGAGATAAAAGAGATAAGCGAATATACATTGTTGATGCTAACAATACTCCTTCATCGAGATTATTATTTGAACCGCTTATTTTACCACTCGAAAAATGTATTCTTGACCCAGAAGATCGCCAATTAGCTCTACAAAAAATGGCTGAGGTTTTTCAAAAAGAGTTTTTTAATATAGAGAAGTCAGAGATTACTCCGCCGTAAAAGCGGTGTGATCCCTCGGATTTTGTAATCCGCAAGAGAATGCTGACCTCTGCTCCGATCTTTGGTAAATAATAGTTTTAAAACCAAATAAATGGACATTTCACTAATTAAATGGAAGACTAAACAAAAGCTTAAAAACCTCTTGATATCAGAGAAAACTAAAGTATTTTTTCTTCATATTCCTAAATCAGGAGGAACTTCCATTGATAAAGCGATCGCGAAACATTATCGACATAGTTATAGCAGAATTGAAGCTTCTCCTTCTCATCTAGCAGCTAAAATGCTTTATGGCATCGATATTGAAAAAGGTGAAACTAACAAGCTATTACAGTTTCGAGAGCAGTTAGTTATTTATGAAATGTTTAGAGCCACTCAATATATCTCAGGTCATGTACCTTATAATCCAAAAACTTGGGAAAAATTTCATCAGCAATATGTTTATATAACTTGTTTAAGACATCCTGTAAAAAGATATATATCCAATTATTTTTATAATGCCTTTAAAGAAAGTGATCATTTCAAAATCAAAGAAGATTTACCAACTTTTTTAGATACTCCACTAGGAAAACAAGGCGGTTTTGAATATATAAGATATTTTGGGGGTATATCAGAAAAAGCTAATTATGACTATACCTCTTCAGTGGCGATCGCTAGGGCTCAAGATAATCTCGATAAATTGGCAATAGTAGGTTTTTTAGAGAATTTAAAGGATTTTATCTTTCAGTTTAAACAGCAGACAGGGACAGAATTAAAAATCACTCATCGGCGGAAAAATCCCATCAACAATCCTCACATTGATCAGGAAACAATGAAAAAAATAGAAGCAATTTGCGCGCCTGATTTAGAGGTTTATGAATACGCCAAACAGAAATTTAGAGTCAATTCAATTTGACTTTTCCTCCGTCGAGGCTCAATTCATCAACTGCTAGTTGGCTATCGGGAAAATCTAGATGCTCTGTATTTGTAAGTGTAAAACAACTCTTTTTAAGTGATTTTACCTAAATAGCATGCTCCCGTACCGAGTTTGTCACTTTGATTTCAATACTATTAACTATCAACTAATCTAATTATATTTGTCCCCTAAGTTACTCGGCTAGAGAATTTATATTTAGTTTAAATTCTCTAATAATTATTGTTGATTACATTGAATTTAATGAAACGTAAATTACTAATATTAGGAACAAGAGGTATCCCAGCCGGACATGGTGGATTTGAAACTTTTGCCGAACGTTTAGCTCTCTATCTTGTGAAAAGGAGATGGGATGTAACCGTTTACTGCCAAGTTAATTGTCAAGAAATAGTAACCAAAAAATGGAATGATGTTAACTTAGTTTATATTCCCAGTAAAGATAATAATGCTTTAGATTCGATTATCTTTGATTATAAATCTACAATTCATGCTCTTAAACAAGAAGGTTTAATACTTGTGCTTGGCTATAATACTGCTTGTTTTTCTATTTTATATTGGCTTAAAAACCGAGTAAGTATTATGAATATGGATGGGATGGAATGGTGGCGAAGTAAATGGAATTTTGGGGCAAAAACATGGTTGTTTTTTAATGAACGTTGTGGAACTATTTTTAGTAATCATTTAATTGCCGATCATCCTCAAATTAAAAAACACCTGCTCGGTTATACATCTCCTAGCAAAGTTACAGTTATTCCCTATGGAACCGAAAAAATTACTGAACCTGAAGTGGATAAAAGCTGGTTAAAATCTTATCAACTTCTGCCAAACCAATATCTTTTAGTCATTGCTAGACCAGAACCAGAAAATTCTATCCTAGAAATTGTTTCTGCTTTTTCTCAACGCCAATGGGGCATGAAATTAGTTGTTTTAGGACGCTATTTACCCCAAACAATTTCTTATCACCAAAAAGTGATGCAAGCAGCTAGCGACGAAGTTATTTTTACTGGAGCTATTTATGAAAAAGAAATAGTTGATACTCTCAGATTTTACGCTCGTCTGTATATTCACGGACACACCGTAGGTGGCACAAACCCGTCCCTTGTAGAAGCGTTAGCTGCTCACTCTCCAGTTCTCGCTCAAGATAATGCTTTCAATTACTGGGTTGCTGGTGATCATGCCCATTATTTCAAGAATCAAGCTCATTGTCTGCAAAAACTGAAACAATTACTTGATGATACTGATGAACTGAAAAAAATGAAAAGATTTAGCGCAATCAGATATCGGGAAAAATTCTCAGACAATGGAGATGTTAAAGCCTATGAGAAGTTATTATCAGATTACATAACTGAAGAAAAACCCCAACAAGCACTTTAAAATTTAACATGAAAAAATAATAATGCTTAACTTGATGCGACCTGATGATTAATCTTCTTATAGTCGAAGACCAACAGACAATTTTACAACTTTTAAAAAATTATTTAGAGCAAGAATCAGATTTGAAGATTGTGTCAATCGCTGCTGACGGTCGAGTAGCGATCGATAAAGTGGATAAGTTTAGACCAGATGTAGTCTTAATGGACGTGGAAATGCCAGGAATAGACGGAGTGACCGCCACTCGAATCATTTCTCAACGTTATCCAGAAGTAAAGGTATTAATTTTAACTACCCATGATGATGATGAAATCCTGGACCTGGCTTTGAAAGCTGGTGCCAAAGGATATATCCTCAAGACTACTCCTGCTCAAGAACTAATTAATTTTATCCGCTCTGTTCACCAAGGACATTTGCAGATAAGCTCTGGTTTGGTGCAGAAATTAGTACCAGAAGATCGACCTATTCCTAGTAAGCAAGAGCTTCCAGTTCGCTCTTCCCCGACTCCCCCGAAATATTTCTATTTGTCATTAGGAATTTTACTCAACTTTGTCGTTTGGTTAATAGTGGCGGTTTATTGGAAAATCGCACCGCCTAAATATACCAGCGAATGGGGAATCAAAATATTGCAAACAGAAGCAGGAGTTGAGCTAAATTTACCTAACATTGGTCAAGCATCATCTGATTCTAGCTCTGCGAAGAGTCCTCAAGATACCAGAACAGATTATATCTATATTGCTAGTGACCATAGTCTTTTAGAGCAAGCTGCCGAAAAAATAGGTATGTCTGATGGAGATTTCGGCGAACCAGAAATGGTCACTGAAGAAGACGGCAGTATTATTTCTTGGGCAGTTGAGGGAAATACCCCCCTAGAGGCACAACAAAAAGCTTATATTTTTCAGGAAATTCTGACTCAAAAAATTGAAAATTTGAGACAGGCTGAAATTAAACGTCAAGAACAACATGCTCAACTTATCCTAGAATCTGCTCGCCAAAAGCTAGATTCAGCCCAAGACAAACTTTCTACATATCAAGTTTCTTCTTCTTTGAGTTCTGAGGAACAGATTAAACAATTAGCTAGTAATTTAGAAGATTTATACCGTCAACAGGCAGAATTATCAGCTCAAGAGCAGGGTTTGAATAATCTTTCTCAACAGCTAGGGCAGGAATTAAACTTATCTTCGGCAGAAGCTACTGCTGCTTATCAATTATTAGAAGATGATGTTTATCAACAACAACAAGCCCAATATGCTCAAGCTAGGGCTGAACTAGCTAATTTATTATCTCGCTTTACTGCTGAAAATCCTTCGGTAGTTAATAAGCAAGCGGAGTTAGAAGAGGCAACTCTAGCTTTACAACAAAGGGCTACTTTTCTGCTGAATAGAGCGTTGAGCAGACAAGAGTTAGAGCGGATTACGTATCTTACTCTCGATCCTAAAGTAAAAACAGTGCGGGAAGAGGTATTCAAGGATTTAATTTCTAACGACGCAGAAGTGCAAAAATTGACAGCACAAATTCAGGAGTTAGAAAAACAGATGGCAAAATTAGAAAGTCGTCAAAGAAATATTGCTCAAGAAAAGCTAAAAAAAGATAGCTTTCAACGCAATTTACAAGTGGCAGAAGCAATTTTTACTACAACTTTAGCTGAATTAGATTTAGGTAAAGAAAATGTCTATTCCCTTTATCCTCCTACTCAGTTAGTTAAAGAGCCAAGCTTGCCCCAAGAAAATCAACCAACGAGTCCCAATCTTCGTATGCTGTTGTTAGCAGGTATGGCAGGTTCTTTTCTGGTTACTACTGGCTTGATGTTGCGCTGGTTTGAACAACAGCCTTCTTCTATGAGAATGCCAATGTCAGGGACACAACTGCCGTCATCTTCTGTTGACTCCAAAACAGATAAATTTAGATAGAGGGAATATGGAGCGATTTGTTTCTGTAATTATTCCAGTTTTTAATGATGCAGAGCGTCTCAAAATCTGCTTGACAGCTTTAGAGACGCAAACTTATCCTCAAGATTGTTATGAAGAGATCGTTGTAGACAACGGTAGTGATGAAAGTCTCGAAAATATAGTCAAACAATTTCCTCAAGCAAAATTAGCTTACTGTAATAATCCTGGCTCCTATGCTGCTCGCAATCATGGTATTTCTTTAGCCAAGGGCGAAATTTTGGCTTTCACTGATTCTGATTGTATTCCCGCATCTGACTGGCTGACAATGGGGGTAAAACGGCTTGTAGCCACAGCTAATTGTGGGTTAGTGGCAGGAAAAATTGAGATTTTTTTTAAAAATAACGATCGCCCAAGAGCTATTGAACTTTACGACAGCGTTACTTTCTTCAATCAAAAACAATATATTGAAGAAAAAAGATATGGCGCAACAGCTAATATATTCACTGAAAAATTAGTGTTTGAGCGGGTGGGTTTGTTTAATTCTCAGCTAAAATCTGGGGGAGATCGAGAATGGGGGCAAAGAGTTTTTGCCCAGGGATATTCCTTAGTTTATGCAGATGAAGCTCGTGTTGCTCATCCTGCTAGATATTCCTTCGGGCAAATGTATCACAAAGTTGCTCGCGTTAGGGGAGTGGGTTACGAACAAGCCAGAGCAACTCAACCGCTGTTAATCTATTTACTGACAACTTTATCCCATCTAAAACCGCCATTTCGCTCTACTAGACGCAAACTACATCAACTGTCTCAAGAAGATAGTTTGAAAAATACGCTTCAAGTAACTCAAGTTCTTTGCGTTATTTTCACTATGCATTATCTCGGATTTTTTGCCCAGACATATCGCGGTCGGTAATCACCTAATCAGTAATCATTGATATTGCTTACTTGTTCCCTGGTTAAACGACAGATTTCTGTAGCATAAGCACTTGCTGTTTTACGCCATTGTTGACCTCTTATTTTAGTAGGAGGAGATGGACTTTTCTGGAGTTGTTTGAGCAACGTCGCTACTTGAGGATTGTTAACAGCAATAGGAATAACCGCATCCTTTCCAGTTTCCCGACTTGCCTGATTAGCTTGACTAACGACGATCCACCGACCAAAAGCAGCTGCTTCGGCAATGGGTAAACCAAAACCTTCATTTTCCGAGAGAAAAACTACTGCGGTTGCTTGGCGATACCACTGAGCTAAAGCGCGATCGCTAATATAACCATGATAATGAACCCAATGCTTATTCTCAATCGATTTGAGAAAGGTTTCCCCAATGACTTTAGTAGTAGCGTTCATTCCTCCTACCAAATGTAACTCCCAAGGTTCATGACTAATTTCTCTCAGAGTCGAGACTAAAGCTACTGCTTCTGGCAAACGTTTAGCAGCAGGATCGATTCTACCGACGGATAAGAGAAAAGGTGAATTAGGTGCAGGAATTGAAACAGGAGATAAATCGATTAACCCAGAGTCATTACCATTCGCGATCGCTTTTAGCTTTAATTTCAATTGAGGATTGGGGCGAAAGCGCAATAAATCCTCTTGTGTCGTCTCACTGACAACAATAATCTGTTGAGCAAAGCGCAAAGATGCGTCGAGATAAATCATCGCCCGCAACCAAGTTTTGAGCCGATTGCCATATTTCTTGGCTACTTTCCATTCATTGACATCGTGAATTATTGCTATGGTCGGCGGATGCCAGGGTAGTACAATTGGATTTGAAAGCCAAACTAATGTCTGTATTTTTTCGCGGCAACAATAGTTAGCCAAGCGGGTGGCAACCCAGACAGATCTTTTAACTGGGGAGTAATCTAAGGGAGGAAGAAGTCGAACCGAATGTTTTAATTGCCTTAAAGCAGGTGTTTGGGCAACAGCATTAGGAGAAGCCAAAATTATTACCTTGAATCCTTGGTGAGTTAGTTCTTCTACTAAGGGGGGCAACAATCGCTCCAAATACTGTCCAATTCCCAAACGAGGGCCGAGATAATGAGCGATGAGGGCAATATACATAAGTAATAACCTCTAAAACAGTAGCCATTGAGGAAGCTCGGTATGATTTATCGCTAAAAGTTGTGCTGCTAATTTTTGATTGTAAGGTCTATAAAGAGATTGCAAATAATTTAGAGTTTGTTGGTTAATTTCTTCTTCATACGGCATATTATTTAAGTTGTAATAAACATTTCTCAAACCTCTTTTTATTCCTGGATTAGCTCGCCAAAACTTTTCAGCTTTAAGATTGATCCATAAAGCTAGTTCTTGCAAATATTGGTTTTTGTAGTCTAGGCTTTTGTTTTCTACAGTTAAATCTTTTGATTCAAACACAGAATCATCTATTTCTAACCAAGCACAAATTTTTGATAGAAGCAGCTTAGGATTGTTTTGAAGCTCATCAAAAAAAGTAATATAGACAGATTGGCCAAAAACATTCAACCAATCTTCTAAATAATTAGCATAAAAACCACCTTCAATCCCCCAATATTGATCATTTTCTTGTTTAACTCTTTCTTGAGGTGATAAAGCTTCACATTGTCGCAAATATTCAACAAAACTTAGGTTTTTATCTAGCTCTAGTCTACTTTTTTTGTATTTAAAAAAAGAAATTAGTCGTGAGACTGGTTCTCTAAAAATAAGAATAATTTTTACATTATCTCCAAGAATATTTTTAATAGTTTGAGCAACTTTCATTTTGCCTTCAAAATATCCAGGAGTAGCTTCCATTACGTACTTTTGATTCTCACAGTGACCAAAGTAATTTTGATACTGCTCAAATTGATTTTCACTGTCACTATACAAAGAATCCCATTGACCATATCTATAGTAAGAAAAATAGCAAGTTTCTTTAACAGTGGAGCAACAAATATCGGGATGAAGAGATAAGTAACTATACAATGAGGTCGTTCCTGCCTTGACAACTCCAGCGATTACTAAATTAGGTAATTTCATTAATTTGATTGCCTCCTAGTTTTTCTCGGTCAAGCAGTTGGTAAAGTTTTTTTCAAATAGTTTCACTTTTATACAATTGAACCTTTTTCCAAGGACGACTATGGTAAGTAGCAATTAAAATAATAGTTAATTTTGCTGATAAAGTAGCAGATTTATAATAATCATCAATCAATTTCTTTTCTTCTAGTTCTTCAACTCCATTAAACAGATAGTAACTAAAACCTCTAGCAAATAAGCGATTAGTAAACTTAACTAATTCAGGAAATTTTAACCGTAGCAAATAAGCTGCTACTAGTTGATTATGAGCTTTACGCTGTCTAAATTTTTGTCCTTGTCTGAGAGTACCATCATTAGTATTATGTATTCCCTGAATCGTTAACTCTTGATTGAGAAAAAAACCTGGACTGAGAAAAAGAGTACCATAAGTTAAGTAACGATCCGCAGCTTGCCTGAGAATCTCTGGCATGGGTAAAATTTGTTTGAAGAGACTGCGCCGAAAACAAAGAGCAGAGGTTGAGGGCGGATAAAAAGGAAGCTTACCTTTTCTAAGCTGTGTCCGAAAATCGCAGGGAGTCGAAATATCCTCATTGAGCATGGGGAAGGCGCGAGTAACTCCTAAGAGTGCTTCTGTCGCAGAATTGACTAATTTAAGAGGATGAAAACACCAGCCAATTTCTGGATGGGCAGTGAAAACTTCCACAACTTGAGCAACCTTTTCGGGAAGAAAGCGATCGTCGGCATCTAAACAACAAATAATCTCTCCTTGAGAAGCTGAAAATCCCGCATTAAAGGTAGACGCATGATCGCCATTTTCCTTCAACACGGGAACTATTTTATGATCGTAGTTACGAATAATCTCCTGGGAATTATCGGTAGAGCCGTCATCGACAACTATAACTTCTACTGAAGAATAAGTTTGGTTTAAAGCACTATCAATAGCTGTAGGAAGAAAGCGATCATAATTGTAGTTATTGATAATGATACTGACTAGCGGTTGCTTTACCATCGATTTTTCAACAAGATTTTTAGGTTTTTTCAGCAGAGCAGCGATCTCTACATTAATATCTGATTAAAACTTTAATAGTGACTATCGTATTTATTTGAGAGCTAAATTTAGAGGATTGGCCGCTTTCTTTGGAAGACTATAGTAAACAGTTCTAAGAATAATCTCAATTTTTTCGGGTAAAGACAGACGAGCAAAATAATTAGCGATCAACTCTCGATGTCCCTGATAAGGAACACCGTAACGAATGTAAACTACCTGGTATTTCCAGTAAGCACTCAAACCTCTGGCAAACATCCGATTGCATATTTTGGCTAATTGGGGAAACTTAACTCTTAAAAAATAGGCAGTTACCAGATTTTTGGTTTGTAATTGTGGTCTATCTTGACGAAAAGTAGAATTATTATCACTATGCACCCGCATGATAGTTAAAGCTTGCTCCAACATAAAACCTGGACTGAGGAGGGGAGCAGCTTTCATCGGGTAGCCATCAGCACCGTTGATAAATACCTCTGGTATGGGAAGAATTTGGGCTAGGGAACTGCGTCGAAAGCATAAACCAGAAGAAGGGGGAACATAGAGGGAAGTTCCATTTTTAACTGAGTCGCGAAAGTCACATTTCCCTACACCACTCAGGCGAGTCAGCCCTATTTCTTTATTAATTTTTTCGTCAATCAACTTTACTGTATTAAAACACCAGCCAATCTCTGAGTTTACCTGAAACACTTTGACTACAAGAGCAACTTTTTCAGGGAGAAAAAAATCGTCAGAGTCGAGAAAGCAAATAATTGATCCCGAAGTTGCAGCAAAACCTGCATTATAAGCTGAGGCTTGTCCGCCATTTTTTTTGAGTACAGGAGTAATTTTATCTCCATAGCTTGTGATGATTTCTCGCGAATTGTCTGTAGAACCATCATCAACCACAATAACTTCTATAGGTGAATAAGTTTGGTTTAAGGCACTGTCGATCGCTTTAGCAATAAAAGAGCCGTAATTATAGTTGTTAATGATAATACTGACTAGGGGTGTGTGACTTCTAACAATGTTCAAATGGATATCTACTCTTGACGAGTTTCAAATGTGGACTGTTGAAATAGCTATCTTTTCTTTGACCTTTAAACTTTATAATTAAAACCAGACAAAGTTGATCCAAAAAATATTAGCCTACATTAAAGATGATTTTGTCTAAAAATAATCAAGCAAAAATAAGGATACATATTGTGGGATGCGGGCCGCGTACGGGTACGACACTCATGGCGGAAATGGCTATCGCTTGTTGGGCAATCGATCTCTACACAGAACATGAAGATAGTATTTATACTCGTCCAAGTCGCCAAGCTAATATTTTTTTAACTAAGCGTCCTCGCGATATTCTGGTTGCAGAACCCATGCTGCGCCTACTGCCAAATTTGTATGTAATCTATATGTTGCGAGATCCTCGCGATACAATCGCCAGTAAACATCGCAAAGATCCCGATCGCTACTGGGCAAGTCTCCGCTATTGGAAAGCATACACCCCTTACGGGCGTAAGTTGCAGGCTCATCCGCGATTCATTACAGTTCGTTATGAAGATCTGGTACAAAAACCCGATGAAGTTCAAGCATATTTGATGCAGCGAATGCCTTTTTTGCAACAACGAGCTTCTTTTAGTCGTTATCATGAGTTTGCACAGCCTTCTAAACGTTCTCTTGATGCGCTGTGTGGCATCCGTCCCGTAGCTTCTAGCAGTGTGGGTAAATGGCGTAAACATCTTTCACGAGTGACGGGACAACTTAAGTTGCATGGAGAACAAGCGATCGCATCTGACCTGATCGAATATGGTTATGAATCAGACGAGTCTTGGCTAAATGAGTTGCAAGGTGTAAGCCCCGATTATAGTGAGAGTCATTGGCCCGAATACTTTACTCCCAAAGAGCTTAAAAAGCGGATGAGAGGCAAGTACAGCCAGGCTTTTGCTGCATTTTTGCGTAGTTTCGGTAATTGAAACTACGCAAAAACTATCTGCACTAATAGTTGTTGCCAAATGTTATTTTAATCTATATTTTTTATGGTTAAATGAATACTAAACCAAGTGAAATTTTTGGAGCATTATTGATTGGTGTCAAAATGCTAAACAAAAAGGAGAAATTCCTTTTTGGATAATTTTTGCGATCGCAGTTTATTTGCCTTTTGAAGAATTTATTTTGAGATGGACTCCTGCTCCTGCAATTATTCTTCTTTTCCTCCGATTTTTGCACGAATTAGTACTTTATTTTTTATGGGTAAGAGTTTTTTATAAGCGTTTAATTAGGGGCGATCGCTTAATTAAATCTTCCATTGAATTAGCCTTTATTTGCTTTGTGTTCTGGGCAATAATTTTACTAATTATTCATCAAGCATCTATTTTTAGCGGACTTGATAATTTACGAACTTTAATTCGATATTTTGCTGTCTATTACGTCATAGTCGATCTCAAGTTATCTAAAAATCAAATAAATCTACTACTAAGAACTATTTTAGTTTTAGGATTAATCCAAGGATATTTAGTTACTATTCAATATTTTGCTCCTCCCAGTTTTAATAACTTGTTTATTCCTCAAGAAGTAAATTTAGAAGCAGGAGGAATAGCAATTCAAAAGAGTTCTGAAGTATCTAGTGGTAGTTTGAAAACTGGTGCTGTCAATGGCACTTTTGCTAATACAGCTAATACTTCTGCTTTTTTAATAATTTGCTTTGTTGTTTTAATGGTTTCAGGATTTCAAAATAATAATTTATTTTTATCAAAAAACTTGTTCAATTTTTTAATAATGTATTTCGCTTTTTTTGTCACCTATAAGCGAATTGCTCTTTTGTTCAGCATGGTTATTCCTGTAATAATTTTATTTTTTTATCGAAAAAGACTTTGGGCAAGTAAAATAATTTGGTTGTATTTATTTGCTTTTTTTGTTTTGATTTTTGCTTCTTTATTTTTTCTCAATGTGGATACTTCAATAGATGGATGGGCAATTAGAAAAGGAGAAGAATTTAATTTATTCGGTTATTTTGGACAGCTTTTTTCAGCAGAATACTGGGAAAAAGGAACGCGACAATGGATTATTAAAACTATTTTAGGAGGAACTATTGGCACGGGCAATTGGTATGGTTTTAGTCCAGAATCAAGTGAGGCAGTTAATGCTTTAGCAGAGATTCTTCCTACTCAAAAAAGTATAATTTTAGAAAAACAATTTTGGTTTGAAGATGTTTATTGGGGAGCAATGTTGCTTTATTATGGAATTCCAGGAGTTGCCTTATTTGGATATATATTTCAACGTTTATATCAAACTGCTCAATGGTTAATTAATTACTGTTTAGAAAGCCAAATGCGATCGCTTGGAATAGTATCTTGTACTTTGATTACTATCACCCTTTTTTATGGTTTTGTAGAACGCATCTTTGAAATGAAATGCTTTTCTTTTTATTTATGGCTTTTAGCTGGGATTGTCGTCAATGTTTATTCTCGTTACTGGCGAGAATCCGAAAGATCATAGACATTGGTGACAAGTTAAGGTAATGGATAGTGTAATAAAAGAGTGTATCAAGTAAAATAAATAAAATAAAAAAGTTTGAGACTTTAGTTTCACAATGATGGTCTGGATAGTAGTAAAATGTCCCCTATGCCAATCAACAGATGTAGTAAAAAATGGCAAATCTAAACAAGGAAAGCAACGCTATCGCTGCCATAATGAAGAATGTCTTCGTTCTAGTTTTATCTTAGATTACACTAATCATGGCTACAGACCAGATAAATTTAATTATTTCAACATCTTCGCTACACTAACATGCAATTTAAATGCACAACAGATTACTAACTATTGCTATTTTAAATAATGGATAAAAGACTGTTTATTGTTTTTGAAGGAATTGATAGTTCGGGGAAAACAACTCAGGCTGAGTTATTAAAAAATAGTTTGATTGCTAACCAAGAACTAGCTGTGATTAGTCCTGAGCCTTCTAACGGTATTATCGGTAATTTAATCCGTCAAGCCTTAAAACAGCGAATTATCTTTAGTAAAGATCGAGATTTATTTGATCGACAAATGGCTTATTTATTTGCTGCCGATCGCCACGACCATTTATATAATGATGTAGATGGAGTATTTAAATTAATTAAAGATAATTATCATGTTATTAGTACTAGATACTACTTTTCTTCCTTGGCATATAATTGCGATAGTATCGAAGAATTTGATTTTATTCAAAAGCTAAACGACCGCTTTCCTAATCCAGATCTGACCATCTATATAGATATTCCTATTGAAGTTTCTTTAGCACGATTGCGAAACCGTTCTCTACAGGAAATATATGAAACCAAAGTCAAATTAACTAAGGTTAGAGAACAGTATCAAAAAATATTTTCTGCCTACCAAGGACAAGCGATCGCTATTGATGGAACTCAAGACCAGCAAGACATTCATCAGATAATAGCTGCTCAAGTACAAGCTCTTGTTCAAGCAAAAAATGCTTGATCGTGTGATTTCGAGCAGTATTTTGCTCTCGTCTGATTAAATATTGACAGAATATAAGTTAAAGAATTTCTACGAGCTTTTGCTTACTAGTTAAACCATGCTTAATTGTCATTTGAAATTGAGCTATCTGGTATTTTTTATCAATATATTAATTAATCCACTATTTGTCTTTCCCCTTACGGGAGAAGATTTAGGCTGGACGAGTAAACTAGCATCTTTTAACTTAAGTATTTCTTCTTCTTTTGAGTTTGGTTTTACATTTATCTGAATCTTCATTTTGATTAGATTTAATTAGATAAATATCCTGACTATTTTTAGTTTCATAAAATTAAAACATAGTTATACTAGTCATTGTTAAAAAAATCTTAATCAAAGAAACTATTTAGCAAATTCCATCTTCTATATCTATAGATTCAAATAAGATACTACAGCATATAGCTGAAAAATCTTGTCTTTACTGGCAGTTTCAGCCCTAAAATATAACTATCAGATGAACCAAGATTCTGAGTATCATTTAGATAAAGCAGCTAATTATGGCGATAGTCCAGTGAAATCTCCTGGCAAACGGTACAAGATCCTCATGACTGTAGCCCTAATGCTTTTGGGTAGTACGGGATTGAGCCTAATCTATGGTTGGTATTTAATTCAGCGTAAGTTAATTCCTCTAATTGAAACCGAAGCAGGCAATTATCTTCATCGTCCCCTTGAGTTAGGGGATTTGCGATCGCTGTCTTTCAACACAGCTAGTTTTGGTAAGAGTGCTTTACCCCCAACCTCAAAAAATCCTGATTTGCTCGCAGCAAAGGAAGTGAAGATTAATTTTGCTCCCCTGCATTTTCTACGTCAAAAGGAACTGAAGCTAGACCTTACTTTAGTTGAACCTAATGTTTATCTTGAACAGGATGAATCTAAACTATGGACTCCTACGAATTTTGGTTCAGATAAAAAATCTAAAGGGGCAATTAAGGTTGAGGTTAAGTCGATTCAACTTGATGGAGGGCAACTTTCTCTAGTTGCCTATAATGCTCAAAATAATAGTTTAAATCCTGCGGTTACTGCCAATATAGACGAGATTACTATTCGTCCCCAAGAGAACGTAATTAAGTTTGATGCCACAGCGGAACTGATTAGAGGAGGCAAATTTACAGTTGATGGCAAAGGTTATAGCAACACAGGAATAATCGACCTGGATATTGTCGCCCAGCAGTTAAAAGCCTCGGAAGTAAGTAATTTGTTGGCGTTACCAATTGAGTTAGATCAAGGCAATCTTAAGGGAAAGCTAGGGGTGACGCTCACAAAAGATAAGTCAATTCCTAAATTAGAGGGAGCATTAGATCTAGATAATGTGAGCCTGCAAATACCTGGTTTAGTTAAGCCTTTTAGCGATAGTCGGGGAAAACTTCGTTTCCAAGGTTCAGAGGTTGAATTGGAGCGTATTTCTACCAATTTTGGTGAAGTATCAGGACTCGCTTCTGGGTCGTTGAATTTGGCAGAACCAGGAAATTATCAAATAAATAGTCAGATTAAGCCAATTGACGCGCAAAAAGTAATTGATGCTCTAGAACTTGATGCCCCTATTCCCATTCAAGGCAAAATAGGCGGAGATGTTGCGGTTACTGGCAGCTTAGAAAATCCTGTCGTTCAGTTTGATCTGGCTACTACTAGCCCCAGTCGTATAGACAAAGTAGATTTTAAACAGATTAATGCCGATCTGGAATTGGTAGGCAAAACTTTAAACGTGAGGCAGTTTACATCTTCACCTCAAGGTGGGGGAACAATTGTCGGCAACGGCAAGCTTCAGCTAGATGGCTTGCAAAACCTAGCTTTTAACGTCCAGGCGGAGGGAGTTTCAGCAAAAGCGATCGCCCGTGGTTATAATCAGCTACCTGTAGATATTGGTCAAATTTCGGGTCAAACTAAAATATCTGCCCAAGCAGGAGATCTCTCTACTCTCCGTTTTCGTGATGCTCAAGCTAATTTTGATTTGGGCAACGGTATAGTTGAGGTAAATAACCTTAATTATGGTATGGGTGTCTGGTCATCAAAGCTTAAAGCTTCTGGTGTAGAGTTTGGCAGTTTACCCATTGGTAAGGGGAGTACAACCACCATTGCCCAAGGTTTAGTAACTGGTATATTTGACGTTTCAGGTACGCAGAATTTTGGTGATTTAAATCAGGTTAAAGCCAAGGGTCAAGCCAACCTTAATACCGTTGGCGGAAAGATCAATCTTCCTGCCATTAGTCTTGCTCAAGGAAACTGGACGGCAGATGCCAAGACTAAAAACTTAAAGCTACAGCGTTTATTTCCCGATCTTCCTGACGAATTTAACGATAACCTCAGCGGAAAATTTTATCTGACGGGCAATATTCCTGATGCAGCCCAACCTCAAACCTTAATTAATGGCTTTGGAGATTTGGTTTTAGCAGAGGGAAAAGTTAAGGTAGATGATTTAAAAATTGTCGATCAAGATTGGACAGCGATCGCCCAAGGTACTAATCTTAAGCTCAAACAATTAAGCTCCAGTACTCCCGATCAGTTTGCTGGACTAGTTAACGGCAGTCTCAAGCTAGCTGGAACGACGGATAATATTACCCCAGAGGGGATTAAAGCCACAGGTAATGGTAGCTTAACTCTGCCAGAAGGAGTATTTCAGGCACAAAAACTGGCGATCGCCAATGGTAGATTTAACGCTCAGTTGACTCCTCAGCAGGTAGATTTGAGTTTATTTGCCGATCCCAATTCTAATGAACTTGAGCTTAAGGGAGAACTGGAGGGACAGCTAGCAGTTGCGGGTAAGGTAGACAATCTTAGTCCAACTGCGGTAACGGCCAAGGGCAATCTAAGCTTTAGTCAAGGAATTGACCTTTTGGAAAACCCTCTATCCGCCACCCTCGCCTGGGATGGCAAACGCCTAAACGTGCTGCAAGCGAAAGGTAATAGTTTGAATGCCCAGGGGTATGTAGTGCTGGACAAATCTTTTTTTAGCGACATTCCCGATAAGTTGGCGGCGGTAGATTATTTTGAATTTGACGTTCCCGAAGCCCGCAGAATCGATCTGCAAAAACTGCGTTTACCATTACCTAGTTGGGCAAAGAACCTTGATTATGAAGGCAGAGGAGACTTCTCAGGCAAGATTGGCGGTGTGCCTTCTGCCATGAAAATTAACGGTAATTTAAGTCTCAAGAATCTCCGCATCGAGGATCTAAATTTTGCGCCTTTGTTGACGGGGAATGTCCAGGTATCACCCGAAACAGGGGTAAAACTCAATCTCCAAGAAGTTTTAACTAGACCCCTATTATCCGCTACGTCAGAGTTGGGTAATCAATCTCGCTCTCTAGATCAAATTAAGCTGGTTTTAGATCCTAATTTTTCTCCTTTAATGTTGGCGCTCGTTCAAGACGATTTTCGAGTAGTGGGAACAGGGGAGCAAAAAATTCTCAACCTAACTACCGCCAATGTTCCTATCGAACTGCTCAAAACTATTGCCCTCAAAAGTGGCGAGCTTAAAATCTCTAAAAATCTTGCTCTCCAACCAGTCAAAGGCAGTATGTCTGGAGATTTTAGCTTTAATCTTGAGACTTTAGCCACGACGGGAAATAATGTTGTAATCGAAAAGCCAGCTTTGGCAAGCATTAGGGGCGATCGCCTAACAGGTAATTTTCAATACGCTGATGGTTATTTTGCCATTCAAGATGTCGAATTTCAGCAAAGAGACAGTATTTACAAGCTAAAAGGTAATTTAAGCCAAAAACCAGACGATATAGAGCTAGATGGCGAAATCAGCGTCAATGGGGGGCAGATTCAGGATATCTTGGTTGCTATGCAAATTTTTGAACTGACGGACTTTGCCCGTATTTTTAGCGATCGCGCTTATGGTAAAGCCGCCGATCTATATCAGCCAGCAAGTTCCTCTGGTAAGCCATTATTCGATCTTGGTTTAAAGGATGCTCCTGTGATTGACCAACTTCAGCTATTAGCAGCCATTCAAGCTTGGCTGGCTTCGGTACAGGAAGAAAGACAAACAGCTTTAGTTCCAGATCTGAAAAATCTGCGCGGAACTTTTGATGGCAAAATTGACATGTTTGGGTCTTTAAAAAAAGGCATCACTTCAGAATTTGATTTTATCGGTCAAGAATGGCGTTGGGGTAATTTAACTGGCGAGAACATTATCGCCAAAGGAAATCTTCGCGAAGGTATTTTGACTTTACTACCTATTTCGGTTCAACTTCGAGATCTGACCAAATCTAATTCGGTTCAAAACGTTCACAACAATATTTCACCAACCCTGCTATTTACAGGGACTTTTGGCGGAGCTACCCAATCAGGGCAGTTTAGATTAGTAAATGTACCAATGAAATTAATTGAACAGTTATTTTCTTTACCTCCAGAACCAGCCATAGATGGTCTAATTAATGCTACTGCCAGTATTGCAGGGAGCAAGGATAATCCTCAAGCGAGGGGAGAAATTAGCATTGATGATGCCTCGTTAAATGAAACCTCCATCCAATCAACCAAAGGTAGCTTTAACTATAAGCAGTCTCGTTTAGAATTTTCCGCCAGCAGCATAATTGCCGAAAATGCCGATCCTTTGACTCTTCGAGGTAGTGTTCCCTATCAACTGCCTTTTGCCAAAGCTGAACCCGAAAGCGATCGCCTGGAACTACAGCTAAACGTGAAAGACAAAGGCTTGGCTTTATTAGATATTTTTCGCGGGGAGAATTAAAGTGGATTGATGGTGCGGGTCAAATTGCCCTAGATATTACGGGAATTCTTGACCAAGAGCAAAACTTACCACGCAAGCTATCAGCTCAAGGCACAGCCAATATTCAAAATGCGACCATTGCCGCCAAGAGTTTACCCAAGAATTTGATTACCAAGATCAACAGCCAGGTATTTTTCGATCTAGATAATGTCCGCGTCAATAACTTTGAAGGAGATTTTGGCGGAGGTAAAATTACCGCAGCTGGTACTATTCCCTTTGGTGATACAGCCCCGCTTAATCCTTTGAGCATCAACTTCAATGACATTCAAAAAGTTACTATTCCCAAACTATATAACGGAGGAGTAAGAGGCAACCTTCAGATCCTGGGTCAGGCAACCGAACCGAGTATTGCTGGTGATTTGACTCTATTTGACGGCACAATTCTGCTGAACGATGAAAGTGAAAGTAATAGCGATCAAGCCAAACCTACTAATTTTAGCGATCGCGTCAATGCCATTGCTCAACGTAATGCTGCTGAACAAGGAATTGCTACGGTGACTCAATATAAAAATCTTAAATTACGTTTAGGAAAAGATATTCAAATTAGCCAACAGCCGATCTTTACGTTTACAGCGACGGGAAACCTAGACATCAATGGGACTTTTCTTCAGCCCAGTCCCAACGGTACGATTATGCTTAAACGAGGTCAAGTTAATCTCTTTACCACTCAGTTAAATTTATCGCGAGACTATCAAAACACAGCTCGTTTTTCCAGCAACAACGTTCTCGATCCTTTCTTAGATGTTTTATTAGTTGGTTCAGCGATCGAAGCCAGTAACCGCAGCGTTCCTAGTGAGTTATCGCCGACAGAAATTCCCGATTCTGGGCTAACAACCTTAGAAACTATTCGAGTCTCCGCCAAAGTAAAAGGACTTGCCAGTCAAATCACCAATAAAATAGAGCTTACTAGTAGTCCTCCTCGTAGTCCAGCCGAAATTGCGGTCTTGTTAGGAGGAGGCTTTGTCGAAGCTTTGACCAACAGCAACGGTACTTCTGGATTGGCTACTTTAGCTGGTTCAGCACTCTTTGGTAGTTTAAATGGAGAATTTAATAACATTTTTCCCATCGGTGAACTACGGCTGTTTCCTACGCCGATTATTGATGAGAATCGAGATAATCAAGGAGATGGACTAGCAGGAGAAATCGCCTTTGACTTAGTTAAGAATTTATCTTTCTCGGTGCTGAAAATTTTAAATAATGACACCCCTGCTCAATTTGGGTTTCGCTATCGCCTCAACGACAACTTTGTCTTGCGGGGTTCGAGTAATTTTCAAGAAGATGGCACTAGAGGACTGATTGAATATGAACTAAGGTTTTGATTAGTTAACCAAAGCATCATTAACCTCTAAACTTAACTCACATCACAGTGAGCTTGTAACTAAGCTGATTCTGGCTTGCGATAGGAAGCAGGATGAACAATTAATTCCGCAGTAGAACGTTTTTCTACCATTCTTCAGTGATGGTACATTGATAAACATCTTCGCGGGAAGGAATCTCATACATCACTTCCAGCATCAATTCTTCAACAATGCCTCTCAAAGCTCTTGCACCAGTCTTGCGCCGAAAAGCTTCTTTAGCTAAGGCTTTAATCGCGCCTTCGGTGAATTCCAACTCAATATTGTCCATTCTCAAAAGCTTTTGGTACTGCTTGACAATAGCATTACGGGGTTGAGTCAAGATTTGGACTAAAGTTTCTTCATCCAGAGGCTCTAAGGCTGCGGTAACAGGAATTCGTCCGACAAATTCAGGAATCATCCCAAACTTCACTAGATCGTCTAACTCTAATTTCTGCAAAATATCAGCAGTACGCTTTTCTTTTAATCCAGACCGCTCTCCTTTTTGGATAAACCCAATTGACTTTTTACCCAGACGACGCTCAACCACCTTATCCAGACCAACAAACGCACCGCCACAGATAAATAGGATGTTTTTAGTATCTATCTGAATACAGTCTTGGTAAGGATGCTTGCGACCACCTTGGGGTGGTACATTAGCCACTGTTCCTTCCAGCATTTTTAAGAGTGCTTGCTGTACCCCTTCTCCTGAAACATCGCGAGTAATCGAAGCATTTTCGCTTTTACGGGCAATCTTATCAATCTCGTCAATATAAATAATTCCTCGTTGCGCCTCTTCTACATCTAAATCGGCTACCTGCAACAGTCTTAGTAAGATATTTTCGACATCTTCGCCCACATATCCTGCTTCAGTAAGAGTAGTGGCATCAGCTACCGCAAAGGGAACTTGTAAGACTTTAGCCAGAGTTTGCGCCAGCAGCGTCTTACCACAGCCTGTCGGTCCAATTAACAGCACGTTAGATTTTTGCAACTCGACAGGATCTTCTGCGTCTTTAGCTTTATTAGCTAGGCTCAGGCGTTTATAGTGATTGTACACCCCTACTGAAAGCACTTTTTTTGCTTCTTCCTGACCAATGACATGTTCATCAAGACACTTTTTAATTTCGATTGGCTTGGGGATATCGCCAAAAGCAATACCACCCACTCTAGATTTACGTTTCTTTGGTGGTTTTGCTTCGGCATTACTAGGCACAGCAGGAGAAGAGACTATTGCCCCGTCTTCAATTAACTCCTCATCTAGAATTTCGTTACACAGTTCCACACATTCGTCACAAATATATACCCCAGGGCCAGCAATTAATTTTCTGACCTGTTCCTGAGATTTTCCGCAAAACGAACATTTTAGATGGGAGTCGTATTTAGACATATAGACCTCTGACTAATAAAGTTTAGGTAGTGGGCGTAAGGGTCGCTGGCGATTTAGTAATAACTTTATCGATTAAGCCATATTCCACCGCATCTTCTGAAGACATATAGAAATCTCTTTCTGTATCGGCAGCTATCTTATCAAAAGGTTGACCAGTATGTCCTGCAATCAGCTCATTAAGTCTTTGCTTAATATAAAGAATTTCTTTAGCTTGAATTTCAATATCGGTAGCCTGTCCCTGTGCGCCTCCTAAAGGCTGATGAATCATAATTCGTGAGCTAGGTAAGGCCATCCGCTTTCCTTTAGTACCACCAGATAACAAGAAAGCACCCATACTGGCAGCAATACCATAACAAATTGTTACCACATCTGGTTGAATTTGCTGCATGGTGTCATACATTGCCAGACCTGAATAGACTGAACCACCAGGAGAATTTATGTAAATTTGAATATCTTTTTCAGGATCTTCCGCTTCGAGGTATAGTAACTGAGCAACTACAGAATCAGCAACCTTATCGTCAATAGGTGTTCCTAAAAAGATAATGCGCTCTCGTAACAGACGAGAGTAGATATCGAAGGCGCGTTCCCCCAGACCCGACTGTTCTACCACCATCGGTATGACATTACCTTCTGTACGCATTGAGCTTACTTGAGGTAGGTTTTTGCTAACGAGGAAGCTATAGGCTGAATGCGATTCTAGCATAGGTTTTTGCCAAAAATTTGTCACTATTTTGATATGTAATGGGCGTTCAACAATTACAGTTAATTGTTAGAAGCTCTGTATTTATTATGACTCAACTTAAGAACCATCAATAGCAGAGATTGAACAAGAATGCTAATGAAGAAAATCAGGACAACTTCAACTCAATTGTAGTTCTGCTTTTTAGTTCGACCTTAGCAATTTGACTGATTAAGCGTTATTCAGAATCGGCAACTACTTCTGCTTCAACAGTTTCTATTTCCGTCTCAGAATCTTGTTCTTGTTCTTCTGGAGCTTCTTGGAGAGAACCTTCTGGGACAAGCTCTATTTGAGCTTTATCGCGTAAAAACTTATAGGTGTTTTCAGTTAGTAGGTCGCTTGTGACCATCTCTAGTAGACGCTCCTCATCTACTTCTTGTCCTGCCAGTTGCGGTCTAATTTCCGCAATTTTGGTCTGGACGGAGGTATTATCAGGTTCTAATCCCTCTTTTTTAGCTATTTCTTGGAGAATTAGGGACTTTTGCAGATTGGAGATCGCTTCAGGGCGAGCATTATCTCGCAACATAGGGACATTATCAGAGTTGAACAATTGTCTGACATCCAAACCCATTTGCTGCATCTGCATCAGGGTTTTAGTCAAGACGCTAGTAACTTCTTCCTGTACCAAAGATTCTGGCAGATCGATTTGATTTTGTTCCATCAGGGCAGCGGCGATCGCCTGATTGATGTTACTGTTGGTTTGGTTTTGTGCTTGTTCTTCAAGCTGTTTTTCGATCGACTCTTTATAGGCTGCAAAGGTGTCAAACTCATCATCGCTGACATCTTGAGCAAAATCATCGTCTAGTTCAGGTAATTCTTTGGTTTTTAACTCGTTGAGAGTAATACTAAAGACCGCTGGTTTACCTGCTAAATCTTCCTGGGGATAATCTTCAGGAAAGGTAACGGACACATCCTTAGTTTCTTCAGGCTTCATACCCACAATGCCTTCTACCATGCCAGGAATTAGCTTGCCTTCGGCTATTTCTACCTGAAAGTTAGTGGCGCTACCCCCTTCAATTTCCTTGTTCTCTTCTTCGGGAAGAATCCCTTTGAAATCAACGAATGCCACATCTCCCATTTGAGCTGCACGTTCTTCTACGGGAACAAGATCGGCTTTTTGCTCTCGACGCTGATTAATTAGCTCCTCAACCTTTTCGGGCTGATAGACTATTTCTTCTGCTTTAACGCTGAGATTGCTGTAGTCAGCTAATTCTATGCTGGGAGGGACATCTACGGCAATAGAAAAACTAATCGCATCGCCTGGATTGTATTGTCCTAGCAGTTCATCAAAATTGGAGCGTAAATTGGGTTGACCAAGAGCTTTAATCGATTCCTGTTCAATGGCATCTTGTAAAGATTTTTGAATTAATTCTTCGAGGGCTGCTGCTTTAATGCGATCGTTGCCAATTCTTTGTAAAAGGATACGACGAGGTACTTTTCCTTTGCGAAACCCAGGAATATTGCTAGAACGGGCAAGGTTTTGCACCATTTTTTCGTAGGCATTTCGAGACGCTTCTGGAGCAATTTCTATATTTAAACCAACTTGACTTTCAGGAAGTCTCTCCTGGGTTACTTTCATCGATGCTAATATCTCAAAACTACTGGGTTAATTTTAGGCTGGATCTAGGTAAGGATAAACTTAAGCTAAAGTTAAAACTTGCAATGCACTTAGTTAATTACTGTGGTAACAATAGTTTGCGTATCGAAATGTAAATAACCAGAACAATTTGCCTCAGTTTTTCTCCATGAACCAATAGTCATAATAATATATCTATTGAGCGAGCTACATCTTTTCTTGACAAGCAAATTATCGGGTTATTTTTTAGATGTAGTTAAATTAAGCAATTAGACTGCTGAAATTAAAGCCAAAATAATTTTGTCTGAAACCAGAACATTAAAAATTACTAAAATTGATAAGCCCGAAGGAGGTCAAGATAATTGTCTAAAAAAGTGAATGTAGCGATTTTGGGAGCGACTGGAGCAGTTGGTAAGGAGCTATTAGAGTTACTTGCCGAACGCCAGTTTCCTCTAAAAAATCTTAAGTTACTGGCATCTTCTCGTTCGGCGGGGAGTAAAATTGCTTTTAATGGTCAAGAAATAACCGTTGAGGCAGTAAGCGAGAATTCTTTTAAAGATATTGATATTGTCTTGGCATCTGCGGGGGGTTCTACTTCCAAAAAATGGGCGCATCAAGCGATCGCTGCTGGAGCGGTAGTAATTGATAACTCTAGCGCCTTTAGAATGGATGAGCGCGTGCCTCTGATTGTGCCTGAAATTAATCCCGAGGCTGCTGCTAACCATCAAGGCATTATCGCTAATCCTAACTGCACTACTATTTTGATGGGGGTAGCAATTTATCCTCTACATCAGGTACAACGGATTAAGCGCCTAGTTGTCGCTACCTATCAATCTGCTTCTGGTGCAGGAGCTAGAGCAATGACAGAAGCTATGGTTCAGGCTCAAGATATTTTAAACGGTAAGCAACCCCAGGCTGAAGTTTTACCCTATCCGATCGCCTTTAATTTATTTCCCCATAATTCGCCTCTCAACGAGCAGGGATATTGCGAAGAGGAAATGAAAATGGTTAACGAAACCAGGAAAATATTTGGCGATCCAGATATTGCTATTACAGCTACCTGTGTGCGCGTACCCGTATTACGGGCGCACTCCGAGGCAATTAATCTAGAGTTTGAGCAACCTTTTGATGTCCAGCAGGCTAGGGAGTTGATTGCAGCAGCACCAGGAGTCAAACTAGTAGAAGACTGGCAAAGTAATTACTTCCCGATGCCGATTGATGCTACAGGGAAAGATCCTGTGTTAGTCGGCAGGATTCGCCAAGATATTTCTTGCGATCGCGGTTTGGAACTCTGGCTTTGTGGCGATCAAATTCGCAAAGGGGCAGCTTTGAATGCAATCCAAATTGCTGAGTTATTGCTGCACAAGAATTTATTAACAATCCCCAATTCGGCAGTTAGTGCCTAATCAACCAGCTAGCTGGGCAAAATACAGCTTAAAAAAAAATTAATGATAACATGAGTCAGATTAATGCGTGAAGAACCGTTTGGCAGGGTAATAACGGCGATGGTGACCCCATTTGCTGATGATGGCAGCGTTAACTATGAAGTTGCCGAAAATTTGGCGGTACATTTGGTTGCTAATGGTAGTGATGGTTTAGTAATTTGTGGAACTACAGGAGAATCTCCAACTCTAAGCTGGTCAGAAGAGTATGAGCTATTTAAAGTTGTCAAGCAGGCAGTTGGCGATCGCGCCAAAATTATTGCAGGGACGGGTTCTAACTCGACAACAGAAGCGATCGCTGCTACAGTAAAAGCAGCCAAACTCAACTTAGATGGTTCGTTGCAGGTTGTCCCATACTACAATAAGCCACCTCAAGCAGGACTATACGAACATTTTAAAGCGATCGCCGAAGCTTGCCCAGATTTACCAATGATGCTTTACAATGTGCCAGGAAGAACCAGCTGTAATTTGGAGGCAGAAACCGTAGCCAACCTAGCGCAAATAAGCAATATAGTAGCGATCAAAGAAGCCAGTGGAAATTTAGAGCAAGCCTGTAAAATTAGATGTTTAACTCCCACTGATTTCGCCATTTATTCAGGAGAGGATGCTTTAACCTTACCAATGATGACCCTGGGTAGTTCTGGAGTAGTTAGCGTTGCTTCTCATCTAGTCGGAAAACAGATGCAGTCAATGATCGCTGCTTTTAACGATGGGGATAATCAACGGGCAACCAAGATTCAACTAGAACTATTTCCGTTGTTTCAAGCGTTGTTTATGACCACTAACCCAATTCCTGTCAAAACTGCTTTGAGATTACAGGGGTGGCAAACAGGTAAGTTGCGAACACCATTATGTGAGCTACAATTAGATTTATTAGAAAAATTAAAGTTAATTTTACAAAAGCTAAACTTAATTTAGATAACACTAGCAATACCAAAGCATTAACTATTTTAGTAATCAGTAGCTAAAATTTGAATTCCCTAATCAACAGTAGGTCTTGATCAAAAAATATCAAAGCTTGCCTTTGTTGGCAGCTTGTCATCAGTTAACAATTAGTAAATCAGAGCAGCTAATTGTTCCAAGTAAAGTAATAGTTCAGTTCTTAGAAAACTCTCTTCAATAGAAATTCTAAGGCGAATTTACAGTTTTTATTGAGTAAATAAAAGGCGAATAACCACATAAAAATAAACCACATGAGCAAAGTCGTAAAAAAAAGCAAAAAATCTACTGTCAAAATTATCCCCTTGGGTGGACTACATGAAATAGGCAAAAACACCTGTGTTTTTGAATACGAAGACGAAATAATTCTCCTGGATGCAGGATTAGGTTTCCCTTCAGATCAAATGCACGGCATTAACATCGTTTTGCCCGATATGACTTACTTGAGAGAAAATTCTCAGCGGATCAAGGGCATGATTGTGACCCACGGTCATGAAGATCATATTGGCGGTATTGCTTATCACCTCAAGCAGTTTGATATCCCCGTAATTTATGGCCCTCGACTAGCAATGTCTCTGTTGAGCGATAAATTAGAAGAAGCGGGAGTTAGCGATCGCACTACGTTGAAAAGCGTTCTCCCCAGAGATATCGTCCAGATTGGTCAGTATTTTCGCGCTGAATATATCCGCAATACCCACTCTATTGCCGATAGCTTTACCGTTGCCATTCATACACCGATTGGCACAATCATCCATTCAGGAGATTTTAAGTTTGACCATACTCCTGTAGATGGCGAACACTTCGACATTCAAAAGCTAGCCGAGCATGGAGCAAATGGCGTACTGTGTTTACTGAGCGATTCTACCAACGCAGAAGTCCCAGGACATACTCCTTCAGAGCGTTCAGTATATCCCAACCTAGATCGCATCTTTAGTGCAGCAGAGGGACGGGTTATGGTAACAACCTTCTCCTCTTCGGTGCATCGGGTTAACATGGTCTTAGACCTAGCTCGTAAACATGGGCGCAAGGTTGCAGTTGTCGGACGTTCGATGCTCAATGTGATTGCCCATGCGCGGAAACTTGGATATATTCAGTGTCGTGACGATATTTTTGAACCCTTGCGTTCAGTTGGTCGTTTACCTGACGAGAAAGTTTTAATTCTCTGTACTGGTTCGCAGGGAGAAGAATTAGCAGCGATGACCCGTATTTCTAAAGGGGAGCATCGACAAATTAGAGTCAGAGAAGGAGACACGATCATCTTTTCCGCCAACCCCATTCCTGGCAACACTATCGGCGTAGTTAATACCATTGACCGCTTGATGATGCAGGGAGCAAAAGTAGTCTATGGACGAAAAGAAGGAATTCACGTTTCTGGTCATGGTGCGCGAGAAGACCATAAGCTCATGCTCAATTTAACCAGACCAAAGTTCTTTATTCCCGTTCACGGTGAACACAGAATGTTGGTAGAGCATTCAGGCATGGCTCAAGCAATGGGCATTCCTAAAGAAAACATTGTCATTATCAAAAACGGCAACGTCATTGAATTAACCGAAGATAGCATTGGCGTTAATGGTGAAGTTCCTTCGGGGATTGAACTAGTAGACCGCGCAGGTATCGTTCAAGATAACGTCATGAAAGAAAGACAGCAGCTTGCCGAAGATGGGGTAATTACCGTTGCTGCTGCGATCGACTGGTCAGGACAACTCGTTGCTGCTCCTGCTTTACATCTACGAGGAGTAGTAACTTCGATCGAACAATCTCTACTGCAACAGTTGGTAAATAGAACTGTCGAAAGAATTTTAAGCGATCGCTGGGATGATTTTAGTGAAACCAAAGACGGTGAAATTGAAGTGGACTGGACGGGAGTACGTTTAGAAATCGAAGGTGGTTTACAGCGTTTACTCAAGCGAGAATTAAAGAGTCGTCCTTTAGTGGTATTTATGATGCAAATTCCTGAAAAGCAGCCTGCTAAAGCCAGAACAGCCAGAAGAAGAAAACGTTCTAGTGCCATTAGCACGACTAGCTCAACTCCTGCACCTGTAATCTCTAGCCACAAATAAGCTCGGTTTTAGCCTAAGCAAAAAATGTTTGTATATTTTGTATATTTAGAGCGTTGTCTATCTTTTAGTAAGAGGTGACGCTTTTTTTTAGTTAAAATGATCTAATCCTAAATCCGCTTGGCAAAGGTAATGTTTAATTTCTATAATTGGCTGACAGCGTTCAGCTTATAGCTGAACGCCAAGCGTTTTAATTATCCCTATCTTTTATTGCTAAAAAGCTTCCTTGGCAGCAGCTTGTTCTGAAGCTTTTTTTGATCTGCCATAACCTTTCCCCAATAACTTACCTTGAAACCAAACTTCTGCTACAAAACGCTGGTCGTGCCAAGAAGATCTATTACTACCCAGCTTTAAAGCTGAATCTAGCTGCTTATTTTCTGTTACCTTATATTCTGGTAAAGTCTTATGTTTTCCCTGAGTCCATTCTTGGAGAGCATCTTTATAATTAAAACGAGCAGGGTCATTCATTACCTCCACCGCCTTGTTTTGTAAAGCTCTGTCTAACCAAGGACGAATCAGATCCATATTGTGAGTACTTAGATACAGCGCTCCTAAGACAGCTTCAAAAGCATCTGCTAACCAAGATTGTCTGCCTGTAGGATTACCTGTGGCATTAGTCCCAATCAAAAGATAAGGTTCCATACCATAACTTTCGGCTAACTCAGCCAAAACGCGATCGCTGACTAAGATAGAACGAACCGCAGCAAACTCCCCCACTGGTTCTTGAGGATAAACCTCTAACAATAATTCGGCAGCAATTAAACGCACGACCGAATCCCCCACAAACTCAAGCTGTTCGTAGTTATGGGTACGAGACACACTGGGATGAGTCAAAGCTAAATCGAGCAAAGTCCAGTCAATTGGTGCAGTAGCGGACAATCCTAGCTTCTGAATTAGGGTCTGTAGTTGTTTTTGTCTTCTGAGATCTTCAAACATGAAGCAGGGAAAATAAAAGAGAGCAAGAGAGTTGAAACGTAAGCCGGATTCTGTTCTCAGATTATCGTGATTTATAATCTGAGGGTAGTTATCTATCTAGGATGCTTGTTACCAAACACCTCATGCGGTTCTCCTTGGTCGGGATGGGAAAAAGACCAACCCTAATCCCTTCGACCTTGCTCCCTACTGGGGTTTACCGAGCCAGTACCTCTCGATACTGCTGGTGCGCTCTTACCGCACCTTTGCACCCTTACCAATTTCATTTAGCATTTATCATTTAGCATTTCTCAGTGGTTGCTGTTTAATGTTTAATGTTCAATGTTTAATGAAAAGGCGGTATTTTTCTGTGGCACTATCCTCGCGATCGCTCGCACTGGGAATTATCCAGCAAGTATGGTCTTTCGGGAGTCCGGACTTTCCTCAAATTTGCCTCTAGGACAAATCTGCAACCACCTCGCCAACTCTCTTGTTTATCTAGTCTATTATTATTTGATATGTAATCTCAAATAATTCTGTAACTTGGTTAAAATTTATCTATATCCTAGATCAATTGTTCTTGGTTGTTTGTTACTAGTTAGTTGAACTGTTGATTAGAATTGTCATAATAAATCTATCTTTATTAAATTGACTAAATTTATTGCTATTGTTTACTTAGGAGAATTTTAACTATGCCGAAGGAATCAGAAATCACACCTTTTTCTGGTAGTAGCAGCTCTGCTCCTCCTCAGTCCAAGTCAGCGCGAATGCGCCAAGTAGCTACAGCTCTCAAATGGGCGGGATTGGCTGGGTTTTGGATGCAGTTAGTCTTGGGAGTTGTATCCACCGTTACTTTAGCTTTGGCGATCGTCAATCAAGCAGAAAGAAGTAATGCTGGAATTGGATTTAGCTTGTTCTGTGCTGTCTGCGGATTAATTTGTTTGGTTGTGGGAATATGTATTACTTTTAGATATGGCAAAATGGCGAGTAAGTTTTCTCAACCCAACACTCTTCCGCCAAAGAAGTCTACTACTATTAAAATGATTCAAATTGCGATTATCACTAGTATTGTTGGCACAATTATTACCATTATAGGTGGAGAAACAATTACAGGCATAGTACTCTCCAAAACTTTAGCTTTCGATCCCGCCAAAGTTTTCAATAATCAAAGCAATACTGAATTTGTTAATTCTTTAGATGTGTTTATTATTCAAGCCTGTTTCAGCATTATTTTGGCTCACTGTGTTGGATTGATAAGTTCTTTGTGGGTCTATAGCCGTATCGATAATTAGTTAATTAAACAAAAATGCAACGTACCCGTCTCAATACTTTAGTGGAAATTACTGGCGATCGCCTAGAGTTATTGTTTAGTAATCCTTGGCGACGGGTTTCTTTAAATCTGATCAGTCTTTTGCTCGGATTTTTTATGGGTTCGGCAATTGTAACTACCGCAGGACAAAATGCTGTCTGGGATATTGCTGCTGCTATACTTTTATTTCTGCCAACTGAGCTAATTAGTATGTTGGTGTATCGTCGTCGTCGTCCAGAAAAAGGAACTCCACTTACCAGGCGACCGCTTTATCTCGATGTGCTAAATTTGTTTAAAATTGGCTTACTCTACGATATCTTTCTAGAAGCTTTTAAATTGGGATCTTAGCAATGAGCAGTGAGAATGCATATAGTCGTAGACTGGAAAGTTTAGTTGTTCAGGGTAAGAAGTCTGAGTTTTATGCAGAGCTTGTGGCTGAAGTTGAAGTAATATGCCAAAGTCTAGGATTTCAAGAGCAAGCTGCTATTCTCGCCACCTTAGAAAAACTATGGCTACCCGTGGCGTTGAATTTAGCTACAGCTAGAAAGAAGTTAAATCGGACTTTGGTTCAAGGAATTTTAGGTGGTCAAGGAACAGGCAAATCAACCCTGTGTATAATTCTGCAACACATACTTGGTTATCTTGGCTTCTCTGTTGCTACCCTTTCTATGGATGATCTCTATCTTACTTATCCTGAAAGACAAGCATTACAGCAGCAAGATCCACGTTTAGTCTGGCGAGGCCCTCCTGGTACTCATGATATCGCTTTAGGTATTAAGATAATTGAACAGTGCCTACAAGAAAATAATACTGCTCAGATTTTACTACCTCGTTTTGATAAATCTGCCTTTGACGGCGCAGGCGATCGCACTACTCCAGAAATTATCGAAAAACCTGATCTTCTCTTATTTGAGGGGTGGTTCGTTGGGGTGCAGCCTCTAGACACAGATTCTTTTAATAACTGTCCCCCACCTATAGTTACAGAACAAGATCGACAGTTTGCCAGAGATAATAATCAGCGTCTCCAGGCTTATTTACCTTTATGGTCAAAACTAGACAGCCTGATCGTTTTATATCCTGAAGATTATCGTCTTAGTAAACAGTGGCGTAAAGAAGCCGAACACAAGATGATTGCTCAAGGTAAGGACGGGATGAGCGATGATGAGATAGATTCCTTTGTGGAATATTTCTGGAAAGCACTACATCCAGAATTGTTTATTCTGCCTTTAACTAAAACTGCGGATCTAGTAGTTGAAATCAAAAGCGATCGCTTATCTTTTAGGGCGATCGCTTATCTTTAGGGCGATCGCTTATCTTTTAGGCATCGCTCAAAATACTTAAAAGCAATTATTCCATGCCAAAATGGACAGAAACTCTGATTTAGACTAGGCGTATTATTGAAAATAGTAGCAGGTGCAGTTTATCTACCAAGATAACGGGAAGCCATAGTCATCATGTCACTAACATCAACATCGCCATCGCCATCAGAATCAAGAAAGCTGTTTAACACAGGATTACCCCCCTGAAGGTTACCTTTGTGATTGCCTGTCTTTAATAGATTCAGCACTAAAGGCACGAGAATAGGCAGCATTGACTGAATTGTTTGAGAATTCAAGCCAGTACGTTGGCTAATTTGCGTAATCATACTTTGTAGCTGTGAACTACCAAATAAAGCTGATAACACCTGAGGACTAGCCTGAGTCCCTCCAAACTGATTTAACATCTGATTGACCTGGGTTGTACCACCCTGATTACACTGCTGTTGTAGCGCTGACTTAGTATAATTACCTACAATTGACATTGCTGATTCTACCGCGCTGGGGTTAGCTTGATAATTACCGCTTAACTGCTGTACCGTATCTAGGATTGAACTTAGCTGATTATTGCTCGCTTCTTGTTCGGGATTATCGATCGCAGTGACGATTTGATTGAAGATATTCATCTTGATTTAATAAAGCTAATTTAATGATGACAATTTGTACTCTTGATCGGCGAATTATTAGGTAAGCTAGCTCCAGCATTGGCTGTCAGCACCACCTGACCATCAGAATGACGATACCAGCCACGGGCGGGAGCAGGTAAAGAGGTCTGTTTGATTGGTGTTTTCATAGTAGCAGTAGGAGTAAACTCAATCAGCGATCGCGCATTTAATGGCTCTTGGGGTCGATTTGGCAAGCCACCACGACCAGTGATCGTTAGCTGACTAATATTATTATTTGGTTCTGAGGGACAAGCCAACGCGACTTGTTGTTGGGGTTGAGTTAGTTGCTGGGGTACATCTAGAGAATTTAGGGTGGTCGGTTCTAGAGTTTCGATGTCTACTACCCCGTCTAAACCTAATTCAGAACTAGCAGTTACCTGGCAAGAATCACAGAGAAACAATCCTTTGGTGTCAACTTGAATATTTCCTCCTATTCCTCTAACAGCATTAGCAGTGACACGACTACCCTCTAAAGCGAGCAGATTATTCGCCTGGATGGTAATATTACCACCGTTGCCAGTTCCTCTTGATGTGGCAGTGGTAAAACTCCCTCCTCGCCAAAAGATATTGTCAGCATTTAAGCTGATATTGCCGCCCTCACCAGATTGAGTGTCTGCGGAGATTATTCCTTGGCGATCAATTATAATCGAGTCCGCATTCACCTCCAGACTGCCTGCATCACCACTACCTGTAGAGCCAATGGAAAGAGCTGCGCGATCGTCAATTTTCAACTGGGGCGTATTAATTGTTAAATCACCACCGTTGCCAGTAGTTGTGGGGAGTAATCGCGCTCCTACGGAAATATTACTAACTACATCGCCTACATTTCCTGTGACGGTTGCTGACTCACGGGCATTAATAGCAACGTTGCCACCATTGCCTCGACCAAGTGTGGAAGCTGTAATTCTTCCTCCCTGCAAAATTTCTAATCGACTAGTATCAACTGCGATATTGCCTCCTCTACCACTAAATAAAGTATTGTTGGAAATAAAAGAACCATCTACTACCAGCGATTCTGAGGTATTAAGCAAAATAGATCCTGCTGCTCCGTTTCCTGCCGTGGCAGTAGCAATTAAACCTCCTTGTTTCATAGTTAGATTCGTGGTTTTAATATTAATTCTGCCCGCATTACCAGTACTGATAGAGGCGGCGATGATACCATCATTGATTTGGTCAATGCTTAGGCTTGCTAAAAATTCAGGGGTAATTATTTGAGGATCGAACAGAGTTGACTGAACTTGTTCAAAGCTTGAACCAGTAATGTTTACAGAATCTTGAGCGGTAATGTCAATATTGCCCCCTGTTCCCTTGCCTAGGACAGAAGCGTTGATTAGTCCACGGTTTAGTTGCAGCACCTTGGTATCAATTCTAATATTTCCCCCCGCTCCATCTTTCGTGGTGGCAAATAAAGCCCCTCTATTAGTTAATAAAACTGAGTCACTAACTACATCGATACTGCCTGCATCGCTCAAATTATCACTCTGTACGTCTATAATTGCGCCATCGCGGACTGTTAAATTGGGAGTAGTAATAGTGATGTTGCCTGAAGCACCCGTAATTTGCTCAGGAGAAACAATACTAGAAGAAGCAAATAAGCCACCTCTAGCTATGCCTGTTGTGCTGGTGAAACCCACTAGCTCAACCGAATCAGTGGCATTAATCGTCAGCTTCCCCCCATCACCTGCATTGAAGGTAGACGAACTTAAGTTTGCTCCGTTGTAGACTAAGATTCTACCAGTATCAATAGTTAAATTTCCGCCATCAGCAGGACTATAGGTAGAGGTGCCAATACCCGCACTCGTGCTTACAGATAGCTGTTGATTATCAGTATCAAAAACAATTCCTGATGCTTCAATACTTTCTTTAGCTCGGATCTGAATATCTCCCCCTAAACCTCCAAAGGGAATGACTGTATCATCTGGGAGTACTGCCCCTGAATTACTGGCAATGACGGCATCTGCTAATTTTATGGTATTGGCACTTATATTAAGATCGCCACCCGACCCTGTGCCTAAAGTGGTATTGGTAAATAATCCCGTGCCAATGATGCTCTCTGGGAGACTACGGCTTAAATCAATTGAGTCAGCTACTACTTTTATATTACCTCCTGAAACATTACCAAAGGTTGCATTAATTACCGTTGCTCCATCACTGACCTTTAAGCGATCGCTAGTCAGATTAATATTGCCAAGAGAAGCAGTGGCTAAACTGTCCACCCCTCCGCCATTCTGGATTGCGGACTTACTCAGATCGATATCCTGGGCAGTGACGTTAATATTTCCGCCATCTCCAGCGGTATAGACAGGAGTAAAAATAATTGCCCCGTCTGTTAAATTTAAAGAATTAGTATCAATCGTAATGTTTCCTGCGGCACCAGTAGTAGCAGTACCCGCAAAAATGCCTGTGAGCCGACTCCCTGGTCGTAAAGTTCCTTGAAGAACATCAAGGCGGTACTTTTGTTGAAATTCTAAAAATCCCGCACCATTGAGATTAATTTCTTGCGCGGTAATTGTAATGTCTCCAGCACTTCCCGCACCAAAGATACTGTTATCAATAAACGAGCGCGGATTAATATCTAGCTTGCCTGTGGTGATGTCAATTGAACCACCCTGAGCGTTAGCACCTGCTCTCACGTTATTAGAGATCTGCGAACTGTTTTCGCCCAGCGCTGCTGTTCCAGATAAGGCTAAAGATTCTGAGGCATTAACTACAATATTTCCCCCTGGAGCATTTGCTAGGGTTTGAGCTGCAATTTGCGATCGCTCTAAAACAATATTGCTTCCCTGCACCTGAATTCCTCCTGTGGAGTTAGCAGATATGTTTGGGTTGAGTAAAGCAGAACCGCCTAATAGCTGTAGTTCCCCAAACTGACTTACTGATTCATATCCTAACTGCCATCCCGCAGTAATTTCCCTAATGCTGACCTGTCCTGAACCAACGCTACCTAGCTCAATTCTGCCAGATTCGGCTGTTACCACTCCACCGTCAAAAGTAATGCCGTTACCCACCAAAGCAAAGGTATTCCCTGGAGATATTTCTAGTCTCTGAGTAGGTGCTGTTCCAGACACTTCAATTGCTGCTGAATCTTGTCCCAACTGTAAGCCAACAGGGGCGGTAATGGTCAATAAAGGTTGGGTATTTAGATCCGTATTAAATACAATACCGTCGGCAAACACTACGCTGTTGGCAGTACTACCCAAAAATGACCCCCCAATGTCTAACCTGGCGTTACTACCCAAAGTGATCCCGTTGGAATTGATCAGGATTAAATTAGCATCTCCATTAGCCCGAATTAGACCGTCGATATTTGAGCTACTGCTGCCTGTAACGCGACCAATAATATTGCTAATCTCAGCACCATTGTTAAAATAAGCTGTGTTGCCAGTTTCAACGGAAAATTCTTGAAAACTATGAAACAAGTTGTTATTGGCGCGAGTCCCCCCAGTAATTTCCGTAACGTTATTCTCGGTACTAGTTTCCGTGTCAAGACTATCATCGGGTGTAACTTGGGCTGCGAGGGGATAACTAACTAAACAACAACCCATTAAGCTGCCGAAAAATCCAGCACAATGGAATCTGCTGCGCTCATTTATTACCCAAGCTGTTATTTGAGAATCATTGCTCCAAAATTTAGTCATCTTTCCACTTTGAGGAACTCAACAATAGCTTTGTTACCGAATTATCATGCTTTGTAATTATACAGAGCAAAAGTGGCACAAATTTAAATAAAATTGGTTGTTACAGCCTAATTAGAGAGAAAACCTGTAGCTTTTTTATTAATCTAAAACTACAGTTAGTTTACCGATGCTCGCTAGCAATTACTTGATGAAAATATTTATTAGTACAGGGGAAGTTTCTGGAGATTTACAGGGTTCGATGTTGGTTAAATCCCTATATCAAGCCGCTGCTCAACGTCAAATTGACTTAAAGATTGCAGGTCTAGGTGGCGATCGCATGAAGTCAGCAGGAGCGACAATCTTAGCGGATACGGCAGCCATTGGTTCGATGGGTTTTATTGAAGCGATTCCCTTTATTCTACCCACTCTGAGGATTCAAAGATTGACCAAAAAATATCTCCAAGAAAACATTCCTGATGTCTTGGTCTTAATCGACTATCCTGCCTCTAATTTGGCTTTGGCTAGCTATGTCAAACAGCATCTGCCTCAGATCTGTGTCGTCTATTATATTGCCCCCCAAGATTGGGCAGTACCAATGTTAAATAACGCTGGTAAAATCGCCAAGGTGGTAGACAAACTGCTGGCAATCTTTCCTGGGGAATATGAGTATTTCAAAACCAAAAAAATTGATGCTGTTTTAGTCGGTCATCCTCTCCTAGATCGAATGGAACATGCCCCAAGTAAAGAACAGGCTCGTTTAAATCTGGGACTGAAATTGTCAGATACGATCGTGACTCTACTACCCGCTTCTCGCCAGCAGGAAATCAAGTACTTACTCCCAGTGATGTGCGCTGCTGCGCAACAAATTCTCAAACAGATGCCCGAAGTTAAATTTTTAATTCCTGTATCTTTAGCTAGCTACCACTCAGCAATTACCTCCGCAGTGGCTGAATATAACCTACCTGTACAAATTCTCGATAGTAAAACCCTAGATGCGATCGCTGCTGCCGATCTGGCGATCGCTAAATCAGGTACGGTTAACCTCGAAATCGCTTTGTTAAATATTCCCCAGGTAGTTATCTATCGCATTAATCCCCTTACCGCCTGGATCGGTCGCAGGATTGGGTTTAAAGTTCCTTTGATGTCTCCACCAAATTTAGTTATGGAGCGCATGGTAGTACCTGAATTGCAGCAGGAAGAAGTTACTGCGGAGAACATTACCACCGAAGCTATGAAACTTTTATCAAACTCCACTATCCAAGCAGAAATTAGCGTAGGCTATCAAGAAATACGATCCCGTCTTGGAGCAGTAGGAGTATGCGATCGGGTTGCTACAGAAATATTTCAGTTAGTTGAAAAACGAAGTGACACCTAAATACCATCTCACCAGGTATGAGGGTTAAAATCTTGATTCAGCAAGCTTTCTGATTTTTGTGTCGCCTCTACGGATGAAACTGTTAAATATAGCCTTTTCAGTGATCCCGATTGGGTGTAGCATAGCTCCAAGCATTTAAAACAAGTTCTTATCAAACCTTTTCATTTAACATGATCTCTGTAGTTAACGAAGCCAACTTTCAACAAGAAGTTATTGAATCCGAGCAGCCTGTGTTGGTACATTTTTGGACTCCTTGGTGTGGTTTATGTCGGTTAATTGAACCCATCTTAAAAAAACTCTCTACAGAAAATAAAGGCTCGATTAAGCTAATCTCAATTAATGCTGACGAAAATTTAAAAATAGCTAATCATTATCGCATCCGTAACTTACCGACAATTATGCTGTTTCAGCACGGCAAACCAGTGCAAAAAATGGATCACTTTGAAAATCGCGATCGCTCCAGGCTGCTTTAGAGAAAGTAATGCAGAATCATGTTCTAAAGACATGGTAAAAATGCTGAGACAATAATATTTTAGATAGAGCGATCGCTAAAAAACATACTTCAATACCTCACAGCTTGACGATAGAGATCATAGGTATTATGAAGATGCAAATCCTGAAATTATATGGTTAGCATTAGATGTTAAGCAATATGACATTGAAGTAATTGCCTAAATAAGTAAATAGCTTTACGTAAAAAGATTGAAGTATATTCCCAAGAAAATATAGAATAACCATAATCAAATTTTTTGACTACATTAACTTGTCGATCAATTTCACTTAAAGATTTCAATTGTGGATCTCCACCAGCATAAATTCCTACTGCAACTTTAACGTATTGACTGGCTTCTTTAATCCCAGAAGTTAAGATCGATTCAGTTACTTGCTGGCTATCAGGGCGATAAATTTGTATAACTAACTCATCAAATAATTTTTCTTCGATCCATCTCGTCCAATCTAAAGAATATTTATTAACAGAAAATTGATAAGGATTAGGAGAAAGAGAAATAATTAAATTTGGACTAGTTTGTTTAACTGCTCGAACTATTCTCCGAGTTAACTCAGTCATTGCTTGAGTTTTATTGCCAAAAATAATGGGAATTCCCCAATGATCGTCCACTTGAATTCCATAAAGTTTTGGATATTTTTGAGCTACTTCTGTAAATAGATTAACGAAATATTCTTGTACTTCTGGATTTTCAGGGTTTAACCAGAGATGTTGTTCGATATATTGTCTGCCATCAGAAGTTTTTAAAATCCAATCGGGATGTTGTTGAGCTAGCTTTTGTTTAGGAAAAAGCATCATCCCATGTTCATACTCCCATCCCGCCCAAAGATTACCGAACTAAATCACAGATATGACGAATAGTATTCTTAATCTGTTGCGGTGTCTGAAGTTGATGAGATAAGAAATAATCCTTTAATTTCTGTTCGATTTGATCG